>JAEPQF010000016.1 GCA_017640685.1 Hyphomicrobiales bacterium
CTGAAAAGTAACATTCGGCATACTAAGAGAAAAATTAGATATGCGTTTTGCTACAGGCGACGTATCAGTCCGCAGCATATGAAGCCCAGCATTAAAGGCAACAATCTTAATATCAACCTCTTCACCTAAGCTTGAATAATGCCGTGAAACATTGGCAGCCACATTCAAAGCAGCATTCATCTTAGCCACCTCATTGTCACTCACTTGCAAAACCAATTTGTGAACGCCTTCCTCTGCCTGAACCATGAATGATGAACTGATCAGTAAAAACAGAGATATAAAAACCTTCAAAATTGATTTCATAAAAACGCTCCATGAGTAAATGAATGAATTTTTTACATTCGCACAAAGCAATATACAAGAAAACCTAAAAATAAAGAAACCTTGTTCAAGTTTTTATGAAGTGACAAAAACTCACCTTACCTTTTCACCTCAAGAGACCATGATTTGCGTTTTGCTGATAATTTATCCCGCCTGTCCAAATCTTGTTTTTTCTTCCAAAGCATTTCTTGATATTCAAGATGTTTCAACAAAGCTTTTTTAGCCTTTTTAGCTGCCCCTTCCTCAATCGCTTTTACAATATCTTCATGCTGCGAAAGAATGACTTTTAATTCTTTTTCATCACTTAAGAAAAACAAATGACTTTGCTCAATCGCATGACTTAAAACATCCTGCAGTGAACGCGCAACTTGAATGGTCACCAAATTCCCAGTCGCTTCCAATAACGCCATATGAAAATCAATATCAAGTTCACTAATTTTAGAAAATTCACCACTATCAAATGCCTCACACATCATTTCATGAAACCGTCGAATTTCCTTTTTCTCTTCACCACTTGCAGACACAGCAACCTCAGCAACACTTTCTCCTTCAATAAGCATACGAAATCTCAAATAATCAGAAATAGCGTCCTCAGAACTCCCTAAAAGATTTAAAAGTGGGTCGGCAAGTGAACGTCCAATAGCTGTAGAAACCCGAAAGCCAGACCCATGCCGCGAAACCAACAAACCTTCCGTCACTAAAGCCTGCAAGGCACTCCGAACAGATGTTCGAGACACATCCAAACGAACTGCCAAATCCCGCTCACCAGGGAGTTGATCACCCGGCTGCAAAACATCAGAAGCAATTAATTCTCTAATTTGGGCAATAATAGCCGCTGTAATATTAGGCGCGACAACAGGGGTAAACGACACGGGCTTGCAACTCCTTTAAAAAATTGGTATGACCATTATACCAACAAATTGATAATACCACTATACCAAAAAGTAAAAAGTTAAAAACCCTCCATTTGAAGGAAAAACGCATGCGTCTCTCAAAATGTCATAATTTCCAGGATTTTAGAAAACTGGCAAAGCAAAAATTACCATCACCCATTTTTCACTATATTGATGGCGCTGCAGAAGATGAAACAACCTACAGAAGAAATACTGAAGCCTTTGAGAGTTGCGACCTTGTCCCAAATGTGCTGGCAGGCGTTGAAAAAATAGACATGAGCACCACCATTTTCGGTCGCAAACTAGACATGCCACTTTTCTGCGCTCCAACAGCGTTGCAAAGATTGTTTCATCATGATGGGGAAAGAGCTGTTGCCAAAGCTGCTCAAAAAAACAACACCATGTTTGGCGTTTCCTCCCTTGGCACAGTCAGCATTGAAGAAATCGCAGAGCTTATCGACACCCCTAAAATGTTCCAACTCTATTTTCATAAAGATAGAGGGTTAAACGACGCCATGATCGAACGCGCCAAAAAAGCAAATTTTGATGTACTGGCTTTAACGGTTGATTCAATCACTGGCGGCAATAGGGAAAGAGACGTGGTTACAGGCTTTACTTCTCCCCCAAAACTAACCTTAAAAAGCCTCATTAGCTTTGCCACTCACCCTGCCTGGGCTATCAACCATTTCACTCACGAAAAATTCAAGCTCCCTCAACTGGAAGATCATGTTGATCAAGGCACAGACATCGCTATTTCCGTAAGCAACTATTTTAAAACCATGTTGGATCAATCCATGTCGTGGAATGACGCTGAAGATATTTGCAAAAAATGGAGCGGTGAATTTTGCCTAAAAGGTATCATGAGTGTTGAAGACGCAAAAAAAGCAGTTGATATCGGAGCTACCGGCATCATCGTCTCTAATCATGGAGGACGCCAGCTCGATGGTTCCCGCTCTTCCTTTGATCAACTAGCTGAAATCGTAGATGCTGTTGGCGATAAATTAGATGTCATTTTTGATAGCGGCATTCAAAGAGGCACTCATGTTCTAAAAGCCTTGTCTCTTGGCGCCAAAGCCTGCGCTGGCGGCCGGTTATATCTATATGCTTTAGCCGCCGCCGGACAACCAGGTGTGGAACGTGCGCTAAAATTATTCAGAGAAGAAATCGAACGCGATATGATGTTGATGGGTTGTCAAACCATCAACCAATTATCCCGAGAAAATCTAAGGTTTAGAAATTAAAAAATATAAAACACCTCAATTAATGGGAAATAAGGCAATCATAAGCACTAAAAAACGCCTTATTTTCCCGCCAACTTACCGAGAATAAAACCTTAAACTTATCTGTGAAAACTTAAACAAGCCGCTTAAAGCAAAGAACATTCTATTTGTTGCGAAATAAACCTAATTAACTTAAGGTTGGCGCCAATAACATAGGGTTTAATGGCCAAAAAACTATTCTAAAGAGGTGTCAAATGGTTCGGTTTATTCTTAGCGCTGGTGTTACACTAGGTCTCTTACTAAGTCTTTTAATCTCAACCACATCAGTTGCCTCAGCCAGAGCTTGTGGCAATACTTCCAAAGGCTTCAATAGTTGGTTGGTGAGCTTCAAAAAAGAAATGAAAGCAAAAGGCTTTTCCAACCGCGCCGTCAATTCTTCTTTAAATGGTGTTAAATATAGCCACAAAGTCATCCGTCTAGATCGTAGCCAAAAATCGTTCAAACAAAGTTTTGATGTCTTTTACAAACGCCGCACCAGAGGCATGGTCCGCATCGGCCGCAAAAAAATGAAACGCTATGCCAAAACCTTTGCTCGTGTTGAGAAGAAATATGGCGTCCCAGCTCCGCTGCTCACCTCAATTTGGGGGCTAGAAACTGCCTTTGGCACCTTCATGGGCAAAAAAGACATCATGAGCTCACTCGCAACCCTTTCTTACGATTGCCGCCGCTCAGCTTTTTTCACAGCTGAACTCATCGCAGCAATAAAAATTGTCGATGATGGCCACTTAACGCGTAAACAAATGCGTGGTGCCTGGGCTGGTGAAATCGGCCAAACTCAATTCCTTGCCACACGCTTTGTTGATTATGCCATCGACTTTGATGGTAACAACAAAATCGACCTCTACCGCTCAGTGCCAGATGTTTTAGCTTCAACCGCAGCTTGGTTCAAAGGCAATGGCTGGAAAACCGGAGAAGGCTGGAAACCAGGTTCTGCGAATTATGAAGTGATCGCTAAGTGGAACAAAGCAAGAGTTTATCAAAAAACAATCTCTCGCTTGGCAGATGAATTAGCAAAATAATCTCGATCATTATTAAAAAGAAACGGAACCGAACTCGTGAAATTGATAAGTAAAATTTTCGCATCAATACTCTTTGTCTGCTGCATTTCAGTCAACGCAACGGCTGCTGATCGCAATCATATGATCGGACAAATGCTCATGATGGGTTTCCAAGGCGGCAGCGCCAATGGCGCAAGTGCGAAAAGATTGGCAAGCCAAATAAAAAAAGGCCAAGTCGGATCTGTTGTTTTTCTTGGATATAATTTCAAAAGAAAATCTTCCGTGAAACAACTCACCTCTCTTTTTAAAAATGCAGCCGGTAATAATAAACTTTTCATCGCACTAGATATGGAAGGCGGTTCGGTTCAAAGGTTGGGAAGAAAACTCGGTTACCCTTCAATTCCATCAGCCAGATCGGTTGCGAAAAAACAGTCCCCAGCGCAAGCCAAATCAACATATAGAAAACTCGCCTCAATTAGTAAAAATGCCGGATTTAATATGAACTTAGGTCCCGTAGTGGACCTTCTCTCAAACCCAAGAAATCCTGTGATAGCAAAATGGAATAGAGCTTACAGCCCAGACCCTAAAAAAGTAACCGCATTTGCCAGGAGCTTTGTAAAGGCACACAAAGAAGTTGGCATTATCACAGTTCTCAAACACTTCCCTGGTCACGGCTCAAGCATTGGCGATAGCCACGACGGGTTTGTAAACATCTCAAATACCTGGAAAAACAAAGAGTTAGATCCATTCAATCAACTCATTAAATCAGGTGATGCACCAGCTATTATGCCTGGTCACCTTATCCATAAACGTATAGCAAGTGATGGTGTCCCCGTTTCAATTTCCAAACCAGCTATTTCAGGTTTGCTAAGAAACAAACTCGGTTATAACGGCCTAGTTATTTCAGACGATTTACAAATGGGCGCCATTGCGAAAAACTACAGCTATAAAAACACCATCATCAGGGCAGTGAATGCGGGTGTCGATATTTTGATGATTTCAAATTCAAGAAAACCTGACCCTAACCTACCAGTCAAAACAATTGCACTTATCTCTAAAGCAATTGACGAAGGAAAAATCGCACCAGGTAAAATTGAAAGCGCCTACAAAAGAATTATGCGCGCCAAAGCCACAATAAAATAACAAGCTGAGGGCTGTCTAAATGAACAAGAGAGATTTAAACTTAACCACTTTAATCACCAGATACGACAGCCAATCTTTTTTGCGATAAAAATTCGCGGCGTAAATTTTCATTACTTTTTCTAAAGCTTTGCTCAACAAAATCAATATGGTCCCAAGCAGCCTGCGCTGCATCTTCAGCACGCCCTTCCAAAACTGCAAAGCCAATTAATTTATGTTGGCGAATAAGCTCATCACCACTACCAACAACAGCAAGTAAGAAATCTGGATTATAAAACACGCCCTTATGAGTGAGTTCATAAATAGACGCCATCGTATGGATCATCATAGTATTATGACAAGCATCAACAATCGCAGCATGAAAATCTATATCAGCTTTTTTAGCCGTCTTGTCTTCTCCCGCCAAATGGGCACGTTCATGTTCTGCAAGTAAATATCTGATAATTTCCTTATCCGAATTCGTCGCCCTTGTAGCAGCAAGCCGCGCCGCAAAAGCTTCTTGCTCTCGGCGATATTCAAGGTAATCATAAAAAGCAGCTTGATTTCGGGATATAAGGTTGATCAAAGCCGGGTTCATAGCCGAGCCAATAATAGGCCCAACAAAAGACCCTTCACCGTGCTTCACAACAACAAGCTTGAGCTCTTCTAACCGTTGTAAAGCTTCACGAATTTTAGGTCGTGAAACATCCATCGCATCCGCCATTTCGCGTTCAGAAGGTAACTTAGCTCCCTCCTTAAGAACCCCAGTAACAATCAAATTCTCAATTTGATGTGTCACTGAATCAACCACCGTCTCATGGTCAATCGGTTCAAATATAGCAGATTTCTTCTTCATTAATCATCAATCTCGTAACTGGTAAACCTAATTATAAATTATATAGCCACTAAATACAAAAGTGTCACCAATCATTATAAAACAAAATTACGCATACCAATAAATACTTAGGCAATAGCTAATAAGCTATTGTTTTTTATGAGTTTTAAGATAAAGAGCTTTGAAAACTAAAAAATTTCAGTAAAAAAACATTGAACTATCGTACTGGTAAACTTAATATACCACCACTCACAAGCTTTTAAAACAATCAATCACAATTATGAAAAAAGCTAAGTGATTAATAATCGTCGTGGAGGAATTATGAAAAAATCTATCTTAGCAGTAGCAGCTACTGTAGCCGCTATTTCTTTTGCACCTGCAGCAATAGCCGCAGACAAACTTCTCTTAAAAACACCAATTGCTTTTAAGAGTACACTTCCAGGTCTTGGCACGCCAATTCCAAGAGTTGCAAAAGAACTCGACCGCATGTCAGGCGGCTCATTAAAAATGAAAGTCTATGAGCCAGGCAAACTTGTTAAAGCCTTCGAAATTCTAGACACAGTTTCATCAGGTAAAATTAATTCAGGCTATGCAACAGCTGGTTACTGGTCAGGTAAGATGCCAGCAGCTTCATTGTTCTCTGCGGTTCCTTTTGGCCCAGAAACAGGCGAATATATGGCTTGGATGTATTACGGCAATGGCCTTAAACTTTATCAAGAAATGTACGATAAAAACGGTTACAACATTAAAGTACTTCCTTGTGCAATCATTGCTCCTGAAACCTCAGGTTGGTTCGGTAAAGAAATCAACAAGCCAGAAGATCTTAAGGGCCTAAAAATGCGTTTCTTTGGCCTTGGTGGTAAAGTAATGCAAAAAATGGGTGTGGCTACATCTCTTCTTCCTGGTGGAGACATCTTCCCAGCTCTAGAAAAAGGCGCAATCGATGCAACTGAATTCTCAATGCCTGCTATCGATAAGCTTCTAGGCTTCCATAAACTCGTTAAATATAACTATTTCCCTGGCTGGCATCAGCAATCAACAATTTTCGAACTTCTTATTAATAAGAAAGTTTGGAACGGCATGTCAGATCAACATAAAGCGATCTTAGAAAATGCATGTAAAGCTTCAATGGCTGACAGCTACGCTGAAGGTGAAGCTATTCAACATGACGTTTTGAAAGAAAATGTTGAAAAGAATGGCGTGAAAATCAAACGTTGGAACGACGAAATGCTCGCAGCTTTCAAAAAAGCTTGGGACGAAGTTGTTAAAGAAGAAAAAGACGAATTCTTCCATAAAGTTTTAGCCGACATGAACAAATTCCGTGAAGACTATAAACTATGGAAAAACAACGCGTTTCTTCCACGCTAATAGCGAGAAACCAGGTTCATCATAAATTTTAAGATGAGAGAGCGGCAATTTAGATTTGCCGCTCTGAATGGTTAAATTTTTAAATAGAAATAGAATATAATTAAAAAAATAGAATAATAGAAACAATCTAAATGATACCGAAGGTGAAAGATTGATCTAAGTTTGGGGATTAGTACATATGGCAAATGAAGTTAACATCACAGATGATCCAGTTGAAAAATACCAACAACTCGCTGAACATCCAGATAGTGACAAAAGTTCATTCGCCCTTTTCCTCGATAAATTCGTAAAATCCATCGGTCATGTGGTGATGTGGGCTAACGCACTTCTCATCGCCGCGATTATCACACAAGTTACTCTGCGTTACTTTTTTGATATTAATTTTCCAAAACTAGATGAGATCCAATGGCATTTCTATGCCCTCGTCACAATGATTGGTATTTCCTACGCCATGGTAACGGATAGCCATGTACGCGTTGATATACTCTACACCCCTTTAAGCCAAAAATCGAAAAGACTAATTGAAGTCATCGGTATTTTAGCGCTTTTAACGCCCTTTATTTATTTAATGATCGATCAGGGCCTCGATTATTTTTATGATAGTTACCGCGTGAATGAACGCTCAGATAGTCCAACAGGACTACCGGCTCGTTGGGCCCTTAAAGCCATCATTCCAATAAGTTTCTGCTTATTAGCTATCGGTGCATTAGCAAGATTAATTCACGACGTGCACGCCCTTTGGATCAACGATGCAAGTGAGAAGATAGGCAAAGATTTAAAAGTCATCCTCATCGCCTTTATCTTTTTTGCTGCTGTTGGTTACGGCTTAACCCACTTAGTTGAAAGCACCGAAGACAAACTTGTCATCGCAATGTTCATGACCTTCATTGCCCTTCTATTTTCAGGCTTTCCTGTCGCATGGGTTCTAGCTGGTGTGGGCGTTGCTTTTTGCGGCGTTGCGTACATGTTCGATAATGACATGATGAAATGGACCGGCCTAGACAGCACACTTTCAGGTCTTGATTATCTAACCCTTGGTACAGTTGTTAACCGCACCTATTCAACAATGACAAGTGCTGTTCTTGTTGCCTTACCAATGTTCATCTTCATGGGGCTTATGCTTGATGAATCAGGCGTTGCTGAGCGCTTGATGAAGTCTATGCAAAAACTTTTCGGCACAGTGAGAGGCGGTCTTGCAATCACAGTTGCATTAATCGGTATTATCCTCGCGGCATCAACCGGCATCATCGGTGCTTCAGTTGTCTTGCTTGGGGTTCTCTCTCTTCCAACCATGATGCAACAAAATTATTCCAAATCTCTTGCAGCTGGTGTCGTCTCAGCCTCAGGCACTTTGGGCATTCTGATCCCTCCATCAATCATGCTTGTAATCATGGCAGACCAAATGACACTCTCCGTTGGTGATGTCTTTATGGCTGCCGTATTCCCCGGCTTCCTGCTCGGACTTTTATATCTTGGATATTTATTTACATACGCACAACTAAACAAAACAGTAGCACCCGTTCCTGCTGACGCCGTAAAGCCAGATTGGAAAGCCATTAAAGAACTGATGATAGCAATTATCCCAACTTTGCTTCTCATTCTTTCAGTGTTAGGAACCATTTTTGCCGGTATCACAACGCCAACTGAAGCTTCTGGTGTCGGTGCCATTGGCGCAACTATATTAGCCATCGCTTACAGAAAACTAACATTCAAAAAACTTCAGAATGTTTTGAAATCAACATTCAATACAACAGCCTATATCTTCGCAATTTTCCTCGGCGCTACAGTATTTTCTTTTGTTTTACGTGAGCTCGGCGGAGATCAACTCATCGAAAGCATGATCCATTCAACCGGCTTAAGCGCTTACGGTACAGTATTGTTCATCCTATTCATTGTGTTTTTACTCGGTTTTGTACTTGATTGGATTGAAATCACATTAATCATCTTACCACTAATGCGTCCAATCATCAGCGCTTTAACATTAGATGTGCCAGGCTTCGGTCTTGAAGATCCTCAAATCATTTGGTTTGTCATCCTTGTCGCGGTCACATTACAAACCTCCTTCTTAACCCCGCCTGTTGGCTTTGCCCTTTTCTATCTAAAAGGGGTTTGTCCAAAAGAAATCACCCTTTGGAATATTTACAGAGGTGTTATCCCGTTTGTGATCCTGCAGTTGGTCGGTCTAGCAATTGTGTTTTTCTTCCCTCAGCTGGCGACATGGCTGCCCTCGGTCGCTTATTAAGCGACCGATGATCACACATCGTAAAGAAAATGTAGGTCAAAAATGAACAATAAAGAGCTTATTGATTCCTTTAAAAATATTTTAGGAAGCAAATACGTATTCACTGATGATAAAAAGATGGAACGTTTTTGCAAAGGATTTCGCTCTGGTGAAGGCAAAGCGATCGCAGTGCTGCGTCCTGGTACGCTTTTAGAACAATGGCAAGTGATCAAAGCCTGTGTAGAAGCTGATAAAATCATCATCATGCAAGCTGCAAACACAGGTCTTACCGAAGGTTCCACACCCAAAAATACTTATGACCGCGACGTTGTAATCATCAGCACCAACAGAATGGATCAAATTCAAGTTCTAAATGAAGGCAAACAAATCTTAAGCTTTCCAGGCTCAACGCTCTTCAAACTTGAAAGAATATTAAAACCTTTTAACCGCCAACCTCATTCAGTCATTGGTTCTTCATCTATTGGCGCATCAATTGTTGGTGGTGTATGCAACAACTCAGGCGGTTCTCTTATTGAGCGCGGCGTAGCTTACACTGAACTCGCCCTCTTTGCCCAAATTACAGCTGAAGGCAAACTACAATTAGTCAATCATTTAGGGATAGAGCTTGGCGACACACCAGAAGAAATCCTGACCCGCCTTGAAAATGGTGACTACACGAAAGAAGATGTTCTTCAAACAAACCAAAAAGCATCTGACACTGAATATAAAGAACGTATAAGAAACATCGACGCTGAAACACCAGCAAGATACAATAACGATAAGAGTAAGCTTTATGAAGTAAGTGGTTGCGCTGGCAAACTCGCTGTCTTCTCCGTTCGCCTAGATACCTTTCCTAAAAACACATCAGAAGCTACATTTTATATTGGCACAAACTCGCCTGAAGAATTAACAGAGCTAAGACGAACAATCCTTAAGTCATTTAAAAACTTGCCCGTTTCTGCGGAATATGTGCACCGGGGAATTTTCGACCTTTCCAAAAAATATGGCAAAGACACCCTTATGATGATCAAATATTTAGGAACTGATTATCTACCAATGTTTTTTGCCCTTAAAGGTACCGTTGACGCTCACCTAAACAAAATCAAATTTCTACCAAAAAATCTAACTGACCATTTCATGCAAATTGTAAGTAAGCTTTGGCCAGAGATGCTACCAAAATCGCTCTTAAAATGGCGGGATGATTATGAGCATCACCTCATATTAAAAATGCATGGCGAAGGTATTGAAGAAGCCAGAGAATTTTTAAAAACATTTTTTAATGAAAAAGCCAGTAATTATTTTGAGTGCACCCCTGAAGAAGCTAAATTAGCCGCACTTCATAGATTTGCTGCAGCCGGCGCACCTGTCCGCTATCAAGCCGTTCACCATAAAGACGTTGAAGATGTCATCGCTCTCGATATTGCGCTTAAGCGAAATGATAAAAATTGGCTAGAAGTTTTGCCAAAAGAAATTACTGACAAACTCGTTGATAAATTTTATTACGGCCATTTCATGTGCCATGTCTTCCACCATGACTACATCGTCAAAAAAGGTGAAGACCCAAAAGAAATCAAAGCAAAAATGCTGGAATTACTCAATGAAAAACAAGCAGAATATCCAGCAGAACATAATGTTGGGCATATTTATAAAGCCAAGCAAGATTTAGCGGATTTTTACAAATCCATCGACCCAACCAACAGCTTTAATCCTGGACTTGGTAAAATGCCCAAAGCTAAAAATTACGCAGAAACACCGTAGTTCATACCAAACATTCAGGATAAACTCGCAGTTATGCCGCATTGATATGTGAGCACCCTCTCGAGTAGAACAAAGCAAAAATAATAAGACCAAACTGAAGGGTGTCATTATGGCAGAATTCAAAAAAATCCTCATTGCCAATCGCGGCGAAATCGCAATCAGAATTTTGCGGGCCGTCAATGAACTCGGCAAAAAAACCGTCGCCATTTACGCGGAAGAAGACAAACTCTCTCTCCATCGTTTCAAAGCCGATGAAGCTTATAAAGTGGGTGAAGATTTAGGTCCTGTTGCTGCCTATCTCTCCATTGAAGAAATCATCCGGGTCGCTAAACTATCTGGTGCAGATGCTATCCACCCAGGTTATGGTCTTTTGTCAGAAAACCCAGAACTTGTCGACGCGTGTGAAGCCAATGACATCACCTTCATTGGTCCAAAAGCTGCGACCATGCGAGCCCTTGGTGACAAAGCAAGCGCAAGAAAAGTCGCGATCGAAGCTGGCGTCCCAGTCATTCCAGCAAGTGACGTTTTAGATGATGATTTCGATAAAGCAAAACAGGTCGCAAAAGAAATTGGTTACCCCATGATGCTCAAAGCAAGTTGGGGGGGCGGTGGTCGCGGCATGCGCCCCATTCATTCTGAAGATGAGCTCGAAGAAAAAATAAGAGAAGGCCGCAGAGAAGCTGAAGCTGCTTTTGGCAATGGTGAAGGCTATCTTGAAAAGATGATCCAGCGAGCCCGCCACGTTGAGGTGCAAATTTTAGGTGATACCCACGGAGAGATTTACCATCTTTTTGAACGTGATTGTTCTGTTCAACGCCGCAATCAAAAAGTCGTAGAGCGAGCCCCAGCGCCATACCTCACGCAAGAACAACGCGCCGAAATTTGCGAACTTGGGTTAAAAATCTGCTCGCATGTGGGCTATGAATGCGCTGGTACCGTTGAGTTCTTAATGGATATGGAAACAGATAAATTCTATTTCATTGAAGTGAACCCACGCATTCAAGTTGAGCACACTGTCACAGAAGAAGTCACAGGCATTGACATTGTCCGCGCTCAAATTCTAATCGCTGAAGGCAAAACTCTAAGCGAAGCTACGGGGAAAGAAACACAAAACGATATCCGATTAAATGGTCACGCCCTTCAATGCCGCGTCACAACTGAAGATCCGCAAAATAATTTTATCCCAGATTATGGTCGTATCTCTGCATATCGCTCAGCAACAGGCATGGGCATTCGTCTCGATGGCGGAACAGCCTATTCCGGCGGTGTCATCACCAGATATTATGATAGCCTTTTAGTAAAAGTCACAGCCTGGGCCATGACCCCAGAAGCCACCATTGCAAGAATGGATCGTGCATTACGAGAATTCCGCATCAGAGGTGTTTCAACCAACATTGCATTTGTCGAAAATTTACTGCAACACCCAACGTTCCTCTCGAACCAGTACACAACAAAGTTTATTGACACCACGCCAGATCTTTTCAAACTCAAAAAACGAAAAGACAGAGCAACAAAAATTTTAACTTACATCGCTGACATCACTGTAAACGGCCACCCCGAAACAGAAGACCGAGAAAAACCGGCAGCAAGTGTAAAAACGCCAAAAGCTCCAACTCAAGAGCCAAGCACACCGCCTGCAGGCACAAGAACAATGCTTGATGCAGAAGGCCCAAAAGCCGTTGCTAACTGGTTGTTAAATCAAAAGAAAGTGCTCATCACAGACACAACCATGCGAGACGGTCATCAGTCCCTTCTTGCAACTCGCATGCGCTCTTTTGACATGGTCAACATCGCTGAAACCTATTCAAAAACTCTACCCAGCCTTTTCTCGCTTGAGTGTTGGGGCGGCGCCACCTTTGACGTGTCATACCGCTTTTTACAAGAATGTCCTTGGCAACGTTTGCGCGATATCAGATCAGCCTGTCCAAACATCATGACACAAATGCTTTTACGGGCATCAAATGGCGTTGGTTACACGAACTATCCTGATAATGTGGTGCAATTTTTCGTCAAACAAGCAGCCGAAACGGGCATCGACGTTTTCCGCGTTTTTGACAGCCTTAATTGGGTTGAGAATATGCGCGTTGCGATGGACGCAGTATGCGAAGCCAATAAAATCTGTGAAGGCACCATTTGCTACACAGGCGATATCCTAGACCCGAACCGCGCGAAATATGACATCAACTATTACGTCTCAATGGGTAAAGAACTCAAAGCTGCCGGCGCTCATATTTTGGGTCTAAAAGATATGGCTGGCCTCTTAAAACCTGCGGCCGCAAAAATACTTATCAAGGCGCTCAAAGAAGAAATTGGCCTACCAGTTCACTTCCACACTCACGATACCAGCGGCATCGCAGCCTCTACCATTTTAGCAAGCATTGACGCTGGTGTTGACGCCGTCGATGCAGCCATGGATCCATTTTCAGGAGCAACCTCTCAGCCATGCCTTGGCTCCATCGTCGAAGCTCTAAATCACACAGACCGCGACACTGGCCTTGATATCAAAGCCATCAGAGAAATCGCATTATATTGGGAGCATGTCCGCGCTCAATACACAGCCTTTGAAGCAGGTCTTCAAGCACCAGCCTCAGAAGTATACCTTCATGAAATGCCGGGCGGCCAATTTACGAACTTAAAAGCACAAGCTCGCAGTTTAGGCCTAGAGGAACGTTGGCCCGAAATTGCCCAAACCTATGCTGACGTGAACCAAATGTTTGGAGATATAGTTAAAGTTACCCCCTCTTCAAAAGTAGTTGGTGACATGGCACTATTAATGGTTAGTCAAGATATAACCCAAGCAGAAGTCAAAGACCCAACCATAGAAGTAGCCTTCCCAGATAGTGTCGTTGATATGATGAAAGGTAATTTAGGCCAACCACCTGGCGGATTTCCAAAGGAGTTACAAAGCAAGGTCTTAAAAGGAGAACAACCTCTTCTCACACGGCCCGGTGCAGATATGCCAGCCATTGATTTAGAAGAAACTCGCAAAGAACTATCTAAAGAATTAGAAGGCCTCTCAATCGATGATGAAGATTTAAATGGATATTTAATGTATCCAAAAGTCTTCCTGGATTATATGGGACGTCATAGGAATTATGGACCTGTGCGCACCCTGCCAACGCTCACTTTCTTTTATGGTATGAAGCCTGGTGAAGAAATCACAGCTGAAATTGACCCAGGTAAAACACTTGAAATCAGATTGCTCGCCGTTGGAGAAACCAATGATGATGGTGACGTAAAAGTATTTTTTGAGCTGAACGGTCAACCACGTGTCATTCGTGTGCCAAACAGAAAAGCAAAAGCAAGTGTCATCTCAAGACCAAAAGCAATTGAAGGAGACCCAACTCATGTCAGCGCACCAATGCCAGGTGTTGTTGCCTCATTGGCTGTTTCAATTGGCCAAAAGATAAGTGCTGGTGATCTTCTCTTAACAATCGAAGCTATGAAAATGGAAACTGGCATACATGCAGAAAATGACTGCACCATCAAAGCGCTTCATGTAAGTGCCGGCAGCCAAATTGATGCAAAAGACTTATTAATTGAGTTAGAATAAGTCAGTGATAAAATTTAGATCAAGCACACCTCTTTAATGTTTGCTTGATCTAAAGTCTCCCCATCGAGCCCTAATCATTTCGCCCCAAAAGCAAATCAAATGCTTCTCTGGCACTGCCGCTTAAAACCCAGTGCAAACCAAAACTTGCACCAACAAAAATAGAAAAAAGTGCAATCATTGGTGAAATCGCTAAAGTCGAAACACCAGAAATTCCCTGACCAATTGTACAACCATGTGCAGTAATCCCACCAGCTCCCATCGCCATCGCACCAAGCATATGACGGCGCGTCTCTCTTACACCATCATAACTTTCAAAGCGAAGTTCATTGCGCCAATAAGCCATAAGAAACGAACCAAGAAAAGTACCTAAAACCAAAGCCACCGGAAAGGTAATAACAGAGCCACTATAAGTCATGAGGTAAATGAGACTATCTCCAAGAGGGAGAACATAACTAATCGCTTGAACGCGCACTTCATCAAACGGGTCAGATCCTAAATACCCCGTCGCCCAAAAAGCACCAACAACACAAAAGCCAATTAAAATGCCTGCAGCAATATCTCTTTTTGAAGAGCGAAAACTTTTGTCTTTAAAACAAAAATATAAAATGAACCCACCAAACAGAATGCCAAACCCAAGCCATAAATAAGAACTTTGCGCTTGAGTGTCTAACCCAAACATCGATCCAAACAAATGCGGCACACCTTGCCCCTTAATTGGGGCCAAATTTATATCAAAACGATCAATAAATTCATTTCGAAAAACAGAAAACAAGCCTCGTGCCGTCATATAACCGGTTACAGCTAGTACTAAAAAATTACATAAGGATTTAAGGTCACCACTCGCTGCCCGAATGATAACCCCATAGCCGCACGTGCCAACCATGGACATACCAAGGCCAAACAAAAGCCCCCCAACAATAGCGCCGAGCAAACCAAAAATAGGGTCAAGATAAAAAACTTCGTTTATACGAGCCACATCAAAAAACAGCAAAAACTGCACACCAATAATGGCAACAGCTATCGCCAAGCCCCAAGCCCGCAAACGATCAGTTTTTCCGATTAAAATATAGTCTTCGACGGCTCCAAAGGTACAAAACCGAGCCCGTCTTGCTGTGGCACCCATAACAACGCCCAAAACCAAACCAGTAAAAATCAAGTAGTGAGCCGTTGAAAAAAGTTCCATAAATCCTCTAATTGAAAATCTTAATTAAGGGCAGCCCCCAGCACCCTTGTCTTGAGCACCCTTGCAATAAAGATTATAAAGCACAGCAATCACTTCAGATGCTTCTTTACTGCCTAAAGAATAATAAATCGTTTGCCCTTCACGCCGAGTAGTCACCAAATTATCAGCTCTCAATCGCGCAAGCTGTTGAGAAACCGCAGGTTGGCGTAAATTTAACAATGCTTCCAATTCACCTACTGATTTTTCGCCCTCAGAAAGCATACATAAAATCATCAAACGTGTTTCTTGCGCCAATCCTCGCAAAAGGTCGCACGCAGCTTTTGCGCTGTTTGACATACTTTCATGGCTACCCTCTTCCCTTAGGGTTTCAACAATATCCATAAGTAAATTCCTTAAAAATCCTTAAAATAAAAACATACATACATTCAGCATGTACATAATTTTATACTATCATTCCTATTACCGCAAAACAGGACTAACCAGTAAAAGACTAGTGTACTTTAGTCTGAACGATATTTTCTTTAGGCAGTTTTTTTAAAATTATTTCTAATTGCGCCCAAAAAAACGATTCCCCAGGGTAACCTGTTATGCGTCCAACTTCCACTCCCTTATTAACAACAATAAAAGTAGGAGAAAATGCAAGTTGTTTCAAGAAACTGAGATCTTCAGGAAGTTTCTCATGTAAATCAACGCGGCGTAATGGCGCGATTTTTCCAGCAGATGTTTTATGATAAACAACACCTATTTCCTCATCCCAGACTTCACACCAATGACATCCCCCAGCTTCAACCATAATAAGTTCAGCAGCAAATGTCTTCGCACTTCCTAAACTGCCATAAAGCATAACAATCATAGAAAGCAAAAGAACGAGATTTTTTAAATATAGCCTTTTTATCATGTATGAAACTTAGCTAATATTCCTAAAATATTCAATAGCACGAATATTAAAACCCGCAAAATAGAGTGGGTACAACAGAAAAAAATCGAAAGTCTCACGCAAATTTGATAAAAGAATAAATGCGAGTCGGCGAACGTTTAGCACTTAATCAAAAAACGTTGCCCCTCACCAAAACGCAAAACATCATAAATCAAATTTTAAAAAACCCTATTATTCATACATGCGAATATAACTATTGATATTTATCAAAAGCTATGTCATGCTTAACCTTAAGTACTAATTCGGATAATAAACCCTCCAAAAAACCCGAATAGTACGAAAAGGAGGGGGAGGAAAATCTAGATATGAAAAAAGCAATATACACTATTGCTGCGTGTGCGCTCATGGGAGCCACGGCAGCGTCTAACGCCATATCAATAAATGCAGCTTCAGCAAATCCAGTAACACCAGACAAGGTAAAAATCGTTGATGGAGAAATTAAATCACCATTAACGAATAAGCCTGGCAATGCTGCAGATGGTAGAAACTGGTTTGCAAACAGAAAACTAGGTAATTGCCTAGCATGTCATGCCAATCAAGACATGTCCAAAAAACCATTTCACGGAGAAATCGGACCAGCGGTAGACGCTGTTGCGACAAGATATTCACCAGCGCAACTAAGAGCTATTTTAGTGAATGCAAAATCCGTCTTTGGTGATCAAACCATTATGCCAGGATTTTACACCACTGATGCTGGCCAACGTATTGCAAAAAAATTCAAAGGCAAAACAATTCTAAACGGCCAGCAGGTCGAAGATATTATTGCCTATTTAATGACCCTTAAAAAGTAAGGAACCTTAATAATGAAAGACTTATCACGCAGAGACGTCCTCGCTCTGGGAACAACGGCAGCAGCAGCAGCTCTATTCG
The DNA here is from genome assembly GCA_017640685.1 of Hyphomicrobiales bacterium. Taxonomy (GTDB): domain Bacteria; phylum Pseudomonadota; class Alphaproteobacteria; order Rhizobiales; family HXMU1428-3; genus HXMU1428-3. The sequence goes on from JAEPQF010000016.1 coordinate 17,337, forward strand.
TAAACCCGCTAGCTGCTCATGCTGAAACTGATCTTGCAAAAGATCTTATTAAAAAATTCACTGGTGGCAAAAACGCTGCAGAGGGCAAAATTAAGCTTGAAATGCCTGAAATCGCTGAAAACGGAAATACAGTTCCATTAAGCTTCACTGTTGAAAGCCCGATGACAAAAAAAGATTATGTTAAACGCGTAATCATCATCGCTGGCGGCAATCCACGCCCAGAAGTTGCAACATTTAACTTTTCTCACTTAAGCGGCGTCGCAAAAGCATCATCACGCATGCGTCTTGCTAAAACACAAAATGTAATTGCTGTAGCTGAACTTTCAGACGGTTCATTCCACATGACGAAAACAGAAGTGAAAGTAACAATCGGCGGTTGCGGCGGCTAATCATCAAGCAGCTCTTCTTAAACGAAGCATCAACAAGTTCTGATTGAAAAGATTTAAATTGAAAGACTAAGAAACATGGCAAAATCTAAACCAAGAGTAAAAGCGCCGAAAAAAGCCTCAAAAGGCGATATCGTCACGATTAAAACTCTGATCTCACACATTATGGAAACGGGTCTTCGCAAAAACAAAAAAACTGGCAAGATCATTCCAAGACAAATCATCAATAAGTTCCAAGCTAAATTTGAGGGCACTGAAATTTTCTCAGTTGACCTTGATCCAGCAATTTCAGCAAATCCATTTTTCCAATTCTCAATGAAAGCCGAAAAATCAGGTGAGTTTGAATTTATCTGGACTGATGACAATGGCGACGTTTACTCAAAAAAATCAAAACTAACAGTAAGTTAAGCTTGCCGCTATCAAGTCAGACGTCCGGGAAATAAATAATAAGGCATCTCAAATTAAACACTGCTGCATTTGAGTGCCGGGGAGGAAAATGATTATGAAAGCTACTGCAAAAACCAAGGCACTTTGTGCTCTGTTTGCTGGTGTGATGCTATCTGCAACAAGCGTTACCTACATGCAAACAGTAAAAGCTGAAGAAGGTTTGCCAAGTGGAATATCAAAAGTGATGGTCAAACCAGCAACTGATGATGGCCCGCTTGATGAAATTTTTTCTGGCTGGCACTTCCGGTCAAAAGAAACAAAAAATCTGCAAAAAGACGACTTTGAGAACCCAGGTTATCTTTGGGTTGAACAAGGCGAAGAGCTATGGTCCGCTGTTGATGGCGCTAAAGATAAGTCATGTAAATCATGTCATGACGACCCAGCAAAATCCATGAAGGGCGTTGGTGCAAATATGCCAAAATGGGATGCCAAATTAAAGCGCCCACTCACATTAGAGCAGCGCATCAACACATGCCGAACAAAAGGTATGGAAGCCAAAGAATGGAAGTGGGAATCAAGCCAAATGTTATCAATGACAGCTTTCATCCGCAACCTTTCTCGCGGCATGCCAATGAATGTTCAAGCTGATGGTCCAATGAAACCTTGGGTCGAAAAAGGCAAAAATATTTATTACACCCGCGTTGGCCAGTTAAATATGTCTTGCTCAAATTGTCATGAAGATAATTACGGCAAATACATTAGAGCCGACCATCTCAGTCAGGGTCAATCAAATGGCTTCCCAACTTATCGCCTGAAATGGCAAAAGCTTGGATCCCTCCATCGTCGTTTCAAGGGCTGCATGAAAAACATTCGTTCAACCCCTTACAAAGTTGGATCAGATGAATTTGTAGCATTAGAAATTTACCTCGCCCAGCGTGGTAAAGGTTTGCAAATTGAAACCCCAGCCGTGCGCAACTAATCAAGAAAAAACTTGAATTGCGCAATTAAGTTATGGGTTTGTTGCACAACCCATACCCTTACTTTATCCAAAACCGGGCTCAAATAATATCTCCTATTCGGTTTTGGATGAAGTTTGGATGAAAAATTTGGTAATGAAAACAGTATCGTAAATGTTTTGTGGAGTTAAAAACAAAACTCAGAATTTTACGAAAAACAAAGGAACCCCAAATGATATCTCGTAGAGAATTCATGCAAGCAGCCGCAGCCCTCGCAGCGATTTACGGCACAACAACACCTATGGGCTCTTTAAACGCCAAACAAAAAATAACAGAAGACGATCTGTTAGGTATGAAGCCCTTCGGCAATGTTACCCTTGCTCATCTCACAGATGTTCATGCTCAACTCATGCCTGTATGGTTTAGAGAACCATCAATTAACCTAGGCGTTGGAGAGGCTGAAGGGAAACCTCCTCACCTCACCGGAGAAGACTTCCTTAAGCGTTATAATATTGAAGCCGGCTCAGCTGAAGCTTATGCGCTTCAATCAAAAGATTTTCTAAAACTCGCCAAACAATATGGCCAAATGGGTGGCATGGACCGCATCGCCACAGTCTTAAAACACATCAGAGCCGAACGTCCAAATAACACCCTTTTCCTTGATGGTGGCGATACATGGCATGGTAGCTACACAGCCCTTCAAACCAAAGGCGCTGATATGGTTGAAGTGATGAACGCTCTTAAACCAGACGCCATGACAGGCCATTGGGAATTCACACTTGGCGAAGAAAGAGTGCAAGAAATTGTAGACAGCCTCCCCTTTGCATTCCTTGGCGCAAATATCTTCAATAATGAATGGGAAGAACCAGCATTTGACGCTGTAAAAATGTTTGAAAGAGGCGGCGCTAAAATTGCTGTCATCGGTCAAGCGTTCCCTTATACACCAATTGCAAATCCACGCTGGATGATTCCAAATTGGTCATTTGGTATTCGTGAAGATGAAATTAAAAAGCAAGTTCAAAGTGCTCGTGATAAAGGCGCTAACCTAGTTGTTCTCTTATCTCACAATGGATTTGACGTAGATAGAAAAGTCGCCAGCCGTGTGAAAGGCATTGATGTTATTCTCTGCGGCCACACACACGACGCTATGCCAGAGCCTCTTAAAGTTGGCAACACACTCCTTGTTGCGAGTGGCTCTAACGGTAAGTTCATTTCAAGGCTAGATCTTGATGTTGATAAATCAGGCGTTAAAGGCTTTAAATTCCGCCTCATTCCAATCTTTTCTGATGTCATCTCACAAGATAAAGATATGACGGCTTTGGTAAATAAAGTTCGCGCCCCTTACGAGAAAGAGCTGAACCGTGTTGTCGGCCAAGCTGATGGTCTCCTTTATAGAAGAGGCAACTTCAACGGCACCGTAGATGATTTAATTTGCGATGCTCTTCTAGAAGAACGTGATGCTGAAATCGCTCTGTCACCAGGCTTCCGTTGGGGACCAAGCTTACTACCTGGTCAAAAAATCACAGTTGAAGACATTCACAATGTCTGCGCTATGACATACCCAGCAGCCTACAGAACCAACATGACAGGCCAGCAACTCAAAGATATTTTCGAAGATGTTGCAGACAACCTGTTCAACCCAGATCCTTACTATCAACAAGGCGGTGACATGGTTCGTGTCGGCGGTCTTGGCTATACAATTAATCCTAAGAAAAAAATTGGTGAACGCATCACCAATATGACAGAACTAAAAACCAACAAACCAATTGATTTGAAAAAAGAATATGTTGTCGCCGGTTGGGCTAGTGTAAACAAAGATACAAAAGGTCCAGCTATCTGGGATGTGATTGAAAAATACCTCACTAATCACACACCTGTTCAAGTGAAAGCAAATGATGGAATCAAAGTAGTCGGAATGTAAAAGGCCCGAAAAAGGCTTTTTTATTTTATTTAATATATGCAAATTTACGCATATAAGCATCTTCAAGGAGAAATGCTATGACAAACGAGCTCAAAAAACCAGAGCTAAGCCGAAGAGCGCTGTTAAAGTCAGCTGCAGCTGGCGGCGTAACCTTGGCAGCAAGTGCCACAGGCGCTAAAGCATTAGAAAAAGAAACAAAAGAAAATCCAATCACAACCAAACAAGACTGGAACCAAGTCCTTGGTGATGGTGTTGACGCAAACCCCTATGGCTCGCCGTCAGAATATGAAAAAAACGTTATTCGAAGAAGCGTTCCGTGGCTCACCGCCTCCCCAGAAAGCTCAATTAACTTCACCCCCCTTCATGAGTTAGATGGCATCATCACACCAAACGGCTTGTGCTTTGAGCGTCATCACGCAGGTATCGCTGAAGTTGACCCAGCTGAACATCGCCTCATGATCAATGGCTTGGTCGATAAACCACTTGTCTTCACCATGGAAGACATAATGCGTTTCCCGCGCACAAACAAAATCTACTTTCTTGAATGTGCAGCAAACTCAGGTATGGAATGGCGTGGTGCTCAACTAAATGGCTGCCAATTTACCCACGGTATGATCCACTGCGTAAATTACACCGGTGTACTTTTAAAAGACATTCTTGCTGAGGCTGGCTTAAAAACCAATGCTAAATGGCTGATGCCAGAAGGTGCTGACGCTTCAGGCATGAACCGCTCTGTCCCTATTGAAAAAGCTTTGAAAGACTGCATGGTTGCTTTCAAAATGAACGGTGAAGCTCTTCGCCCGGAACAAGGTTACCCTCTTCGCCTCGTCATCCCAGGTTGGGAAGGCAATATGTGGGTTAAATGGTTGCGCCGCATTGAAGTCGGTGACATGCCATGGCACGCAAGAGAAGAAACATCAAAATACACAGACTTGATGGAGAACGGCAAAGCCCGTCGCTTCACTTGGGAAATGGATTGTAAATCAATCATCACAAATCCAAGCCCTCAAGCGCCAATCACTCATGGCAAAGGCCACACAGTTCTAACAGGCCTTGCTTGGTCTGGTCGCGGCACAGTTGACCGTGTCGACATCACATTAGATGGCGGCAAAAATTGGCAAAAAGCACGCATTGACGGGCCAAGCCTCGATAAAGCTCTACACCGCTTCTATTTCGAATTTGAATGGGATGGCCGTCCGCTCTTATTACAATCAAGAGCCATCGACTCAACTGGTTATGTCCAACCAACAAAAGACGAACTACGTGAAGTTCGCGGCACAAATTCTATTTATCACAACAATGGCATCCAAACATGGCATGTCAACGCTAAAGGAGAAGCTGAAAATGTTGAAGTTTCCTAAAATCATATCAATAGCTTTTGGCTTAACTTTGTGCGCAACTCCTGCTTTAGCAGAAAAACTAAATCTAGGCCGTGAAGCAACAAAAGCCGAAATCAAAGCTTGGGACATAGACGTTCGCCCAGATGGTCAAGGACTGCCAGAGGGTAAAGGCACAGTTGAAAAGGGCGAGCAAATTTTCGCAGAGCAATGTGCTGCTTGCCATGGTGACTTTGGTGAAGGTGTCGACAGATGGCCTGTTTTAGCTGGCGGCCTTGGCACAATTAAAAGTGAAGACCCTGTAAAAACGGTTGGCTCTTATTGGCCATATGCCTCAACAGTTTTTGACTATATTTATCGTGCAATGCCATTTGGTAATGCGCAATCTCTAAAACCAGATGAAGTGTATGCAGTAACAGCTTATATTCTTTATCTTAATGAGATTGTCGCAGAAGACTTTGAACTTTCAAAAAACAATTTCGCATCAATTAAGATGCCCAATGAAAAAAACTTCTTCGCTGATCCAAGGCCAGACACCCCTACAATGAAGAAGAAAAAACCTTGTATGAAAAATTGCAAGAAAGAAGTAAAAATAACCAAACGTGCTCGGGTGATTAATGTTACCCCAGAAGAAGATAAAGAAGCAGCTTCAAAAGAATAACATCTAAAGGCTCAAAAGATTTCTTTTTGAGCCTTTTACTTTTTAAATCGACAACAATTGGGGGAAGACAATGAATTTAAATTTTTTATCTAAACTATGCGCACTCACAATCATAATAATTGCAACGCTTACGTCACCAATAAAAGCTAGCCAATCCATTAAAGATCAATATCCAAATTCAATGCTTTATTCAAAGCCTGTTGAAGTGATCCCAAATGTCTGGTCAGCGATTGGCACTAGTGGCCCCCCTTTATATGACAACGCAGGTCACAATAATAATTTGTCATTCATTGTCACCGGTGATGGCGTGATCGTCATTAATGGTGGTGCATCTTATCTTTTAGCAAAAGCTCTCCATGATGAAATTAAAAAAATAACCAAACAACCAGTTAAGCTCATCATCAATGAAAATGGTCAAGGCCATGCTATGCTTGGCAACTCATATTGGGCAGAGCAAAATGTTCCTATCCTAGCTCATAAGGACGCAAAAGCCGAATTTAAAGAGCGCGGCTATGATAGCTTATCCCACCACCAAAAAGTCATTAAAGAGCGAGCTGAAGGAACAAAAGTTCATCTCCCAACAGAAACGTTTGAAGATAAAAAAACAATCACAATGGGAGCTTACACCATCGAAGTGATTAATTTTGGCCCCGCTCACTCGCCTGGCGATGTCTCTGTTTGGTTACCGAAACAAAAACTAATCATCACCGGTGACATGGCATTTCATGAACGTTTACTTGCCATTTTCCCTGAAACAGAAGTTTCAAGCTGGATTGAAAGCTGGGACAAAATGGAAAAACTAAACCCCGTATATGTAATCCCAGGACACGGGCATCCAACAAATCTAGATCAAGTCAGACGCTACACCAAAGATTATTTAGTTTTCTTAAAAGGCAAAGTTAAAAAACTCATTGATGAAGGCGGAACACTTCAACAATCTTATGACATTGATCAAAGCGCCTATGCACACCTGGATACATTCAAGGAATTAGCTAAGAAAAATGCTGGCCGCTTATTCGAGCAATTAGAATTCGAATAAGAAAATAAACCACTTACTTTTTTCAAGGTGGATAGCCCACTTTGAAATGATGAGACAGCTTCTATAAATGTGAAATAATCAATAACCTTCCCCTCTGATTATCCTATTCACAAGAGAAACCAACATCTCCTCCCTCCCTTTATAGAGCTGTCTCATCAAAAACTTTTCAAACCATCAATTAAATTGATCAAAAAACAATCGCTCTATACTTGTATTTTTAATATAACTTATATATAACTCTCTTATATGCAGAAAGAGGAATATATGATGATTGAATATCCAGTGAATATGAACATCTCACCAGAAGTCATTCCATTCTTTGATCCAGCAACAAATACCATCAGCTATATTGTCAAAGATCCAGCTTCAAACAATTGCGCAATCATAGATTCAGTTATGGACATTGATTACGCAGCAGGATCAATAAGCTACTCACATGCTGACGCCATGATAGATCACATTCAATCAAAAGGTTTGACCCTAGAATGGATCATCGAAACACATGTTCACGCTGATCACCTTTCAGCAGCTCCTTACATTCAGGAAAAATGCGGCGGTAAAATTGGCATCGGTGAAAATATCCTTGTTGTACAAGACACTTTCGGTAAATATTTCAACGAAGGCACTGAGTTTCAAAGAGATGGTTCTCAATTTGACGCGCTCTTTAAAGATGGCGACACATACTCAATTGGTGAAATCACAGCCTTTACAATGTTTACTCCAGGTCACACCCCTGCTTGCATGGTGCACGTAATTGGTGATGCCGCCTTTGTTGGCGACACTCTCTTTATGCCTGATGGCGGCTCTGCTAGAGCAGATTTCCCAGGCGGAGATGCTGGCGAGCTATATGACTCAATTCAAAAATTACTAACCCTACCAGATGATATGCGTCTCTTCATGTGCCATGACTATGGACCGAATGGCCGCAACATAAAATGGGAAACAACAGTCGCTGAAGAAAAGCAACACAACATTCATGTCGGCAACGGTAAAACCAAAGACGAATTTGTAAAATTACGAACTGAACGTGATGCCACATTAAGCATGCCAACTCTCATCATTCCCTCCCTTCAAGTCAATATGAGGGCTGGCGAAGTGCCAAAAGATGATGATGGCAACCCAATGCTAAAAGTCCCAATCAAAGGGCTCAATTAATTACAAAATTGAAATTTCTAATACGAATTAAATGACGATCTAGATGAGAATGAAACGTCTCATCTAAAAGAGATAAGGACCGCGTAAATGGATATTAAGACAATTGATGAAGCTTTATCAGTCAGCCCCCAAATTAAAATTGAGGACATGCCTGACATTGCTCAACGTGGCTTTAAATCCATTATTTGCAACCGACCTGATGGCGAAGGTTCAGACCAGCCAACTGTAACAGAAATTAAAAATGCTGCCGAAAGACTTGGAATTTCTGTTCATTACCTGCCAATAACACAGGGTAAAGTGAGAGATGAAGACGCAACTGAATTCGCTGAATTACTAGAAAATGCCAACTCTCCAACCCTTGCTTATTGCCGAACGGGCACTCGCTCTACAACCCTTTGGGCATTAAGCCAAAGTGCAAAATGTCATGACCTTCATTCAATTTTAGAAATCACCAAAGCAGCTGGATATAATATGTCTGGCGTTGTACGCCGCATTGCAAATGGTGGCCAAACCCCAACAGATGAAGGTGACGCAGCTCACGATATTGTCATTATTGGTGGCGGCTCAGGCGGCATTGCCGCTGCATCAAGCCTGTTAAAAAGAGATAAAACCCTAGACATTTGCATCATTGACCCAGCTGACACTCATTATTATCAACCCGGCTGGACAATGGTTGGCGGCGGCATTTTTAATGCAAAACAAACAGCTAAACCTCTAGCTGCACTAATTCCTAAGGGCGTTCATTGGATTAAAGCTGCAGCCTCAGCTTTTGAGCCTGAAAACAATGCAGTTATCCTAGATGGCTGCCGCGTTGTTAAATATAAACAACTCATTGTAGCTCCAGGGCTAAAACTCAATTGGAATGCCATTGAAGGCCTTGTAGAAACTTTAGGAAAAAATGGCGTCACATCTAATTATAGATATGACCTTGCCCCATACACATGGGAACTTGTGCAAAATTTAAAATCAGGCCGCGCTCTTTTCACACAGCCACCAATGCCAATCAAATGCGCTGGTGCCCCGCAAAAAGCTATGTACCTTTCTGGCGATCATTGGTTCAAAGAAAAAACCTTAAAAAATATAGACATTGATTTTTACAATGCCGGCGGTGTTCTCTTTGGCGTTAAAGATTACGTACCAGCCCTAATGAATTATATTGAAAAATATAACGTCAAAACGCACTTCACTCACAACCTCATCAAAATTGATGGCCCCGCCAAAAAAGCTTGGTTCAACAAAACGGATAGTGACGGCAACAGCGAAATTATTGAAACAAACTTTGATATGATCCATGTGGTCCCTCCTCAAACCACACCAGATTTCATCAAAGTAAGCCCACTTGTAGATAAAGCTGGCTGGGTCGATATTGACCAGCAAACACTGCGCCATAAATCTTACGAAAACATCTGGTCAATAGGTGATGTAACGAACGCTCCAAACGCCAAAACAGCCGCCGCCGTTAGAAAGCAAGCGCCAATCGTTGCAAACAATCTCCTAACAGCAATGGGTAAAAATAGTGGCCTTGCTCATTATGATGGATATGGCTCTTGCCCTCTAACAGTAGAGCGCGGAAAAATAGTCTTGGCCGAATTTGGTTATGGTGGTGTATTATTACCAAGCTTTCCGGAATGGGCACTTGATGGCAAAAAGCCAAGCAGAGCCGCCTGGTTCTTGAAAGAATCAATGTTGCCTCCAATCTATTGGAAAGCAATGCTCCGCGGTAAAGAATGGATGGCAAAACCTGAAATCATTGGATGATAAAAAGGTAAATCTAAAAATACGTTTATTATATTTCTAAGACTTGACCATAAATAAATGGCCATACAACAAACATAGGAAAACCAAATAAAGTGTGGCCAAAGCTTAAAAACAAAAGTCAAAATTTAAAACGTTTTTTTCCTATTTTTGAATGGGGCAAAACCTATAACAAAGACCAGTTTACCAATGATGGTGTCGCAGCGATTATCGTCACCATCATGCTCATCCCACAATCCCTGGCCTATGCTCTACTTGCTGGTTTGCCAGCCGAAATGGGAATTTACGCATCAATCATTCCCATCATTCTTTATGCAATTTTCGGAACCAGCAAAGCATTAGCGGTGGGTCCTGTTGCAGTCGTCTCGCTAATGACCGCAGCCGCCATAGGAAATATAGCAGAACAAGGCAGCGAAAACTATATCATCGCCGCACTCACTCTAGCGTTTCTCTCCGGTGCGTTCCTCGTCATCTTAGGAATTTTCCGCCTTGGCTTCATTGCTAATTTTTTATCACACCCTGTTATTGCTGGCTTTATAACAGCAAGTGGCATTATCATCGCAACCAGCCAAATCAAACACATCCTCGGTATTAACGCGAGCGGCCACAATCTCTATGAATTGTTAAGCTCTATTTTTTCTCACATAAACGAGACAAACACCTTTACCTGTCTGATTGGCATCTCTTCTATTGCATTTTTATTTTGGGTAAGAAGCGGACTAAAACCAGTTTTGCTAAACCTCGGCTTCAAACCAAGACTAGCTGAAATTTTAGCAAAAGCTGGCCCTGTTGTTGCTGTAGCTGGTACAACCCTCATCGTCTGGCTTTTTAATTTAACCACTCAAAATGTCGCTGTCGTCGGCGATGTCCCTCAAGGTCTGCCGCCTTTGACCACACCTTCATTTTCTCTAGAGCTCTGGTCAAGCCTAATAGGTTCAGCCATTTTAATTTCTATCATTGGTTTCGTAGAATCAATTTCTGTCGCACAAACTTTGGCCGCTAAAAAGCGCCAACGTATTGACCCCAATCAAGAATTAATCGGCCTTGGAACTGCCAACCTTGGTTCAGCATTCTCAGGTGGTTACCCTGTCACCGGTGGTTTTGCCCGCTCTGTCGTCAATTTTGACGCGGGCGCAGACACCCCCGCCGCTGGCGCCTACACAGCAATCGGCCTCGCCATTGCCTCACTTTTATTAACACCGCTCATCTTCTTTCTTCCAAAAGCAACTTTAGCTGCAACTATAATTGTCGCCGTCCTTTCTCTGGTTGATTTCTCCATCCTAAAACGCACATGGGACTATTCAAAAGCAGATTTCATTGCTGTCACCGCAACCATCCTAATCACTTTATTATTTGGTGTTGAAATTGGAGTGAGCGCTGGTGTAGTTATTTCGATATTTATTCATCTTTATAAAACCTCACGGCCTCATATTGCCATTGTCGGCCAAGTGCCAGGCACAGAGCATTTCAGAAATATCGAGCGGCACAAAGTGATTACGCAAAATAATATTCTCACCATCCGCATTGATGAAAGTCTCTATTTTGCAAACGCCAGGTTTCTCGAAGATCAACTTTACAATATGGTCGCAAAACACCCCAAACTAGAGCATGTAATTTTAATGTGCCCAGGTGTGAACGCTATTGATATGAGCGCTCTTGAATCTTTAGAAGCGATTAATGAGCGTTTAAAAGACCTCGAAGTGAAATTCCATTTCAGTGAAATCAAAGGCCCAGTCATGGACAAGCTTCATCAAACCGAATTTTTAAAACACCAAACCGGACGAATTTACCTCAGTCAGCATCAAGCCATATGCGACCTGACAAAAGGATCAGACCCCATTTGTAACGAAACTAAAACCACGCCTGAGGAGATAAAAACGTGAGTTTAAAAATCGGTGATACAGCCCCCAATTTTAATATTGATACAACCAATGGCCCCATTGATTTTCATGAATGGATTGGTGACAGTTGGGCATTCTTCTTTAGCCATCCAGCTGACTACACACCCGTCTGCACAACAGAAATGGGTAAAACTTCAAAACTTGAAAACGAGTTTACCAAACGAAATGTAAAACCAATTGGCCTCTCAACAGATACAGTTGCAGAACATAAAACCTGGATTTTAGATATTAACGACACCCAGCAAACAACACTAACTTTTCCCATTGTAGCTGATCCAGATCTAAAAGTTGCCAAACTTTATGAAATGATCCATGAAGAAGAAAGCGAAACCGCAGCGGTACGATCTGTTTTCATCATCGACCCAAATAAAAAAATTCGCCTAACCATGACATACCCAATGTCAGTCGGCCGCAACTTTGATGAAATTTTACGTGTTATCGATGCTTTGCAATTGGGCGATGAAAAGAAGGTCGCTACCCCAGCTGACTGGCGTCCTGGTGAAAAGGTAATCATCCCTCCTTCCATTTCAAATGAAGATGCAAAAGACATCTTTCCACAAGGTTGGGAAGAGATCAGGCCATATTTAAGATTAACCGAAGTCTAAACCCAAATAAAAAGCCCGCATCTTAAAATGAAAGATGCGGGCTGTTAAAAAAAATTTAAAAGAACTAAATCCCTTTTTCAATTCTCTCTAGAAGCTGATTGCGATTAGAAGCAATATCTGCAACCGTTAAATCATCCAACACAGCCATAAAGGCATCTGTTGCTTTCATCATCGCTTTAGATAATTTACAAATCCCAATCAACGGACAGCTATTTGTCTCAGGGTTAAAGCATTCAACAACATCCAAAGGCCCCTCAGTTGTGCGAACCACCTCTCCAATTGTAATCTGTTCTGGATCGCGTGCCAAACGAAACCCACCATAGCGGCCACGCACTGTTTCTAAAAAACCAGCTTTACCCAACTCGTGAACAATCTTCACGATATGCGGTTTCGAAAGCTTATGAATGGTTGCAACATCTTCAACACGCACCAAATCAGGCGCACGCAATGCAGCCAATTGCAATGAACGCAGCGCATAATTTGAATAGCTGGTAAGTTTCATCAATCGAACCCAAAATCAAAGTTAGTCGCATCTTGACCATTCAAAACGACAAAATCAAAAAATTGAATCTAGAAGATATAATAAAGATTACCCAAAAAGGAAAGTTCAATCTCATTTATGTTAAAAAAACACATGATTTATTTAAGAGATTACAAACGTGGTTTTAATGTAAATTGATCGCCAAGCCGGTGCCGCCAAGCTCGTCCACTTAAGCCAGCTTTATAACCAACATCATAAAGCTTCTTCATATAAACTGGATCAAAAATTTCTTTAGGTTTTTCCTGAAAACTCTCGGGCACAGAGGTTAAACGAAACGCAAATCCGTCCCGCCGTGCAAGACGCTCCAAACCAATAAGATCACCGCGCCCTTGATATTTTATCAAAGTACTAATCGAGCGCTCAGCAATATCAGTGACACCGAGTTTCACAGATTTATACTCAGCCGCAATCTTCGTATTTCTCAACAACCAAAAAGTCTTTTTCGGGCGAATGCCAAGTCGGCGCTCAATCGCTTTCACTTTAATAGAAGCAGGATAAGCAAAAATTTCATGCGTCACCCCACCATCAACATGAAGTTCCTGATACCGCTTTCCATCAATCACCACATCAAAAGGAACCGGCGGAAACACACCAGGAATTGAAGCAGATGCTAGCAGTATTTTTCGAATTAAATCAGCAGCCTCAGGATGACCAGATGACGCTATTTCTCCAATATTCCAAATCATCTGACGCTGTGCATCAAGATTAGTCGTACCAATTAACAACAAGCGGCCTCTTTGATGCTCGCGCGCAATCGCTTTTAAAAGTTTGGCATTAACTTCTTGTTTTATTCTTTTTTTCAAAGGAGCAGGATCACCAAGAGATGCCCCTCCAAAAAGCGCAGCTAGTGGTTGAATGGAAAGAATTTGCGACGTTTGAGTTTCAGTATAAAATCGCTTTAGCGTTTCATCATAGTCAGAGCCTAAATAAGCAAACGGCGCAATAAGAGCACCAGTAGAAACACCCGTCACCAAAGTAAATTCAGGCCGGTCTCCCCGCTCACTCCATCCCTTTAAAAAACCAGCTCCATAAGCACCATCAGCACCGCCACCAGAAAGTGCTAACACATCGTTGCGCCGGGCTAAATTTGGGTTAACCCGCAATTTCTGCCGGCGTTCTTCAATCACACTTTCTATAAAGGGCGGTAATTCATCACCCCAAGATCTGATCCGCTGAAACCCTAAAATTTTGGCTTTTTGATAAGACGCCTTCGCAGGTGCGGGGTGCAACCGTCCAACAGTTGAGCAACCTGAAAGGGAAATAACAATCCCGATAATTAACAACAAGGGAAAAACATTTGAAGTTTTAAACTTGTTTAAATGCCAAAATGAAACGAACTGAACGCCATACAACATAAGGGAACATCCCAAAACTCATAAACTTTACTAAAACAAGGCTACCTAACTCTAAAGACAATAACAACATCACTAAGAGAACACCAGATACCTAAGCATCATACCCGCAAATTCCATTCCCCTGTAACAAAGAAACCGCAGCTAGCTTTGCATCCTGAGCAGCTGAATTAGAAACCCCCATATGTTTTAATACTGTTGCCCCTTCCATTAACAACATAAATTGCTCCGCCAGCTTTTCAGCCACATCAGATGGAATCTCCCCTTCATCTGTTTCTATAGCCAACACATATTTCAATATCGAACTATGCATTAGTTTTTTATGCTCTGTACATTGAGAATAAATCGGGTCATCAGCGCATTGAAATTCAGACGAAGCTTTAATGAACATGCAACCTTGAAACTCTGGTTGTTCAAACCATTCATCCAATACATCAAAAATAGCCAAAACTTGCTCAATCGGCCTCGTCGCCAATTCCTCTACACGGCGAAAAAACCAATTCCGCAATTGCTCATCCCGCAACCGCAAAACCGCCAAAATCAAATCATCTTTCGTCCGAAAATGCTTGTACATAGAGGTTTTAGAGATGCCCGTTTTTTTTACCAATAAATCCATACCTGTAGCTGTGAAGCCATTTTGATAAAACACCTTAAGCGCTTCTTGAACCAATTCATCTCGTTTTGAGGGTCGCATATCATCTCCAAAATGAACAGAACAGTAAAGATTCTGCAAAATAATAATTTTTTAAATTCTACATTAAACCAATTATTTAAGCAAAATTTTCTCACTTTCAATCAAACAAAATTTTACTTTTTTAAAATTTCTAATTGACAAAACGTACAGATCGGTACACTTTATGAAAAAGTAAATGTACCGATCTGTAAACTTTAGTTTGAGACATAGTTTTTAAAAAGGTGAACAAAATGACACGCCCTCCCCTTCCCCCATTCACGAAAGAAAGTGCCATAGAAAAAGTCCGCGCTGCTGAAGATGGATGGAACAGTAAAAATCCTGAAAAAGTGGCCCTTGCCTACACAGAAAATTCAATCTGGCGAAACAGGTCAACCTTTCTAAAAGGGCGAGCCGAGATCACAAAATTCCTAACTGAGAAATGGCAAAGAGAACATGAGTACCGTCTCATCAAGGAGTTATGGACATTTGCTGAAAATCGTATTGCCGTGCGCTTTGCCTATGAATGGCATGACGATCAACAAAATTGGTTCCGTTCATACGGCAATGAAAATTGGGAATTTAACAAAGACGGCTTAATGCAACGACGCATTGCCAGCATTAACGACCTTCCAATCAAGGAAAACGAACGCAAGTTCTTATGGCCAACAGATTTAAATAATGGTCGCAGGCCAGACGATCACCAAAGTCTTTCAGAATTTTCACTTTAAAAGACGCTCAATTTCAATCTTTGACAACTTTAACCTTTGGTAAATGGAGACGGAACAATGGCAAGCGCATTCGCAAAATTAGCTTTCACACCAACAGTTCAAAACCTACAAAAGCAAAATGGCTCTGCTGAAATCTATCAAAGGTTTTTAGAAAATGAGGTCGAGGCAGGTAATAAACTTACCGAAAAAGAGATAGAGTTCATCTCAAAAAGAGATGGCTTTTATCAATCATCTATTTCTGAAACCAACTGGCCTTATGTTCAGTTTCGCGGTGGCCCAAAAGGGTTTTTAAAAATACTAGATGAACAAACCATTGCTTATGCTGATTTCAGAGGCAATCGCCAATTTATCAGCACCGGTAACTTCACCACCAATAACCGCACCTCACTCATCCTCATGGATTATCCAAACCGGAGGCGTCTCAAAATCTGGGGTGAAGTTGAAATAATTGATGGCACCACAAATCCTGAACTCATCACCCAATTACATGGGGATACTTACAAAGCGCTCCCTGAGCGCGCCATTTTAATAACCATCACAGCTTTTGACTGGAACTGTCCTCAACACATCCCACAAAGGCTAACTTTAGAAGAATTAGAATCTCATCTCCAACCATTAAAAGAGGAAATTAGAAAACTCAAAGAAGAGAACGAACACCTAAAACGCCAAACACAATAATCTTCAATCACATCAACCTAAAAAGATAAGCAAAATGACAAAGAAGTTAAATTATTTAAAAAACATGGCCACTTCGGCTGCAATAGGGTTAAGCATAATTGGCTTAAGCACACTCAGCCCTTTCTCAGTAATCGGAAACAAATCGAGTTTCTTAAGTGGTATCAAGCCAGCATTCGCAATGAAAACAGCACCATCAAACAAAAATGAAACATTTTTCAAATCTGAAAAAATAGATGGCCTAACCATCGCATATAGAGAAGCGGGCGATCAAAGCAAACCAAAGGTTCTACTCCTGCATGGGTTCCCAACATCATCACATATGTTTCGCAATCTCATCCCCCACTTAGCCAATGATTATCACGTTATCGCACCAGATTACCCCGGTTTTGGCGCATCAAGCATGCCAACAATCGACAAGTTTGATTACACCTTTGACAACATCTCAACCATTATCGGTAAATTATTAAAACGAAAGAAATTCGAGCGCTATGCAGTATATGTTATGGATTATGGAGCCCCTGTTGGGTATCGTTTGTTTGCCAAAAATCCAAAACAAGTGAGCGGCCTGATTATCCAAAATGGCAATGCCTACGAAGAAGGGTTAAGCGACTTCTGGCAACCTATTAGAGCCTATTGGAAAACTCAATCAAAAGAAAACGCTGACAAACTCCGTGGCTTTCTAAATTTAAAGGCAACCAAATGGCAATATCTTCACGGCGCAAAACATCCAGAAAAAATTAGCCCAGACAATTTTTATCATGTCCAATATTTACTCGATCGCCCAGGCAATCAAGAAATTCAACTCAAACTCTTTCTAGATTACAGAACCAACCTACAAAGATACCCACACTGGCAAAAATTGTTCCGCGAACATCAACCACCAGCGCTCATCGTTTGGGGCAAAAATGATCCAATCTTTCCAGCTAGCGGTGCCCACCCTTACAAGAAAGACCTAAAACAAGTAGATTTCAATTTGCTAGACACAGGACATTTCGCTCTAGAAGATCTTGGCAATGAAATTGCAGAAAAAATCTTAGAGTTTCTAAAAAGAATAAACTAACCGAAATAACAAATATCTATCCTAAGAAAGGCCTTCATTTAATGAGGGCCTTTTTTAATTTAGATGAAATAAAATCTCATATACGACACCATTTGCCCCAAATGTTTGATATGCTCAAGCATCCAAACAACAAATTTGAAGTCATCAAATGAAGAAACAAACCATATTAAACTATTGCAACGACAACACCCTCATTCTTCCGCAATCACTCTATCAAATGTCAGATGCTCATTTAATTATGGCTCATAGTGACGCCAGTGTTTTTTATAAAAAAATCAACTACGAAATGAGAGACATCGAATTCTTCACCAACAACCCGTGCTTCATTTATGTTGAAAATGGTGAAGAAACCTTCACCCACCCAGATGGCGAGCAACTGATTTTAAAATCAAAAGAAATGCTCTTCATCCCGAAAAACACCTTCATGCTTTCAGATTTTCAAAGTGAAAATAAACCTTTAATCGCTTTTATTATCTTTTTTGACCAATCCCTCATCAAAGAGTTTTTAAAAAAAACAAGCGGAGTAATTAAAAAAAGTCCTACAAAAGCTTCAAGCTTTAAAATGCCCGCCAGTCCCCATATCACTTCATATATGGAGACACTGAAAACAACTTACGAAGAGGTCTCACCTTCAAAAGAACTGTTCCAAACAAAACTACTAGAACTACTATTTCTCCTAGATACCCTGGATAATAAAGAGAGCCTCCGCCTCTTCCTCACCGCTGAAAATGAAGACAACACCAAAAGAAACATAAAATATATTATGAAAGAACATGGTGGCAGCAATCTGAGCATTAAAGATTTAGCCATAATCTCAGGCAGGTCTCAATCAAGCTTTAATAGAGATTTCAAAAGACAATATGGCTGTACTCCCAATCAATGGTTAAAAGAACAACGCCTAGAAAAAGCCCACACAATGATAAAAGAAACAAGCCTATCAATAACTGAAATCGGTTTAGAAATAGGCTATGAAAACACATCCCACTTCATCAAAGCCTTTAAGGAAAAATACGGCCATACTCCCAAACAAATCAGATTAGAAAGTTTCTGCTAAAAAAACGGCATTTTTGAACGCCAATCATTAGTTTGATTTTTCACAATGACCTACATAAATGAATATTTCAGCTAAGGAGAAATATCATGAGCATTTGGGTCACCCTGGAAATGAAAGTCAAAAGCGGACAAATAGAAAGCCTTATTCCTTTTTTAGAAGCAAACTTACAAAACGTACGGGGCTTCAAAGGCGCACTCAATGTGTCTCTTTATTATGATGAAAAAACACGTAACTTTCTCATTTACGAAGAATGGCAATCTCAAAAGGCCCATCAGGGTTACATCAAATTCATCACCGATAATGGTGTCATGAATAAATTAATGTCATTCATGGAAACTGCACCAACTGTGAATTACTACTCAAAACTACCTCTTTAACAATTCATATCAACCAAAGGAGGTAATCATGGAACTATCAAACAAACGAACAACCCGTCGATCTATACTAAAACTTCTAGGCGGTAGTTCGCTCGCTTTGCTTTGCACAAGCTTTATCTCAAACAGTATGAGCGGAACTATAAGTTCAGCATTTGCAGCAACTGTTTCAAGGAAGCTAGACACAAAAAACGTCACTGTTCTATTAGAAGCAAAAGTAAAGCCTAAAACGAAAAAAGAGTTTCTAAAATTTCTAGATGAAAATTTACCAAATGTCCGCGGGTTTAAAGGCGCAAGGAACGTCACCATACTTCATAATGAAACAACAATGACATTGGCCATCTATGAAGAATGGCAATCCAAAGACCATCATAAAAATTATATTAAATTCATCACAGAGAATGGCGTTATGGAAAAACTAGCAAGTTTTTTAGACAACCCGCCATCAGTCAAATATTTTAACAAACTAAAAATTTAATGGTCTTGCCCCTTTAGCCAAGTCCCATCAACCACTATTTCTAGCACTTAAAATCGGCTGATAAAAAAAGAAGGCTCCTTATTAATATAAGGAGCCTTCACACTATTCAAACTAAAAGCCAATCTAAGCTGCATGCTTAGAGCGAACCCGTCGCTTAGGTTGCCCACCAAACTTATTTCCCGGCGTTTGTTGCACATCACGTTTTTCAGAGTTTTGCTTCATACTAGCTTTAGAAGCGCCCCTCTTTTTATGACTATGCTTGCCACTTTGAGAATTTTGCTGGCCACGATTATCATTAAATCCAGCATCTTTCTTGCCCTCAAAACGTTTTGAGTTATCACCACGCTTTGAACCCGACTTTTTCCCTTTAGAGCATTTTTGTTCACCCATTGGAGACCAGCTAGAACGTTTCTCACCATTTTGAGACGAACCATTTTTACTTCGTCCATTTTTAGAGCGCCCATTCTTAAAGCCAGAACTACGCCCCCCATTAGAATTACGTCCTTTATAGCCCCCGCGCTGCGGTTTCTTTTTAGAAGCTGCTCCGCCTGTTTTCTCAACCTCAATATGAAATTCATGACTATCATCAACTTCAATCGGCAAATTAATCAAACGTTCAATAGCTATAAGAGTGCCAATATCTTCCGGATCACAAAAAGAAAGAGCTATACCAGAACGTCCTGCTCTACCTGTCCGGCCAACCCGATGAACATAGTTCTCAGGCTCAATCGGTAATTCATAATTAATAACATGCGTTACACCATCAACATCAATGCCGCGTGCAGCCAAATCAGTCGCCACCAACACTTGAACCCGGCCATTGCGGAAATTTCTTAAAATTTTCTCGCGAACCCGTTGACGCTTATCACCGTGAATAGCATCAGCTTTAAAGTTATTTTTCAAAAGAAAGTCTGTAAGCTTATCAGCACCGCGCTTAGTTCTAGTGAAAACAAGCACACGCTCAATAGCGCTATCAGCTAGCGTTTTTAATAGTAAATCTCTTTTATTAGAGCCCTTCACATTCATCACTTTATGATCAATGGTCTCAGCAACGGTTGTTTTTTGCTCTATTTCTACAAAAACCGGATCATTCAATAAAGCTTGTGAAAGTTTGCGGATCTTTGGGTTCATAGTTGCAGAGAACAAAATCGTTTGATGTGCCTTAGGCAAAGCCTTGGAAATTTCCATCACATCATTAATGAAACCCATATCAAGCATACGATCAGCTTCATCTAAAACAAAGCTATGTGTCTCATCAAAGGTAATACCACCACGCCCGACATGGTCCATCAATCGACCAGGCGTTGCAATAAGCACATCCACTCCGCGTTTAAGCTTTTGAATTTGCGGGCCATAAGGCAAACCACCCGCTATCACCAAATGTGTAAGCTTAGTGCCATGAGAAAAGCTCGCAACACATTGACCAATTTGCTGAGCCAATTCACGTGTCGGTGCTAATATCAAAGCTTTCGCTGTATTTGGTAATGGTTTAGATGGTTTTTGCAAAAGCTTATGCAATAAGGGAAGTGAAAAAGAAGCCGTTTTCCCACCACCAGTGTGAGCAATACCCATTAAATCATGGCCCTCCATAAGGGCAGGTATCGACATCGATTGTATCGGGGTCGGCTCTTCAAAACCTTGCTTCTCGATAGATTTCAAAAGGGGGGCAGCCAAGCCCAGCGCATCAAATTGCGTCAAAGCAAATATCCTCTTCACGGGTTCAAGACAGTCAAAAATGTCTTATGATCTCCGCGAACACACAAAGCCCTAACACTAGCCCTTTTGAAAAAGGCATCTCACAAAGCTACTCTTAGAAAAACTAAGAAGGGAAGGCGGAATTAATAATTAAATGAAAAACGAAATCGCACAAACTTTTCTAAAGTGCGATATTCCAGTCGCTTAAGTCACTTATTAGAGAAACAAAGTCAAGCAGAAACATGAGATTTATGTAAAAACTTTAAGCGCTCCTCCTAAAAAGTGGGTACCGGTTTTAGGAAAAAGTATCGCTAAAACAGAAATAATTTTTACCAGTTTCCCGAATCAAAATTGAAAAAAGCGAATCAATTTCGTTAATAACGAAGCCTTTTACAAAAATTCACTTCGATAAAAACAAATGTTTTTCAAAAAAATAAATTTTTTTCCACAACTAGAAAGCAAAAATTTTCATGACCAATTTACCAAACAATTTTACCTTAGCTCATGAGCTAAAAAGAGATACAATTCCTATAAAATCTATTGGTGGAAATGCTCTTTCGCTTTGCTATTTAGGCTTGATGAATAATCAATATTTTCCATGGCTTATCTTAGTGCCTCAAGAAGAAAATTTAAAAGAAATCATCGACCTTTCAAGTACCAATCAACATCAATTAATGGATGAAATTTCATTGGTATCAAAGCACATGCAAGCCATTTTTTCTCCAAAAAAACTCAACATTGCCGCCCTTGGTAACATGGTTTCTCAGCTTCATATTCACGTCATTGCCCGCAATAAAAATGACAAAGCTTGGCCCAACCCTGTCTGGGGGCACGCCCCAACAGAACCATATAGTGAGGAAGAAAAACTAAAAATAATCGATCTTTTAAAATAGAAAAATCAATAGAAACAACAAAGAAAGAAGCAAAATTTACCGCCTGATCAAGCTTCTACCCAGCTTGGCCCGTGAGTTGCTTCACTAAAACTGAGTAATCCAAAAACGTAAAGTAAAACGCAAAAGATAAACTTCACTCAGCATCAAAGGAGCATAACATGTCAATTGGTGGAATACCCGGCGTAACCTTCGATTTAACCAGTTTAAAGGCTCTAAGGTATGAAAAAGGGCTAGAACTCTTTAAAAACAGCGATATAGACAAAAGCGGTGGCATATCATTTTCAGAGTTTCAAAAGGCGCATGAGGTCAATCCCCTAGGCTCTCTGTCTCAGGCAAAAAATACCGACCAAGCTTCATTGGAAGAAATTTTTGCCCACCTAGACACAGATGAAAATGGAGAAATTGGCCTTAGTGAATTTAAAGATGCAAAACCACCTGCACCTGGCGGTAACTTCGCCCCAGATACACTTGCATCTCTTCTACAACTGCAAGAGAAAAGTGCAGAGACCCCATATCAAAAATTATTGGAAACAGCTTCAAATAAACAGGACACAAATTCTGATCTTCTTGATGGTCTACTCAAAACTTTATCAAGTGATGAGAAACAATAATTCTTCAATTTTTGAAATTGTAAACACGCGCGACAACAACAATGCTCTGCATAAGTTTTTGCAGAGCATTTTTATTGAAAAATACGCACTTTTTCGCAGCATAAAAACCGAACCTCAAAAACACAAAAATTCAAAAAGTCATTTTTAAAAAATCATCGCAAGATCCACTCCAAAACAGCACTAACTCACTGTGATATTTAAGACTCTGAAGTTTGAGAAATTTGTTCGAAAGAAAAAATTAATCTTTTAGATTCATTTAGATAGATAAGGTTACGTATCGTTATCTTTAAAAAAATCAGCGGGAAACAAAAATGACTACAGCAACTAAATCAAAAGCAAAGCCGAAAAAGGCCGTCGCTAAAAAAACATCTAGCATTACTAAAAAAGTAATTGCTGGTGAAAAAATCTCAGCCAAAAAAATCCAAACGGCTAAGAAAACAACAGCTACTAAAAAAGCTCCAGCTAAAAAAGCAACTGCTACGAAAGCTACAGCTGCTAAAAAAGCTCCGGCAAAAAAAGTAACTGCAACAAAAGCAACAGCTGCTAAAAAAGCTCCGGCTAGAAAAGCACCGGCTGCTAAGAAAGCAGCTCCAGCAAAAACTACAGCTAGAAAAGCACCGGCTGCCAAGAAAGCAGC
>JAEPQF010000170.1 GCA_017640685.1 Hyphomicrobiales bacterium
AAGCTTGTTGAATTACGATGCTGCGAGGCGAACCATATTCATGAGGGTATGTCGTCTGATATCAAGGAGGAATGGCTTGATACAGTTCTTTCATTTACGATAGAGCCCGCTTATGAGGGCACATCCATAACACTGACCCATAACGGATTAAACAGAGACTTACTCTGTTACGACATATGCCAGGCAGGCTGGGACCATTATTTCTGCCAGGAACTAAAAACCTATCTCACGCAAATAGGAAAACAATCATGATAGATTTTAAAAAGCTTTTTCTTTTTCTCATTGCTTATTTTGTGATCACAATGGCCTGGGCTTACCCTTGGCATATGGTTTTGTTTCATGATCTTTATGTGCAATGGGGGGCGTTTCAACGGGCTGAACCGATCATGGTGCTCGGGATAGCGGCTATTCTTATTCAGGGCCTTGTGATTGGTTATCTATATCCCTTTTATATTAGAGATCACTCTTCAAGCATAAAGAGAGGGGTTCAATTCACGTTGATTATTGGTTTAATGACTTATACGGCGATGGGGTTTGCTACGGCTGCAAAATTTAAAATAGAGCCTGTTGCTAATTTTCTAACCTATCATACGATTTTTCAGGCTGTGCAATTTATTCTGGTGGGTATTGCTTTGGGCTGGATATATAAGAAATAAGGATATTTTTACACGAAAAAACCAGCTTAAAATTAAGCTGGTTTTTTTATTTTCCCACTTTAGATTTGTTAAAAAAAGAAAATGAAACTATTGAGCAAAGCCTTCAACGCCGAGGCGCCAGAACTCGATGCCGACGCCAGTGACGAGGACGGCTGCTGAAATGGCGATCATGATCCACCAGAATTTTTGCGCGGCTTTTCTTGCCGTTTGAACGGCAGCTGGAGAAAGAGGTTGTTTGTCCCAAGAGGGAGGGCCTTTTATGGCGGCGAGGTATTGGCCGCCGGCGTGAATGGTGCCTCTTTCGCTTAAAGGAAGGCCGGCGCGCATGGCAATTTCGTGACTGATTTCAGAGAAAGGAAAGGCGGGGTCTGTTGCTTTCTCTTTTGTGTAACCAAGGATGTGGCGTTCGCCATCTTGGGTGACGATGCTGCAAGAGCGCATCAGCACAGGAATGATGGCTTCTCTATAAATTTCGCTACGGCTTTCAACGGATTTTACATTTTCATAAGTGAGGCTGATTGTTTTGTAAGGGAGCAATGGTAGTGGGCCGCGCCAGTTGGGTACGAGGAGCACTGCATCTTGCTCGTTAAGCTGAATGCGTGTTCTTAAGCTAGAAAGGATATGCGCACCAAGAAACACCATCCAGATTGCAAAAAGGATAGCAAAAAGGGATAAAATAGCGGCGTCATAATAGAAGCCTTTGCTAATTCTCAAGAAAATCATAAATGGCAGTGAGATGAAAAAAGGAACAAGCAAAGTGAAGACGGTTATAAGGATGATTTTGCGCCCTCGGCTTGCTTCAAAAATTCTTACTGTATTGTCTGTGTCTGTTGTCATTTTTAATGCTCCTTTAGGTTGCTCTTTATTAGTGCCTTTAGGTTGCCCACTAACAACCGGCACAAGCAACTGTCGCGAAATGCTTCTTCAGGCTGCAGTTTTCTTTGCTTCAGATGCCCACATAGCATCCGCAACTAGCAACCCTTACGTTAGTGCTACTTTAGATTAACTTTTTTGAGTTTCAGGTGCCTATAAAGCATTCAAAGAAACAACAGGCATAAGCAACCGTCGTGATATTCGTAACCCTCAGCTTTATATGCTCACTTTTGAGCGGAACGTGATAATTTGTTACTCTTAGTAAACACTTAAATCGGTTATGATGAAAAGTGCAAGTGTTAAGGATAGGCAAAAGATCATGTTTTTTACAAAAAGCAAAAGTGTGGCTGTTTCTAAAGAAGATGCTTTAAAGGGGCGTGATACTCCTCTTGAGATTGAGAGGGCTCATTTTGTAAATGGCCATGACATGAAAGGGAATTTCCCTGAAGGGTCTGAGGTTGTTTATTTCGGTCTTGGGTGTTTTTGGGGGGCTGAGCGGCGATTTTGGCAATTAGAAGGCGTTTGGGTGACAGCTGTTGGCTATGGAGCCGGTTTTACGCCTAATCCGACCTATGAAGAAGTTTGCACAGGTCAAACCGGGCATAATGAACTTGTCATGGTGGTTTTTGAACCTTCAAAACTTTCTTTAGATGATTTGCTAAAGGTGTTTTGGGAAGCCCATGACCCCACTCAAGGCAACCGACAAGGGAATGATGTTGGTACACAATACCGCTCTGGGATTTACACCACATCTGATGCACAACAAGCTTTTGTTCGTGCTAGCTTAGAGAAATATCAAGCTGCTTTGAGCGCAAAGGGAGTGGGAACGATTACGACAGAGGTAAAAAGGTTTGATAATTTTTATTATGCCGAGACTTACCATCAGCAATATTTAGCGAAAAACCCTGGTGGGTATTGTGGGTTAAGCGGGACCAATGTGCTCTATTGTTAGAGTTATCAACATTATTCAGTCCATGTTACTTCCGATCTTTTGAAATTTTCTTCTCTTTGTTATTAGAATCTGTTTTTTTAAAGTTTGACGGCATTTATCAGTCCTTGATGGTCATGGGGTGATCTCCATTAATTACTTCAACTTTGGGAGCAGTGGAAATGGCTAATTTTGCAACTCATTTGGGTGTAGGAACGATTGCCAGTGGTATGGCGGCAACTTTAGCTGTGGCCACGGAAATGATTAATCAGACTGATATTATTACATTAGCCTTAGCCGGTGCATTGGGGAGTGTGCTGCCTGATATTGATTTGAAGGACTCGCGCTCATCTCGAATAATATTTTTTGCGCTTGGGTTGTTTCTTTCTGTTGTGGTTTTGTTTTGTGTTGTTTCTAAATATTCGATTGTTGAATTATGGATTATTTGGATTGGTACATTTTTAGCCGTTCGCTATTGCTTGCATAGTTTGTTTCATAATTTTGCGGTTCATCGCGGGGTTTTTCATTCTCTTTTAGCTGGTGTTTTTTTCCTTTTTGCAACGGCAGCTATTTTTCATCATGGGTTGCAATCTGATCCGCGTATTTGTTGGCTTTCAGGCATTTTTATGCTTTTCGGCTATATAGTGCACTTGTTGCTTGATGAGATTTATAGCGTTGATTTTAGTGGTAACCGAGTGAAGCGGTCTTTTGGTACAGCTTTAAAACTTGTTGAATATCGTAGTCCTGGGGCTTCATTTTTGATGGGGGTTGCTGCTGTTGGGGTTTTCTTTTTAACGCCGCCTTTTGCCTCGTTCTTTGAGGTTGTTGGTACATCTGATATTTGGACGCATTTATGGGACCGAATGCTGCCGACTGACGGGTGGTTCGGTTTTGATATTGGCAAGATACAAACGGCGGTTCAGCCCGTTGATAGATTCAATTAAGAAGCTTTGATCCTGTTAACAATCATTGCATGGAATTGAGGCGGTGTATCTTGGCTTTGAATAGAAACGCCGATCAAATGATTTCGGACCTTTGATAAAATATTCAAATAAGGCAGTGTGTTCATAGTAAAGTTCAGTCATTATGATGGTTTCAAAATTTCGAGCTAAGCCAGGCGGTAAGTCATTTACTATAGAGTTAACAGCATGCTTATTTGTCCCTTTTTTACTTTCACTCCAAATAACACGGCTAACAGGGGTGCCAGAATTGTCTGGTTGTGTTTCAATCGCTGTTACAACCACATTGTACTCTAAATCTTCTTTAAATGACAATGCTTTACTGCCTATTGAAAAGATGTCTGCGAGTTCTTGTTTTGTTGTCGTTTTGCCCTGTGCTACAAGGTCTGAGATTGTTTCTGTGACAGTTTCAACTTTATTTTTGGCAATATAGAGACGTGAAACTTCAAGCGTTCCAAAGTAAGCGGCAAGCATTAAAGGGGCTATGAATGCAAATTCAATTGCTGCGGTACCTTCGGAATTTTTCTGAAAGGTATTTAGGCGTTTTACGATATTTTTTATATGTCGTTTAAAAATAGTCATTTCTTGAAAACTCGCATACTAGTTAGCATTTACATTTGCATTTAAACTTGGTTCACTTCGAAACGCAGAGAAGCCCTGGACTAACCTGTTATTGTTGGGAAGGTTTCCTAGACCTAAATCAGGTATTTTGGCGAAAAGTTCCCATTCAATAAATGTTCTAACTGTTGCAATTGATCCAGGTGGTACAGATTCAAATAAGAAGTTGTCATTTAGGCTACCATCATCGTTTAAATCGTAAGTGGTATCGATACTGGCAAAATCGGGGTAGGTTTTTACTTCTACTTTCACTTTCGAAAGACAATTGGGAACGAACACGACTTTAGAGCAAATATCTGCTTTAAATTTATCGATTGTATCAATGCCAGCTTGATTGGTTCTCAATTTTCTTGCTGTGTCTGCTGTTGCGTGCGCTAGATTTATTTCAGCCATAAAAACAAGTGAAATTTCAAGTATTCCAAAAATAAGCAAGAAGAATGGAACGCCGACAAAGGCAAATTCAACAGCGACTACGCCCTCAACATTTTTTTTGAATTTCTGAGCTAATTTAATAGATCGAATAAAATTTCTATTGATGTATTTTTTTGCCAGATTCATAATGGTTACGCCTTAGGTACTAGAAAAATAAAGTAACTTTAATGTTGTAACAAAAAATTCTGAAAAATTAGTTTATCTGGATGACAGCAGAAAAATAGAAACATAGGTTCTGAAATTAAAAAAAAATAAACCATATGTGGTTGGAAAATATTTATTTCTTTCTGTCATGATCTCTCAAGTTTTAATGAAATTTAATGAGTTAACTTTTGAACTCATTCATTTTTCTTGTAGGTGGATGCTGATGCAGAAAATATCTCAAAATTTGAAGAGGCTAGTAAATCATTTTCGTTCTGCGGAAGATGGTGCAGTGGCTATGATTTATGGACCTATGGCTATTGTTTTATTTTTAGCGGCTGGTGTTGCTATTGATTATGCAAGAGGTTATTTGGTTAAAAAAGAAATTGCTCGTGCGCTAGACGCGGCTGTATTGGCTGCTGGTTCTTTGCCAGTGACAGATGAAACAGCTATGAAAACGCTGGCGAAACAATATTTTGAAGCTAACCTTTCTGCTTCTACCAAAAAAGATTATGACCCTAAGATAAAGCTTGAGATTGCTAATGAAGAAATCTCTGCGACATCTAGTGCTGATGTTCCCACAATTCTAATGAGATTAGCTGGCCATGATACAATGGTTGTTAATGAAAAATCTGTCGCTGGTAGAACTTTAGTTAATATTGAAGTTGCACTTGTTCTTGATAATACTGGTTCTATGAGTGGATCTAAATTAAGTTCATTAAAAACAGCTGCAAAAACACTTACAGACACTCTTTATGCGACAGATGGTATGTCTGAGTATGTTGAAATGGCGCTCGTGCCATTTGCTGGAGCTGTTAATATTGGTAGCTTGAATAAGACTGCTTCTTGGGTTGATGTCGATGGAGACTCAGCTGCAGCTCAAGAAGATTATGGTTCAGAGCAAACATATAAATGGGACCCAGGAAACTCATTAAAAGGGAAGTCCGCCTATGAGTTTTTGGATCATTATGATGAAAGTT
>JAEPQF010000171.1 GCA_017640685.1 Hyphomicrobiales bacterium
AACTTTACTAGAAGCCATTGCCCTTGTTGTAATTGTTGTCATTGTCTTTTTGCAAACATGGCGCGCTTCAATCATTCCACTCCTTGCTGTCCCCGTTTCAATTGTTGGCACCTTTGCAATCATGCTGCCATTAGGGTTTTCAATTAATGTGCTTTCTCTATTCGGCTTAATTCTAGCTGTTGGCATTGTGGTTGATGACGCGATTGTTGTTGTCGAAAACGTTGAGCGAAATATTGAAGAAGGCAAAAACCCAAGAGATGCCACCATTCAAGCGATGAAAGAGGTAACAGGCCCAATTATCGCAACCTCTCTCGTGATTGCAGGTGTGTTTATTCCCATTGCTTTCATCAGTGGCTTAACAGGAATGTTCTACAAACAATTCGCCCTCACAATTGTGATCGC
This sequence comes from Hyphomicrobiales bacterium, assembly GCA_017640685.1. GTDB lineage: Bacteria > Pseudomonadota > Alphaproteobacteria > Rhizobiales > HXMU1428-3 > HXMU1428-3. The sequence continues at coordinate 403 of JAEPQF010000171.1, forward strand.
TACATTCATCTCAACATTAAATTCACTCACATTAAGCCCGGCTATGTCAGCACTTCTATTAAGAAGTCACGACGCCAAAAAAGATTGGCTAACAAGGTTTATGGATAAAACTCTGGGTTGGTTTTTCCGTATTTTTAATTGGTCATTCTTGAAAGGCCAAAATGGTTACGCCAGAAGCATTAAAACCTTTGGCGCACGCAAAGGCATTATGATGACTTTATTCGCCATCTTAGTCGGTGCAACCTATTTCAGCTTCAGTCTCGTGCCGCCAGGCTTTGTGCCCGCTCAAGATAAAAAATACCTCATCTCATTTGCACAGCTACCACCTGGAGCCACACTCGACCGTACTCAAAACGTCATGAAGCAAATGGCTGAAATTGCCATGAAGGAAAAAGGCGTGGCCAATGCAGTTCAATTCCCGGGTCTTTCAGTGAATGGTTTTGTAAACTCATCAAGCGCTGGCATCATGTTCATCCCTCTTGATGATTTTGAAGACAGAAGAGACAAACGCCTAAGCGCGGGTGCTATTGCACAAAGATTGCAAGGTCAGTTCAACAAAATCGACACAGCCTTCATTGCCATCTTCCCACCACCCCCAGTAAGAGGGCTAGGTACAACTGGCGGCTTTAAACTGCAAATTCAAGATCGCGGCAATCTTGGCTATCAAGCTTTAGATAATGCCGTGAAAGAAGTCATGGGCAAAGCCTGGAGAGACCCAGCCCTCTCGCGCGTCTATTCAAACTACAATGTTAATGTGCCTCAATTATATGCCGATTTGGATCGCACCAAAGCTCAACAGCTGGGTGTTCCAATCAATGAAATATTCAGAACGATGCAAATTTACCTTGGCTCAATTTATGTCAATGACTTCAACCAATTTGGCCGCACATACCAAGTCATCGCACAAGCTGACAAACCATTTAGAGCCACAGCAAACGACATTTTGAGTTTAAAAACCAAAAACGCCGAGGGTAGAATGATACCGCTCGGCTCGGTTATGAAAGTTAATGAGACTTTCGGTCCCGACACAGCCTCAAGATACAATGCCTATCGAGCAGCAGATTTAAACGGAAACCCAGGACCCGGGTTTTCCTCTGGTCAAGCTCAAGCTGCTATTGTCAAAATTTTAAATGAAACTCTGCCTCAAGGCATAAGCTTTGAATGGACAGAGCTGACCTATCAGCAAATTTTAGCGGGCAACACTGCCATTTACATTTTCCCATTATGTATCTTTTTAGTGTTCCTCATTTTAGCCGCCCAATATGAGAGTTTGACGCAGCCCCTCGCCGTGATCCTCATTGTGCCAATGAGCATACTCTCAGCCATTTTGGGTGTTTACATCAGTGGTGGAGATAACAACATCTTCACCCAAATCAGTCTTTTTGTACTGGCCGCTCTTGCGTGCAAAAATGCAATACTCATTGTTGAATTTGCAAGAGAGTTGGAGAATGAAGGGCTAACTCCCCTAAGAGCCGCGGTGGAAGCAAGCCGCTTGCGGTTACGTCCCATTCTCATGACCTCTTTTGCATTCATCATGGGTGTGCTCCCTCTTGTCATTAGTGAGGGCGCCGGTTCAGAAATGCGCCAAGCAATCGGAGTTGCCGTATTCTCCGGTATGCTTGGCGTAACCTTCTTTGGTTTAATTTTCACACCTGTTTTTTATGTTTTATTACGAGAGTTTGAATTAAAACTTCTTGGTAAAAAACCAGATGAAACAAAAAAGCCACTCACCGAAGCCGCCGAATAAACGAACCAAATGTTAAAACACCATGGATCAAAAGCTAGTAGCCTACGAGTTAAGTCTATGGTGTTTTAAAACCAATTTGTTTTAAAAAGGATGTGCACATGGAATAAAGGGTGGCTTCATCAGCTCCCCCTTTTGAGAAAAGAGAAAACCCACTTAAAAATGCCATAACCATGTTCGCTGTCGTCTCTGCATCAGTCCCTTTAGGCAATTCTTTTTGGCGCACCGCCTGATTGATAAGGCCCGCAATAACAGATCGTTTTTCTTCCATTAAAACTGAAAGCTCTTTGCCAACTTGCGAGTCATCACCAGCAAGCTCAGAAAAGCAATTCACAGTAAAACACCCTCGTTTTTTCTCTTCTGTTGCTCGTAATCTCGCAGCATGCGCAAACACTTGATAAAATACCGGCCCAACCGGCTCCCCCTCTTTTACCTTAGTGAACAAGACATCGGGCGTTGAGCTTGAATAATTTCGAAGAGCTTCAAAAAACAAAGCCTCTTTACTTTTAAAACTATTGTAAAGGCTCGCACGGGTAAGTCCTGTGGCCGTCGCAATCTCATTGAAAGATAAATCTCGATAGCCGCGATCCCAAAATAAATGCATGACCTTTTCTATAAGTTGCTCACGATCAAAACTTCGTGGCCGGCCAGCACTTCGCTTTTCATCTTTGGTAATCGTCATTCACTCATCCTAAGCAATCCATTTACTAACAAATATCCTATCACAATAACTATTTTATACAAATATGTATAAAATAGTTGACAACAATCTTTTTATACAACACTGTACAATTAATTTTATACAACTGTGAACAAATTAAGTCAAAGGATATCAAACCATGTCTCTAAACCAAGACATTCAAAACACAATTAACAATTTCAGAGAAAATTTCCCCCCAGAGCTATCAGCTCTAATTGAGCAAGGTGCGGGCGAAATCAGCGCATTAGAAATTTTAGAAGTCGCACTCAAAAAAGGCGACAAAGCCCCAGACTTCACTTTAAATGACAGAAAAGGCCTAACTCATTCGCTGTCCTCTTATCTTTCAAACGGTCCTCTCGTCATTACCTTTTATAGAGGCGCTTGGTGCCCATATTGCAACTTACAGCTCGCCGCCTACAACGCTCACCTCGATGAAATCAAAGCTGCTGGCGGTACTTTAATAGCCGTCACGCCAGAAACACCCGACGGCATCCCAGCTTTTAAAGAATCGGGCGTACCAGATGAAATGAAAGCTTCAGTCATTGAAGACCCTGATTTCGATGTTCTTCATGATCCAGATAATAAACTCGGTCAAAAATTCGGTTTGGAATTCAAACTGCCAGATGCTCACATCAAACTTTTTGAAATGATGAATTTCGATATTGAAAAAGCCAACGGAAACGCAAACTACACCTTCTCGGATCCAGCGACATATATCATTGGAACAGATGGCCTCATTAAATGGGCGTTCGTGCCAAACAACTACCGCAAGCGCGCAAACCCAGATGAAATCATCAAGCAACTCAAAGCTCTTTAAAAGATTAATTTGATTGAAAAAGGAAACGATATGTCAGCTTTTGTCATTGCCCAAGTCACAGTTAAAGACGCTGAAAAGTTCCAGCAATATGCCGAACAATCAGGAGCAACATTTGCTCCCTTTGGTGGAGAAATCTCCACCAAAGGAAAGTTCGCGGGCACTTTAACCGGTGATCAAAATCATAATGCTGTAGCAATTATAAAATTTCCTACAATGGAAAAATTAGAAGGTTGGTACAATTCACCAGCTTACCAAAACATCATCCCTCTTCGTGATGAAGCCGCTGACATCAGCTTCACCAAATACGAAGCCCCAAAAGCATAAAGGCTAGCCCCCATGACAGATTTATTCTCTCCAATACAACTCGGTGAGTATCAATTACCAAATAGAATTTTTATGGCCCCTTTAACAAGAGCTCGCTCATTAGCAGGAGCCGTTCCCAAAGCTGGTTTAAAAGCTCAGTATTATAGTGAGCGTGCCAGTGCAGGCTTAATCATCACAGAAGCAACTGCCATCTCCCAAATGGGTCTAGGCTGGTTAAACGCACCAGGCATATGGAATGAAGCCCAACAAAAGGCATGGTCACCAGTAACTGATGCCGTGCATGAAAAGGCAGGTCATATTTTCATTCAACTTTGGCACATGGGGGCAACTGTCACGCCTGACTTTATCGAAGGAAAGCAACCTCTTTCAGCTTCGAATGTAAAGTTAGAAGGTGAGTTCAGAACCCCAAAGCAACGCAAACAAACTTTGGTTGAGCCCAGAGCCATGACATTAGACGAAATTAAAATGGTTCAAGATGAATTTGTCATTGCCGCCAAACGTTCCATTGCCGCCGGTTTCGATGGTGTTGAAATTCATGCAGCAAATGGGTTTTTAATCGACCAATTTATTCGTGATAAAACCAACAAACGCAAAGACCAATATGGAGGGTCAATTGAAAATCGACTTCGCTTTTGTTTAGAAATCATCGAAAAAGTGAGCAAAGAAATTGGGGCTGGCAAAGTCGGCATTCGCATCTCTCCAACCAATACAGTTTGGGGGTTAAGTGACAGTGACTATTTAAAAACATTTAGTCGCTTGGTCGAAAGACTAAACGAATTTAACTTAGCCTACCTACATGTTTTAGAGCCCAAACCAAATACTGATCACTTTATCGAAACAATAGGTTACATCACTCCAAAATTGAGAGAACTTTACAAAGGAACCCTTATTGCCAATGGCGGATACACAAAAGAAACAGCCAGCAAGTCCATTGAGGCAAATGAAGCTGACGCCGTTGCCTTTGGTAGCCCCTTTATTGCGAACCCAGACCTAATCGAACGTTTTATTGAAAACGCTGAATTAAACACACCTGCAGATGATAGCCTGTTCTACACCAATGAAGCAGAAGGATACACAAACTATCCAACGTTAAATCAATTACGCAAAACCGCTTGAATTTAAGTTCATCAAAGTTACTCATTTCCCCCTGTTTCATTTGTGATTTTACTGTCTGAAAATTCTCAAAAGAAACAGGGTTTTTTATTCTCCTTTTTTCATTTATTTTAAAACTGAAACAAATAAAAACCGGAGAGAGTTTTGCCAATAAAAACAAACAGTGGTCTTCTTTATGCAATTACATGTGTACTGCTCTGGAGTTTCATCCCTGTTGTTTCTCGCTTTGGTCAAGCCGAGCTTGATAATTTTCAATTTCTCTTTTGGTCCAATAGCTTATCTCTAATTGTTGTTGGGCTTTTCTGGCTCAGTCAAAAAGGGAACCATCCAATCCTTCCCTTTAATTCAAAACAATCACTCTATGTTTTATTTTTAGGATTTTTAGGCTGCACATTTTATTATCTGTGCCTCTATTATGGTTATGCCAACGGTATTGGCCTTGAAGTTTTAGTCATTCAATATTGC
>JAEPQF010000172.1 GCA_017640685.1 Hyphomicrobiales bacterium
AACTTTAGGCCAATTAAATCAGGGCCGGTTTCCATGAGAAACTGAAGGTCCATCAAATCAGGGCCGGTTTCCGTGAGGAACTTAAGGCCCATAAAACCAGGGCCGGTTTCTGGTGGGAAACTGAAGGCCCATAAAAAAAGAATAATCTGGTTGATTTCAAATAAGTTAACGCGCTCAATCTGAATGTAAGATGACCAAGTTAGCCAGAAACTCTTCAGATTTCTGAATGTCGTTCAATTTTATAAAATATCAAAACTGATCGCGTGCATTTTGATCCAAAAAACATGGCATTTATAGGTAAGGGATGAGGCTTTTTAGTGAAATAAATCGAGCAATGAGCAGAGATTGAGTTCACGGCTATTCACACATTGTTTATGTGTAGTTGAAAAAGACATTAAATATAATGATTGCAAATAAGCGTAAACAAAAAGGCACATGATATGAAAAAGAGCATTTTCTCAGCACTCTTCAGTTTTATCCTTTTCCTAAATACACCTCTATTGGCGGGCCCTCAATTTGTTGATGAAAGCGGTTATGCCGCCAGCGGGTATGATGTCGTGGCCTATTGGAGTTTAAAGCAAAATGCAGTTGGCGCCGCTCAGCCAGTAGCCATCCCAGGGAAAAAATCAATAACAGCAGAATTTAATGGTGCAAAATGGGCGTTTTCATCGAAAGCCAACAAAGACGAATTTCTTAAAAATCCATCTAAATATGTCCCCGCTTATGATGGTCATTGTGCTTATGGAGTGGCCCAAGGAGCAAAAGTGCCAGCCAACCCAAATTTTTGGCGCATTGTTGATGGTAAGCTATATTTAAATATCACAAAGCCTGTCGTTGGTTATTGGGAAAAAGACATCAAAGGCTTCATTAAAACAGCTGACAAAAGCTGGACGAGCCTTCAAAAAGGAAGCTCGCCAAAGCAAAATGCTCCAGGCTTTAATGCAAACTCTGCCCCTAAGTAAGTCTCAATAGGTAACGCTCATTAGAAAAGACATGTACGAATATGAAAATAGATTTTTCAAAAAAAACTGAGCAAGAGTTATTATCTTTGTCTAAAGCTGCCGATGATGTGCTTGAAACCTTAAGGCTGATGGGCAAGGCCGAGACCAACACCGTTGAAAGGGTGATAGAGCATCACGGCACATTTTATGAAATGGATCATTACCCGCCAGGCGATGTTTTGGATGAAGAAACTGCTTCGCAATATTATTACCATGCTCACAGACCAGAAAGCGGTGAGCATGGTCATTTTCACACATTTCTAAGAGCGGGGGCAATCCCAGACGATATGTCCCCTTATCCTTATGAAGGAGAAGAAGAGCTTCCCTTGGGAGAAGATGCAATTTGTCATCTAGTGGCCATTTCCATGGATGCTCAAGGCTTACCAACTGAGCTGTTTACAACCAACCGATGGGTAACAGGAGAAACATTTTATAGCGCGAAAGACACCATAAAGTTGCTGGATAAATTTAAAATTGATCATGTCTATCCTTGTCTTGGTACCAACCAATGGCTAACAGCAATGCTGAAATTATTTCGTCCTCAAATTGAACAACTCTTAATCGAGAGAGATCAGAGAATTGAAAGCTATAAAAAAGAAAACCCCAAAACAGATGTGTTTGAGGATGAAGATTTAGAAGTCACATCAATTGTTCAAATCGATATTGATGAGCAAATCTCTGCAATCGATAAAGAGCTCGAAAAAAGAAAAATAAGTATGGTGGGTTGAAATTCCTAGCATATGGCAAATTCCAATTTCCATACACAAAATCGTTATTGCTTTGTGAGCAAACGTAAGTTGTCTTTCACAATTAGAAACTGAATACTCTCATAAGTTATTCATCGCTTAATATAGTCTAAAGCCTTGTTTGTATTAAGACTTATTCGAGTGTGCATGACTTGTTTCAATCCTCCCGAATTTATAGGGACAAAATTAGTTAGGAATAATTTATGAGAAAATCAGCAAAATCACTTTTAAGTGCAGCAGCAGCTTTACCACTTGCAGTAGGCATGACTGCAACAGCAGCTCAAGCCGGTAAATTTGATCCAGTTGAAAAGCCAAAAAGCGCAATCATCAAAGTTAAATGCAACCCGTGTGCAGCTAAAAAAGGAAAGTGCAGCCCACGCGGTTCTAGCAAATGTGCGGCTAAAAAATGCAACCCATGTGCAGCTAAAAAAGGAAAATGCAGCCCACGCGGTTCTAACCCGTGTGCAGCTAAAAAAGGAAAATGCAGCCCACGTGGTTCTGAATAATTTGCTGTGAAGTAAATCTATTTCTAAACGATCCGGTTAATCGCAGCGGAGAGGTTGCGATTAACCTTCAAAACGTTTCTCAAAGTTTCCTACTCAAATAGCAAAATCTCTTCATTGTCCCAAACAGACCAAACTTTATCCAAAAGCCACTTAGGTGTAGAGGCAAGCGGTGGTTGTGTTTTAATTAGTTCGTAGCGATGGTGTAATTTAAGCCCGCGATCATCTCGCTCTGTTAAAATAGTACAAGTACAATCATCCATCATTTTAATTTCACTAATCGTTTCAAGCTCAGGACAATGGCTAGGCTCACTTGCGAAAGACCCCAACATTGAATTGCGCCCAGGCGTCATCCATGTGAGGCAAAATTCTCGCCAAGCTGCATCATTAGTTAATCTAGAACTACGATATTTTTCATAATAAACTTCTGTTTGGTTACGATATTCTGAAATCGCTTGAGAGAGTTGATAAGCATTTTTTTCAAGCTCTCTATAAGCTGTTAATGCTCCTCTCCAGGTTTCTTGAGGTGAATCTTCAACTGAATTACGGCTTTGAAAAGATGCTTCTAATTTTAACCGAACTTCAGCTTTCTCTTCTTCATTTGCAATCTCCAAAAAACGATCCGAATTGCGAATATAAGCGCCATAGAGATTGAATTGCTTTTCATCACTAGAACGAACGGAGCGTGACAAGCCAAGCATACGAACTGTATTGTCAAAAGTAATAATAGTGCGGCCCGCATTCTCAAAAGCTGTAACGGCCTCTTCTTTCTCACCCAAAGCCAGAAGAGTAGAGCCTTCACATAAATAAAGCCAACCAGCTGGTTCCATATCAATGAGTGACGAGCCCAAACGCTCTTTAAGTGACGTAATAACTTTTAAGGCACTCGAAAAATCCTGAACTTTATACGCTTGAAAAGCTTCTTTCAGGTCTGTTTCAATAGAGACAAGTTCTAGATCATTTGGCTGCAAATCAGCGATTTGGTTATCGATGATATTTTGCATAAGTTCAAAAGGACTAGGTGTGCTAGCTTTAAAAATACGCTCTGTAATTGTCTTACCCGAACGTTTTTCAATACCACTTAAAGTCATTAAAATTAATGTTCTACCACTTGGGCCAGCAAAACAACATTGCGCCTCTAACTCCTGAGACGCTAAAGAAAGCAATGCAACACTATCACGCGCACTTGCTTGAAACTTAGGTCTTGCGGCAAGGTCATAACCTTTGTCTTGAAGTTTTTGTCTGATCTTTTTAGCATCCTGAACCAGATGCTCGGCCAGAGACGGGTTTTCATCGCCCCATAAAAAAGTACGACCATCAAAAGAACCGATGATCTGATAATTGGCGTGAAGCTCTTTGTCATCCTCAAGGCTCAACTTAATGATGCCTTCCGCCTGAGTGGCCTCCCATTGAAGGCAGTGATCATTAGAAAGTTGAGTTTGGTGGCGAGATAAATAGGCTTGCGTTAATGCCTGATATAAGTTGCTAGACGTTTCAATTGAAGTGTCAGAATAAAAAAATAACCGCCAAGGTTCAGGTAAAGGTAAAGCAGAAGTTCCAACCATAGAAAAATCCCATCTAACCAATATTTCAAAATCAGTTTATTCAAGCTAATGAAGTGGTTAGGGTGCTAGTGGGGCAGAAATGGGGCGTCAGCCCCATTTGATTATTTGTTGGCCAGTGGTGCAGAATTAAAACGATCACTCCTTTTGAGGAAAGAAGACCTCTTCGATTTGAAGGCCAAAGACATCTGCAATTTTGAAAGCAAGTGTGAGAGAGGGAACATGTTTCTCGGTTTCAACCGCATTAATAGCCTGGCGCGACACCCCCACCTTAGAGCCCAATTCAGCCTGACTTAATTTGTGATCTGATCGAAGGTCTTTGATTTTATTCTTCATGAGTAATATCTATAGATTACAAACCATTGCACCACGCCATAAACAGCAATCATGGCCGGAAAGACAAATATTAAAGGGTTGCCAGGAAGTGGGATTACATCATGTAAAAATCCAAGCATAAATGTGCCAATGCCCACAATTCCAGCAGAGATAATGGTGGTCTCATTCATAATTTTTTGCATCAGTTCATCTTGAGCCCGAAAAAAAGCCAGAAAAATCCAGAGAGTTACAATAGCTGGCAACACCGGCAGAATTGCCAAAGTAATCCGCACCGGTTGGCTAAAATCATAAGACTGGTCCAAATATTTTACTGTAAAAAGTGTGATCATATAGCAGGTCATAATCAACACCATACGTATAAGATAATTTTTCATTGCAGAGGCACGCATTCAGATTTTCTCCCAAATCATAAAATTTCGAATTCATACTGAGTGTAAGGTATACCTTACATGCGAAAATGTCAAGTTTACCTGACATTAATTTGGAACTTAATTACTAGCTGTGGCAAAGTAGTGTTAACTCACAAAATAGCCGTGATAGAGAACCCCAACAGGTGCTTTACGAAGAAGGAGCTCAGTCCTTTTCGGACTGAGGGACATGGCGGAGCGCGAGCGCAGCCCGGCGCGTTGCGCCGCCCCTCGGAGGCCCATGAGCTTGGGCTCATGGAATAGCCGTGAGAGAAAACTAAGCACTCCCAATCAATATCCCGGCCGCAAACACAATTAGCCCCCCCACCACAACTTCAAATGCAGCTCGCAAAAATTTCGTGTCCATATATTTCGATCGTATCCAGGCAATCACCCAAAGCTCGATGAGCACAACAAGAATGGCAATCGCAGTCGCCCAGTAAAAATCAGGGATAAGATAAGGAAGCGTGTGACCAAGCCCGCCAATAGCCGTCATAATGCCCGTGACCCAACCACGAACAACCGGATTACCCCGCCCAGAGATAATCCCGTCATCAGACATTGCCTCGGTAAAGCCCATTGAGATGCCCGCACCAACAGAAGCAGCAGCGCCAACTAGAAAAGTCTCCCACGTGCTCTGTGTCGCAAATGCGGCAGCAAACACAGGGGCTAGAGTAGAGACGGAACCATCCATCAAGCCAGCCAATCCAGGTTGCACATATTGTAAAACGAATAACCGCCGCTCTTTTTCCTCTTCACTAATCTGCGTTTCTTCATCGAGATAAGTTTTACCCAAACGTTCGGCTAAAGATTGATGTTCACGTTCAACAACGGCCAAATCGCCAAGTAATTTTCGAATGGATGTATCACTGGTGCGCTCTAAAGCTGTTTCATAAAACGTTCGCGTTTCAAATTCGATCTGCTCAGCTTGCTCGCGCACAGCCTCTAACCGGAGCGGCCTCGCCAACCAAATGGGTTTGTGTTTGAGGAACCCTTTCACA
>JAEPQF010000173.1 GCA_017640685.1 Hyphomicrobiales bacterium
CATCATCGAGAGGAGCATCAGCTTGGCGCCGCGCGCCGCGATTTTCTAGAATAGGTGCGTGTGCGTAAACGGCAGCACCTGTTTTTTCCTTAAGCTCTCTTAAAGCGCCAGAATGGTCTTTATGTGTATGAGTAAGTAGAATGTGTGTGACAGTCTCTCCTTTAACGGCTTCGAGAATGGCTGATACATGAGCACTATCATTGGGCCCAGGGTCAATGAGAGCGATTTCTTTTTTGCCGACAATATAAGTGTTGGTGCCGTTGTGAGTGAGTGGACCTTTATTGTTCGCAACAATGCGCCTCACACCGGACCAAATTTCTCGAGGCTCACCGTAGGTGAACTCCATTTCCAGATGAAACGGAATTTTGGGTTGGGCGTTGCTCATATTATTTCTTACCACTCAGTTTCTTTTTCGTTGCGCTTTAGGTTGCCCACTAGCAACCGCGCTTTTTTTCGTTGCGCTTTAGATTGCCTTCTCTTTGCTTCAGATGCCCACTTAGCATCCGCAACAAACAACCGCGCTTATGATTTATTTTCATTTTTAGCGATGAAGTTGGAGCTTTAACTCCAAGTGGCAAGTAACTTGCCACTCAGATTGAATAAGATAATCTCGCCTTACATAGAATGCAATCAAAATCGACCTCACCCCAATCTAACCATTTGATTTTTATGTTTAATTTTTATTGGCACAGGGATTGCTACTTATAGTGATTAAGTCACGGTCTCAATCAATAAAAACAACCGCTGATGCTTGGGGAACGGTTCGAACGTAACGCACTTAGAAGTTTTATCAGTGTTTTTCATTTGTCGTTTCAGGGAACTTAATTTTAAGGAGGGTCACCGCACATGGAAACCTTTTATGACGTTATGCGACGTCAAGGGATTACCCGCCGGAGCTTTTTGAAATATTGCAGCCTCACTGCTGCTGCGCTCGGGCTTGGTCCATCTTTCGCACCAAAAATTGCTCATGCTATGGAAACTAAAGAACGCATTCCGGTGCTTTGGTTGCATGGCCTTGAATGTACATGTTGTTCTGAAAGCTTTATTCGTTCAGCGCACCCACTTGCAAAAGACGTTGTGCTTTCGATGCTATCGCTAGACTATGATGACACCATCATGGCAGCAGCTGGTCATGAAGCTGAAGCGATTGTTGAAGAGATCGTAACAAAATATAAAGGGCGTTATTTGCTAGCGGTTGAAGGTAACCCGCCGCTCAATGAAGATGGTATGTATTGTATCATTGGTGGTAAGCCTTTTACTGACCAGCTCACTTATGCTTCTCAACATGCCAAAGCAATTATTTCATGGGGCTCATGTGCTTCTTGGGGCTGTGTGCAGGCAGCAAGACCGAACCCAACACGTGCAACACCTGTTCACAAAGTGCCTGGAATTGGCAATAAGCCAATTATCAAGGTGCCTGGTTGCCCACCAATTGCGGAAGTTATGACCGCTGTTGTGACTTACATTCTTACATTTGAGCGTTTTCCAGAACTTGACCGTCAAGGTCGCCCGAAAATGTTCTACTCACAGCGTATTCACGATAAATGCTATCGCCGTCCTCACTTTGATGCGGGGCAATTCGTTGAAAAATGGGACGATGAAGGCGCGAAAAAAGGCTACTGCCTTTATAAAATGGGCTGTAAAGGGCCAACGACTTACAATGCGTGTTCAACTGTTCGCTGGAACGGTGGTCTTTCTTTCCCAATTCAAGCTGGTCATGGTTGCATTGGCTGCTCGGAAGATGGCTTCTGGGATAAGGGCGGCTTTTATGATCGTCTCACAGACATTCACCAATTTGGAATTGAAGCGAATGCCGATGAAATCGGTGTTGGTGCTGCCACAGTTGTTGGTGCCGCAGCCGCTGCTCATGCGGCCGTTAGCGCTGTGAAACAAGCGCGTACAAAAGGAGATAATGACTAATGGCTATTCAAACTCCAAATGGCTTTACGCTTGATACATCTGGTGAACGTGTCGTTGTTGACCCGGTTACTCGGATTGAAGGTCATATGCGCTGCGAAGTGAATGTGAACTCAGATAATATTATCACAAATGCTGTTTCAACTGGCACCATGTGGCGTGGTCTTGAGGTTATCCTGAAGAACCGTGACCCGCGTGACGCTTGGGCTTTTGTGCAACGGATTTGTGGTGTCTGTACTGGTACGCACGCTCTTACATCTGTACGCGCTGTGGAAGATGCTCTGAAAATTGAGATCCCTGATAATGCGAACTCTATTCGTAATATCATGCAGCTCTCGCTAGAGATCCACGATCACCTTGTTCATTTCTATCACCTACACGCGCTTGATTGGGTGAACCCAATTAACGCTCTTAAGGCTGATCCACGAGATACATCTGCTTTACAAAAAGCAACAGGGCCACGGCACCCCAAATCATCACCTGGTTATTTCCGTGATATTCAAAACCGCCTCAAGAAGTTTGTTGAAAGCGGCCAGCTTGGTCCCTTTAAAAATGGTTATTGGGATAACCCTGCTTACATCCTGCCGCCTGAAGCTGATTTGATGGCTGTGACGCACTATTTGGAAGCTCTTGATTTCCAAAAAGAAATCATGAAAACCCGAACAATCTTTGGCGGTAAAGACCCGCACCCTAACTGGCTTGTTGGCGGTGTTCCTTGCCCGATTAACATAGATGGTGAAGGTTCTGTTGGTGCGATCAATATGGAAAGCCTCAACCATGTGCGCTCTATCATAAATCAAACAATTGAGTTTGTTGATAATGTTTATATACCAGATATTATCGCTATTGGTAAGATTTATTATGATGCCGGTTGGCATTATGGTGGTGGTATTTCTGGCACCGATGCGCTTGCATATGGTGATATACCTGACAAACCAAATGACTTCTCAGCTGCTAACTTAATGATGCCTCGCGGTGCCATTATCAAAGGCAATCTCAACGAAGTTCATGAAGTTGATCATCGTGATCCTGAGCAAATTCAAGAATTTGTACCTCACTCTTGGTATAAATATGATGATGAGAGCAAAGGCTTGCATCCTTGGGATGGTGTTACAGACCCAAGCTATGAGCTTGGCCCAAAAACGGTTGGTACCAAAACCGACATCAAACAACTTGATGAAGCTGCCAAATATTCATGGATTAAAGCCCCGCGCTGGCGTGGTAATGCTATGGAAGTTGGACCTTTATCTCGTTATCTTGTTGGTTATGCTTCTAAGCATACTGAGTTTACTGATCAGATTAACGACACGCTTGGCGCTCTTGGTAACGCACCTGTTTCAGCCCTCTTTACAACGATTGGCCGGACAGCGGCTCGTGCGCTTGAGGCTCAATGGTGTGCTTACAAGCAACGCTACTTCCTTGACAAGATGATTGCTAACATCAAGGCTGGCGACCAGACTACAGCGAACACTGAAAGCTGGGATCCTTCAACTTGGCCGAAAGAAGTGAAAGGTGTTGGCTTTACTGAAGCACCGCGCGGTGCTTTGGCTCACTGGATCCGCATCAAAGATCAAAAGATAGAGAATTACCAATGTGTGGTACCAACGACATGGAACGGTAGCCCTCGTGATAATGAAGGCAATATTGGTGCCTTTGAAGCCTCTTTGATGAATACCAAAGTTGAGCGTCCTCATGAACCTGTGGAGATTTTGAGAACCATTCACTCATTTGATCCATGTCTTGCTTGCTCCACCCACGTTATGGGACCTGATGGAGAAGAGCTCGCCAAAGTTAAGGTGAGGTAAGGAGGATGTTATGGCAGATCAAATGGCTGATCATTCAATAGAAACCAAACAAACTGCCGTTTATGTTTATGAAGCACCTGTTCGCATTTGGCATTGGATTAATGCGTTTGCAATCATTGCTCTTTGTGTAACTGGTTACTTCATTGGCTCACCGCTTCCCTCCGTTTCTTCGGGGGAAGCTAGTGACCACTATGTGATGGGATATATTCGTTTTGTGCATTTTGCAGCTGGATATATCTTTGTCATTGGCTTTGTTTTTAGAGCTTATTGGGCAATCGTTGGGAATTCGCACTCCAAAGAGATCTTCTTGCCTCGTATTTTCTCAAAAGATTTTTGGGATGAATTGTGGCACGAAGTTAAGTGGTATAGCTTCCTAGTGAACGAGCCTAAAAAATATACCGGCCATAATCCGCTTGCGATTTTGGCGATGCACCTGATGTTTGTATGGGGCTCGATCTTCATGATCATAAGTGGTCTTGCCCTTTATGGTGAAGGTGCTGGTATGGGCAGCTGGCAGTATCAGTTATTCTCATCATGGTTTATTCCGCTTATGGGGCAAAGCCAGGATGTGCATACGTACCACCATCTGGTCATGTGGCTAATAATTGTTTTTGCAATCATTCATATTTATGTGGCTGTTCGCGAAGATATTATGTCACGACAATCAATCATCAGTTCGATGATTTCTGGTTGGCGTTTATTTAAAGATAATCGCCCAACTGACGACTAACCCTTATATTTGCAGTCGTTTATTTACTTCCTAAATCAACTTAAAGCGCTTCTTTGAAGCGCTTTTTTTTGGGCGCTTCAGGTTGCCCACTCGCAACCGCGCTTTTTTTTTTACTCACGGGCTATTCTGCCGCTGAAGCGGCAGGCCCTCCGTTGGGCGGTGCAACGCACCGGACTTCGCTAACGCTTCGTCATGTCCCTCAGCCCGAAAAGGGCTGAGCTCCTTCTTCAAAACTAAAAATTTTAAACTTTTTGTCCACCAGCTAATCTACCACTGAAGCGGCATAATTTAGTGGCACTTCAGGTTCCTTTTCTATACTTCAGATGCTGGCTTAGCATCCGTAAAAGCAAGTGCGCCACGCTGGGCTACACTGGCGTTTCGCCATGTCCTGACGCCTTTTTTCCACTTCAGTTACCCACTATGTAATCGTGCCGGCGCCACTCCTTCTTCATTTATTGTGTTTTTATCTATTGATGCTTTCTCTTACGGGGTATTCTGTTGCAAATTTTGGACTTATTGTCTTGAATGCATGTAATATTGGTAAGGAACTTTTCATTTCTGCCCGAGATATGTTGCATAACTTTAGCTCCAAACCTCAAAGATCATTATATTTGGAAGATTTTATTCCAATCAAACTCTCATATGGATAGTTAGTTTCCGCTCAACAAATCCGGCGCACTGACCTTTCTTATTTTTTTCAACAAATACAACAACTTAAATAACTGGCCTGGCAATTGCTATGTTTTATGAAAACTACAAAGTTTAATAAAAATTAAGAATAACAAATAGCTAATGGTGCAATTCCAGGGGAGGAATCATGACCACGACGCCAAGAGTGCTAATCCTTGGGATTGGTAATGTCTTATGGGCTGATGAAGGCTTTGGTGTGCGGACTGTTGAACATATGTACCGTCATTATCAAGCTCCTGACCATGTGAAGATTATGGATGGTGGAACACAAGGTTTATATC
>JAEPQF010000174.1 GCA_017640685.1 Hyphomicrobiales bacterium
AAGCTTCAGTTGTGCATGAAATCATTAGAGCACAAGGTGAACATGAGCTGACACGCAAATCCAGTTCTCTTTGGTGGTCAGCCTTGGCTGCCGGTTTATCTATAGGATTTTCTGTCCTTGCCGAGGCATTGTTGTCAGCTTATTTACCGCCAAGCAAGTGGAAACCATTAATTGATAACCTTGGCTATTCGGTGGGTTTTCTAATCGTTATTCTTGGTCATCAGCAATTATTTACAGAGAACACACTCACCGCTGTGCTGCCAGTAATTAAGCGAAAGAAATGGAGGTGGTTTAAAGCAATGGTTCATCTTTGGATTATTGTATTGTGTGCAAATTTAGTTGGTTGCATGATATTTGCTCTAACTATTACTCATACACCTATGCTGTCCGCTGAAATTCATCAATCAATTTTGGCTATTGGCAATCATCTCATGGAAAATTCGGCTACGGAAATGTTTGTGAAAGGTATAGCTGCAGGTTGGCTTATTGCAGCTCTTGTTTGGCTTTTACCATCATCAGAAGGTTCTGAGTTTTTTGTCATAATACTCATAACTTATCTGATTGCTTTAGCTGATTTCACACACATCATAGCAGGGTCAGCCGAGGTTTTTTATCTTATGGCACAAGGTGAAATTGTTTTTGCAGATTTTCTTAGGTTCTTTTTCCCCACTTTAGCGGGCAATGTAATAGGTGGAACCGCATTATTTGCAGCCTTGAGTTACGCGCAGGTTAAGGAAGAGATTTAAAATTAGCGCAACTCACGAAAATACAAATTCATTGTAATGTCTTATAGAAGCTTACCAGCCATATTCGTTATACTATAATGGCTGGTAAACGTTTCAAGAGATGTGTTTTTCAAACACAAAAAACTATATAAAAATCGGGATGAAATGTTGTACTGAACTATCCAGAGACAAGCTTCTCGTTTTCGTAGTACAAAGGTGTGCTTGTGAGTTTTTCATGATTGTAGAGAGTGCAATTAACACCAAAAAGGGCTCGCACAGTGAGGACTGATAGCGAACCCTTTTTTGAGTTGAGTGAATTTATCTCCAACTATTAATTTCTTCTTCTACTTCTTCTTGTGTCTTGCCATATTTTTCCTGCAACTTACCGACCAGTTTTTTACGATCACCTTCAATCTGGTCCAGGTCATCGTCGGTTAGTTTGCCCCATTGTTTCTGGACCTCACCTTTAAACTGTTTCCAATTACCTTCGATTTGGTTCCAATTCATTTTCATTCTCCTTGTTATTCATCTTGTGAAGTGTTGAACACTCACACCTGAATAACTTACAAAGCAAGAAAAGGTTCCATAATTAATTTTTTTTTAGGTTAGGATTGACCAGGCAAAGGGAATGATAGAAGCACTGATAAAAAAAACTGCAAAAGACAGCAGAAGAAGGAGACCATCTCGACTACTAAGCCCCAATCCTAATAACAATATCCCTGCTGCAGGTATTGCCGCCATAAAGGGAATAAAACTTAGGACCATTATCGCAAGCGAAAGCAAGATACTAACAAGCGCGATGATTGGCTGTAACTCTTCTCTGGTCAGAAACTTTAGCCGAGGGTAAAGGTACCGGTCTATTATTTTCGTGTAAGGTTTTGCCTGATTTACCACACGAATGTATTTTTCTCTTTTCATCGAAAAATTGTTTAATTTTTTAGGTATCCAGGGACGGGCGCGTCCAATGAGTATTTGTACTGAAATGAATATTATGAGAAGAGCGCATATATCAGGCACACCTGGTATTGCACCCGTTGGTAGAATTGTAATGATTGCAGGGCCCACAAGAAGTGGGCCATAGCCACGTGTGCTCAACACATCACCAAAATCATCAACACTGATATTGTCGCCATGCGTTTCATTGACTATCATTTCTAATGTATCTGTCAGAGATAATTCGGCATGTTGTGGAATGATGCACCTCTACCATATCAATAATCAAAAAATTAGCTGCCAATTTCTTGACAGCTAAAAATTTGCTTAACGTCTAATTACATTTGCTAGTAGATACCATAGAATAAACCCTATGACTGGTAACAGAATAATGATGACCACCCATAGTACTTTTCTATGATCCGGTATTGATGACTGCACAGTTTTAATAATTGCCCAAACATTTAACGCAAGTATTAACAAACCTAACAGCCCACTAATTTCTAAGCCCATAGCCCCTCCTGCATGATGATTAATATAATATTTTGTTTATAGAGGGTTAGGTGGCTGACGACCTTTGAGCATATTGATAACCAAGAACAATACGAACAATGCAATAGCTATAAAGAAAATAATTTTTGCAATCCCTGCCGCGGCAGTAGCAATGCCTCCAAACCCTAAAGCAGCAGCAATAATCGCTACGACAAAAAATACTAAAGCCCAACTTAACATTTGATCACCTCACTCGGTCTTTTGTTTCATCATTAGTCTTACACGTTTGGAATTTAAACATGCATTACAATCATAAAACACCTAAGTGAGAGAAAAGTTCCTTTGTAGGCTTTTTTATTTTCTTCATCCCGAAGTTTGACGGAACTTTTGCCGGTTTTAAATGTTGCTTTTGGACAATAATTTTCGTTTAAGGGATAGAATTAAGATGGCTCGTGAATTTAACAAAAGCAGAAATGATACAGAAGGCAGCTCTGTTGATGAGTTACCCAATCCTGAAAAAGAATTACCTGAGATCGTGGTGTATAGCCACTCAACTTTATTCTATTGGTGGCCTGTCTGGGTTTCCGGCTTTCTACTGGCTCTTGTAACTTTTTTCAAAGGCGGGGTTGTAGAATTGGACCAGGTCAGGAATGAATATTTTCACACAAGTTCAAGTCTTGGAATGATATATGTCCTAGTGTTACTGCTGGTCATAACATTTACCAACATCAAAATTAGAGGCATATACTCCCTGTCCTTAATACTCGCCTTTGCCTTCATTACTGTGACTTTTGCTTGGTTGGGCTTTTGGGATGACATTTTCACTTTTATCCCACAACTTTCAATTCATATGAATATGGGATTTTACTTAGTATTCTCCACCCTGCTTTTGATATTGTGGTTGATGATGTTTTTTGTTTTTGATCGTATGGTGTATTGGAGAATACGACCCGGTCAAATTATTGAAGAAAAAATTATTGGCGGCGGCCAAGAGAGCTACGATACAAGAGGTATGCTCTTTGAGCAGCGTAGTGATGATTTTTTTAGACATACTGTTCTTGGTTTAGGGGCTGGTGATTTATGTTTAATTACCAGCGGCGCTAAAGAAGAAACCATCGAAATCCCTAATGTATTATTTGCTGAGCGCAAGGTTAAAGCTATTCAAAAGCTTGTGGCCGTAGAGCCTAATCAATTAATGACCAAGAGTTAAAATATTAAGGCGCTACATGCTCAATGGGCCTCTTGGATCATCGCTCTTATCACTAATGGGATCATTTAGTAACATTACTCATTAAGCAGTCTAAGAAGCCACATATAACTGAACACATCTATCCTTGGGTTAAACTTGAAAGTATTTGCTGCCAAAATAGGAGAAACGATCTAGGATAGATTTATGTATGCATGCTAATCTGAAACTTTAAGGTTTCTATATGAAAAATTTAATCGTTATTTTATTAAAACCCCGGGCCTGGATTGCTAAACTACTCATTATAATTATGGCAATAGGCTTTGCTGCGCTTCATCATTATGGATACCTTAAGCCAATAACAGACTTTTTGGGGTCTGAAGCTTTAACTGTAAAAATTGGGGAATATAACTTAACGGCTTTATTTGTTTGTAAGGTTATTTTTTCTGCCATTCTTGTTTTCTGGCTTACTGGAATTGTCTCTGAATTTGGCGAACGAAAAATAAAAAAATTAAATCGCATTAAAGCAGGCAATAGGGCCCTATTAATAAAAGCATTTCAAGTTTTAGTCTATTTTATTGCCTTTCTCATTTCCCTCGATTTTCTTGGTTTAGATTTGACTGGCCTGACGATTTTTAGCGGTGCAATAGGGATTGGGATTGGGATTGGTCTTCAAAAAATTTCTTCAAATTTCATCAGTGGCATTATTATGCTCTCTGAAAAAGCCGTTAAGGAAGGGGACTTGATTGAATTAAGCGATGGTACATCTGGAATTGTAAGAAATACAGGCGCTAGATTTACCCGCATTGAGACCCTGGAAAGTCGCGATATCATGATTCCAAATGAAGATTTCATTACTGACCGCATCACCAATTGGACTTACTCGGATAATCTGGGGCGTGTAGATATCGAAATTGGTGTTGCCTACGGCTCCGATTTGCACAAAGTTTATCAGCTACTCATTGAAAGCGCTAATGAGCATCCGCGGTGCTGTAAATCCCCTGAAGCGCTGTGCTTTCTTGATAGTTTTGGCGATAATGCGATCAATTTTCTTCTCTATTTTTGGGTGGAAGATATTATTGTTGGTCGTAAACGCCCCAAAAGCGAAGTATTATTTTCTATTTGGGAAAAGTTTAATGAAAATGGCATTCAAATCCCCTTCCCTCAACGTGATATTCACATTAAAAGCGGCGGACCTCTAACTCATGAATGATCCTGTTTTATTTGCTTATAAATTTGATGGTTGCGGCGGTGGCAACGAGATAAAACAATCTGAGATGACCGATAGCATTCGTGATGATCAAGTCACCTGGGTGCATTTGGATGCTACTCATGAAGACACACATAAATGGCTCACTAAAGAGATTTCATATCTTGACCCTTATGTCATTGAAGCATTACTTGCAGATGAAACAAGGCCGAGAATGACGCAAATCAATGATGGCTTCATTCTTATTCTAAGGGGTGTCAATCTAAACGAAAATTCTAATCCTGAAGATATGGTTTCAATACGACTATGGATTGATAAAAGCCGAATTATTAGCGTGAGAAAAAGACGATTAAGAGCTGTTTTGGACCTTGAGAAGAAATTACAAAATGGAAGAGGCCCTAAGAGTTCTGGACAATTTGTTGCTATGCTTTTGTCTCAACTGTTCTTTAGAATGGAGCCCGTTTTATCAAGCTTAGATGAAAAAACAGACATTATAGAAGAACAAATTTTAGAAACAGGTGATCTTACTTTGCGAGAGTCTATTATAGTTGTTCGCAAACAGGCCATTATGTTCAGGCGTTATATGGCACCACAAAGAGATGCAATTCAAATGCTTCTCATGAGCGATATAGACTGGATGACAGAACATGAACAAAGACATTTGCAAGAAAATTACAACCATATTTTACGGTATGTTGAAGATTTAGATGCTGTTAGAGAACGTGCGCAAATCATTAAAGATGAGCTTGCCTTTATGATTTC
>JAEPQF010000175.1 GCA_017640685.1 Hyphomicrobiales bacterium
CAAATGCCTCAACATTAAGAAGCCGGGTTGGGTGGAAATCTGGCAGCTTTTATGGCTTAACTCTTGGTGTCGAATTTGAAGCTGTTACTAATGTATTTGGTGACGAGTTTAACAACACAATTAACGGCAAAACTCAATTTCCTGTTGTTGCTGATGTGAAATCTCACGAACTTAATCAACTATATATGCAATATTCTGGACTTCCCGGCACTGTTGCTAAAATTGGTCGACAAGTGATCACGGTTGATAACCATCGTTTTGTTGGCCATGTTGGTTGGCGTCAAAACAACCAAACATTTGACGCTGGTCTTGTCAAAAACACATCAATTCCAGGTCTTACTCTAACGTATGGTTACATTGATAAAGTGAACCGTATCTTTGGTAATGACTCACCAAATGGTGACTGGGATAGTGAAAGCCACATCTTACATGCCGCATACAAAATTAAAGGTATCGGCGTTGTAAAAGGTTATGGTTTCCTTCTAGATTTTGAAGATGACAGCCCCGCCAATTCTAATGCGTCTTACGGCATCTCTCTTAAAGGTAAGAGGGAATATGCAGGCTATGGTTTCCATTATTATGGTGAATATGCTCACCAAGAAGATTATGGTAGCAACACTTTAGAATATGAAGCAGATTACTATCATTTAGCTCTTGGTGTTTCAAAATCAGGTTTGAAAACAACCGTTGGTTATGAAGTCCTTGGTGCAGATGATGATACGGCCGGTCGCTTCAGAACCCCATTGGCGACATTGCATAAGTTCAATGGGTTTGCAGATAAATTCCTAGTAACACCAGTAAATGGTCTTGAAGATTTCTATATTGATGTGACTTACAAAGTGAAAAATGCACCAGGTTCACTAGCAATCTTCAATGGCTTACTTCTGAAAGCTCAATATCATGACTTTAAATCAGAAGAAGGCTCAATTGACTACGGTACAGAATTTGATTTCTACGCAAAAATGCCACTTAGAAAAGGCGTTTATGTAGAAGCCAAATACGCAAATTATGATGCAGATCAGTTTGCGACAGACACTGAGAAATTTACTTTCGGTGTTGGTTGGAAATATTAATCTCCAACCCAAAAAGAAGTTAGCGCAATTATGACTTCTTTTCACGATCATTAAACTCTCCTATCTCCGACTGCACCTGCTGGACTTCCCAATCCAGCAGGTGTTTTTTATTAAAAAACGGCTTGTTTATATCTAGCGATGAGCTTTCGAGAGAGAGGTAGAGTAAACGGTCGTGTCGTGTATAAGGTAATCTAGAGAACGTAAAATAGGGGAGCTTAGGCGCTAAGAGCTTTTTCCGCCAAAACGCATTTTAAAATTCCGTAACTATAGCGCCCTTCAAGCGCTTCGTAGCTCGGTTTTAAAAGGCCTGTTTCAAAAATATTCTGCTCTTCAAAAGTTTGATCAATCTCAGCCAGGGCCACATCATCAATTTCTTTCAAATCTTTAATCTCAATCAGTCCACCTTCGATCGCATCAGCAAAATGATCATAAATAGTAGAAACACTAATGCCGCGTTTCTCTGAAATGACATCGGGCTTATGGCCTTGTAGATGTAAAAGCAAGGTTTGGTTCACAGTGTCAGAGAGCTTGTTATTCAAAGTTTCAACCCGTGGATGCGCTTTGATAACCTTTAAGAAATCTTCGCCATAACGATTGATTTTACTTTCCCCAAGCCCCGTGATGTTATAAAGCCCAGTTATAGTCTTCGGGCGAACAGTAACAAGCTCTTCAAAAGTGCGGTTATGACAAATGACATAAGGCGCGACCTTTTGGGTCTGTGCTAATTCGATACGAAGAGCAATCAAAGCATCCCACAAAGGTTTATCAGCCGCTGGAATTTTCGTATCTTTCGCCCGGCTAGATCGTTTCGCCTTGGAGCTAAGGCGTAAGCGTCTCAATTGAAATTCTTGCTCACCCTTTAACAGTGGGCGGCAAGTCTCACTTAATCGCAGACCCCCATATTGATCATGATCTGAGGTTAAAAACCCGCGCGCAATGAGTTGGCGAAAAATACTGCGCCATTCTTTATCACTCACATCTTGCCCAATTCCAAATGTTGAAATCTGATCATGATTATTTTGAATGATACGTTCATCAGTTGTACCAAGGAGAACCTTAATAAGATAAGACACACCAAAACGCTGCCCAGTGCGATATACCGTTGAAAGCGCTTTTTGTGCCAATTCAAGCCCATCAAATGTCTCTGGCGGAGAAAGGCAATTATCGCAATTGCCACAAGGTTCTGAAGTTTCCTGACCAAAATAATTCAGCAAATGCACACGCCGACAAGATGTCGTCTCACAAAGCCCAAGAAGTGCATCTAGTTTTTGCCGTTCCACTTGCTTTTGCACATCCCCCGCATCAGAGTTTTCAATCCATTGTTGGTAAGTGATAACATCATTCAGGCCATAAGCCATCCAGCTATTGGCAGGCTCGCCATCCCGGCCAGCACGCCCAGTTTCCTGGTAATAAGATTCAATTGATTTGGGCAAATTCAAGTGAGCAACAAAACGCACATCAGGTTTGTCGATGCCCATACCAAAGGCAACAGTTGCAACCATCACAATGCCATCTTCTCTCAAAAAACGCGCCTGCGCGTCTCTGCGAGTTTCCGTATCCATGCCTGCATGATAGGCTAGGGCAGTTCTCCCCTTTCTAGAAAGCCATTCAGCGGTTTCCTCAACCTTTTTGCGAGATAAACAATAAATAATACCTGCGTCGTTGCTATGTTCCGTCTCCATAAATCGCCATAGCTGCTCGCGGTTGCCTCCCCCTTCAGCAATCGTATAGCGAATGTTAGGACGATCAAAACTGGCTATAAATTGCTCTGCACCTGTAAGGCGCAATTGTTCAACAATTTCATCCTTAGTTCTTTGGTCTGCTGTTGCAGTCAGAGCAATGCGAGGCACATGCGGAAAAAGATCGGCTAATGCTGAAAGTTGGCGATATTCAGGGCGAAAATCATGCCCCCATTGGGAAACGCAGTGCGCTTCATCAATCGCAAAGAGAGATAGATCTGCGCTGGCTAGAAGTTCTAACATACGGTTCGATAAAAGCCGCTCTGGCGCAATGTATAAAAGGTCTAAGTCACCATTGAGTAATTGATCTTGAACATCACGTTGTTCAACTTGCGTTTGAGTGGAGTTAAGAAAAGCAGCTTTCACACCAAGTTGAATAAGCGCATCAACCTGATCTTGCATCAGAGCAATAAGCGGAGAAACAACAATGCCAGTGCCAGGCCGCACCAAAGCCGGAATTTGATAACAAAGAGATTTCCCACCACCCGTTGGCATAAGGGTAAGACAATCACCGCCACCAATCAGCGTTTCGATCACTGAAGCTTGGTGACTACGAAAATCGTCATACCCGAATGTTTTTTTAAGAATTTCCCGCGCTTTTTGCATGAAAAATGAATATCATATCAAATCATCATAAGCGATAAGGAGAGGCCTCTTGCTCACAGAAGATATTCAAGGAAGAGGTCGTATGGTGAGAGAAGAAATTAAGAGCCCGAAATCTCAAGTTCCGTTAAAAACATAGTTTTGAGTTTTTTCTCATTAATAACAGCATCTTCAAGGGTGTATTGACGGAAAACGGCAATGAAAGCTGCAATAGCTTCATGCATGATAGTTTGAGCGCCGCAACTACCAGCTATTCTACAAGTGTTTTTTTCCGGATCGAGGCAAGATACCAGGTAAAAGTCCGCTTCCATTTTTTGAATAACATCGCCAAGGTTAATTTCAGCAGGTGAGCGCGCAAGGCGAAGCCCACCATTACGTCCGCGCTCGCTAATAACGAAATTATGATGAACCAATTCCTGCGCAACTTTCATCATATGATTCTTCGAAATTTGGTATTGTTCGGAAATATCACTAATCGTTGCTAACTTATCGTCTCGAATAGCAAGAAAAATGAGTGTTCTAATGGCATAGTCTGTATGAACGGTTAAGCGCATGAAATTTCCTGGTTAAGTAATCTGCATAAAATATATATTAAAATAGAATGTTTTAAAAGCCACAGATTTTTTTCATTAGTCTTTATAGTCTTAAATAAGAATACCAGTCTTTAATCTAAATTAAAGACTTTAAAGAAATTTAAGAGAAATAATTGGGTGAAATAAAGAGCTTAGTTGACAATTTTTATTCTCTATGTCATTAAACTCACCAAGAAAGGCCAGTTTTTTAGCTGGCCTCTGTTTTTTGTGCGATTGCTCGTTTTAACAACGCTTAATCGTAAATAACACAGACAAAGGCCTAATGCGGTCGTTTTATTGTTTGCAGAGATTGTTAAACTATAGAAATAAAGCGAAAATCTGCATAAAAGCCATAAGTTAACTTACGATATTCGGATTTAAAACAATGAAGATCAGAAATTCACTTAAGTCGCTTGCAAAGCGCCATAGAGATAACCGCGTTGTACGTCGTCGTGGCCGTCTTTATGTCATCAACAAAACAAACCCAAGATTTAAAGCGCGCCAAGGTTAATTTAAGCCAATTTAAATTGCAGCGCATTAGCATTAAATCTAATGGATGAGAACAAAAAAAGCCTCTTTGCATTGTCGTGCAAAGAGGCTTTTTTGTTCTAGAAAAATATTCTAATCGTCATCACTACTCAAATGACCCTGCTTGTCTTTATAGTGGCCCTTAAGGTCATCTCTCACTGTCCCACCCCAAGGCTCAATCCCTGCAACATAGGCTGCCCGCGCTAAAAGGTGAGCTGAAATAGGCGCAGTTAAGAGAAAGAATGCGACACCCGCAAGAGCACGCGAGGCAATATTAATTTCACCGGCATGAATGGCAATCGTCACCAACATCAAGCCAGAGCCAAAAGTGCCAGCCTTACTCGCAGCATGCATGCGCGTATAAACATCAGGCAGTCGTAGTAAGCCAATGGCAGCAATTAAATTAAAGATAGCCGCAGCAATTAATAAACATCCAAGAAAATAATCCAGCATTAGTTAGCACCCCCGCTTGATTTTACCTGTTTGTGCTCATCTTCATCTTCAATTTCTTCAAGTTTGTCACCGGCTGGTGTATCATGAGTTTCACCGCGGTGCATGAGCAAGCGAGCAAAAGCAATAGTTGCAAGAAACCCAACCAACCCCAATGCAATCGCCATATCAAGATACGCATAAAAACCGCTATGCAGTGTGAAAATTGCGATAAACCCAATACCGAGTGTCACGAGCATATCAAGGCATAATATACGGTCAGCCAAAGTC
>JAEPQF010000176.1 GCA_017640685.1 Hyphomicrobiales bacterium
ATGAAAAGAAATATTCTCAGGCCGCTGCAAATTACAGCAAAGCGATTGCGCTTTTGAAAAAACCGCGACCGAGTGATTGGTTTTATTATTATGGGCGGGGTATTAGTTATGAGCGCTCAAAAGAGTGGCCGAAAGCTGAAAAGGATTTTAAATCAGCTTTGAAACTCAGCCCGAACCGCCCTGATGTTTTAAACTATCTTGGTTATAGCTGGGTTGATCAGAATTTGAACCTCACTAATGCTATGAAGCTTATTCGCAAAGCTGTGAAATTAAAGCCGAATAGTGGTTATTATGTTGATAGCTTAGGGTGGGCTCATTACCGACTTGGTGAGTATAAACAAGCGGTTACGATATTAGAAAAAGCTGTGATGCTGCGGCCGGATGATCCTGTGATTAATGATCATTTGGGGGATGTTTATTGGCGTGTGGGGCGTAAGAATGAAGCCCGTTTTCAATGGAAACAGGTTCTAAGTTTGGAGCCAGATGAAGATTTAAAAAAACAAATTGATAAGAAAATGATTGATGGTCTTCCTGAAAAACGCCAAGCAAAAGCGTCTATCAAAGAAAAATAAAACCAATGGTTTGGTTGAAAACATGACGATCATTTATTTGATCTTGAGTTTTTGACCATTCTTTCATTATGCCTCATATGAGCCAGTGACTAGTAAAATTTATAATGAAACAGCTTGGGCTAAGGTTAACCTCACTCTTTCCATTTTAGGTAAGAGGGAAGATGGTTATCATCAACTTGAGAGTCTTGTGGTGTTTGCTGGGTGTGGTGACGAGCTTTCATTTTTTCCTTCAAATGAAAACAATTTATCTCCTACTAATTCTAAGTTTAAATTAGATGTTACAGGCCCTGAAGCTCTGACCATTGAAGGTGAGAACCTGGTTGAGACTGTTGGTGTTCACTTATTCACTGAACTTTCTCCTTTTAGTGCTCTTCCTTTAGCTTCTAAAAAAATAGGTGACTTTCATTTAAAAAAGCAATTACCCGTTGCAGCTGGTCTTGGAGGAGGCTCAGCTGATGCAGCTGCTTTGCTTCGGTTGGTGAAACGTTTTTTAACTGATCGTGGAGCGGATTTCTCGGACTTTGATTTCGTGAAATTTGCGCAGAAATTTGGAGCTGATATTCCAGTTTGCATTTCTTCTGCACCAGCTTTTATGCAAGGGATTGGGGAAATTGTTCAACCGATTAAACAGATGCCTAAAATACAAATGTTGTTAGTGAACCCCAGGGTAACTGTTTCGACGGCATCAGTTTTTCAGGCACTCAATGCGAGCCCCTTTCAGCACGAAGAGAGCCAAAGTGATTTTGACTTTTGTTCTCTAGAGTTTTCTAGCATTGGTTCTGTCATCTCGACTATGGAGAGAATACCGAATGATTTACTTGAGTCTGCTTTGAAAGTGGCTCCTGAAATTGGCGAAGTATTAAACGAGATTGGTCGGCTTGATAGATGTGTGATTTCTCGATTGTCTGGTTCTGGTGCGACTTGTTTTGGATTGTTTGAAACTGAGGAAGATGTGCAAAGAGCTGGTGCTGAGTTAAGAGCGCGGTTTCCTAAATGGTGGATTAAAGAGACGTTTGTGAGGCCGCTACTGTAAGTCAGGTTTTGTGAATTTTTTCTGTTCTTAAAATAAAACCCGCCTTTTAAGAGTAAAAGACGGGTTTTGTACTCTTAATTTTACTTGCTAACTAAGCTTAATGGCTAGCTCGTTTTACCAGCAAGCTGTTGTGTCTGCGCGGCAAGTATATTCATCGAAAAGCACGACATCGATGAAGAGCTCGCATGATACAGTTTTCGGTTTTGTGCGGTAATTTTTAATATTGTTCTTTGCCATCCAATTGGCGATGAATTTGTCAAGCAAGCGTTTCGCATCCTCAGTTGGGCCTTTTTTGCCATAATCATTGACTGTGAAGCCAAACTTTTTGCATTTAGCTTCTGCAATGCCAGGGTTGATAGTGAGAGTGGCTGATACGGCGAGTAGAAGTGTTACTGCGATTAAAAACGTTCTATTAAGACCCATAATTCTACCTCTGTTAACTATGTTGAATGTTGGCTCCCATGTTTGATTGAGGGGGAGTTTCTGTCAAATAAAAAGTGGCGTAGAGCTAGACCTCTACGCCACTTATAAACGGTTTGCTTTCTTTATGTAACGTCTAAGCCTCATTTTTTACTTTAGAGGTTATTGTTGACGACAAAGAAAATTAGTTAGATGTATTATAATCTGGATTGAATGTGCCGTTTTTGTAAGGATGTTTGCAATTCACTTCCTCATCTTCACATCTAAAATCTAGATATTTTTCATCACGGATTTTTTTGGCTGAATTCTCATAGGATTGAGATTTTTTTGCCTTTTTTGCTTTGGTTTCATTTACCGGAATTGTTAGAGCTGAATAAGTTGCAGGTTCCTTTTCTTCCGGAAATTCTGTATCGGCTGTCGCTGGGGAGAGAAAGACGAAGATTGTAAATAATGTTGTTAATAGTGCGATTGTTGATTTCATCATAATAGTCCTCATGATGCTGAAAAACTTCAGCTATTTAAGAATTTATGATTGAGATAAAATGTTAGATTTGATCGTTCTTCACATGACCACTTTAAATAATCCCAATCAGTGAATGGTCTTACTGTGGGCGCTTTCAAGGGGAATGTCATATCAAGTTGGTTCACATCCTCACAATGAATTTTGCTCAATTGTGATGGATTAAACTGCAATCAAAGATGAGGGTGATACGTCTTTATGGGTATGTATTTTTAGGTGTTTATAACTAGCTGCTGTCTTTGTCAATTGGGCCGATTTTAGTGGTGTTAAATCGGCCCATATTGTTCTTTTGTATAGTTTTTTCTAAAATTTGTTATTTCTTTTAATTTCCAATATAAGGTCCATCTGTTCCAAGACGTTCACTGAAGAGGCCGCGACCATCGAAAATTGGGTTGAAATCTCCTGGGCGACTACCAAAGCCATCAAGGGTATCTGAATATTTATAGGAATATCCGCCAACTTTTCTTCTAAAGCCGCGCACTTTTGGACGACCTTTTCTATATTTGCTTTCAGGAGCTTGGGCGAATAGATCAAACAGAATAAAGCCACTTTCATTTGGGTAATGTCTGTTACCCGCTTGGGCTTGCGTGCTTAGGGTGAGTAGTAAAAAAACTGAACTTAAAGTCGCGATGATTGTTTTCATTAGGTTTACTCTTAATTTAAACTGTTGAAAGGGCGTTGCCCTTTTGAATTTAATTTACCATTGATGATAATGATCCATAATCTCTTTATTAAGGTTTAATCTAGAGGTTATTTAATTCATGATTAGTATGAGCCGTTCTAATTGGATTGTCATCTCATTTTATCTGATAATTGGTAACAGGTTTGTGAAGAGGTTCTATTGGTGAAACACGCTTTGAAAGTGATTATTTTGCTTTGCATAGCGCTAAATTGCACTTTGTCTGTTGCTGTGGATGCGGCCTCTCTGCCACGGGCTAGTGAAATCAGGGTACAAGAGAGATTGAAAGCCATTGGTTTTACAGAACCTTTACGCATTTATTTACGATTATTTAAGCAAGAAAAAACTTTAGAAGTTTGGTTACAAAGCAGAGGCTCATACAAGCTCTATAAGAGTTTTGAGATCTGTAAATATTCTGGAAAATTAGGACCTAAAGTTGCTGAAGGTGACAAACAAGCGCCAGAAGGGTTTTACCATGTTCCAGCAAAAGATGTCTTATGGAATTCAAGAAAGTGGCCGCGTGCTTTGAATTTGGCGTTTCCGAATATTTATGATGGGCTTCAGAAACGAACAGGATCTTATTTGCTCATTCATGGAGGGTGCTCATCTGTTGGGTGTTACGCTTTGAAAAATGGGCCTATGTCTCTTCTTTATGATTTAGTAGCGCTTTCACTTAAGCAGGGGCAGGGGGTTATTCCTATACATATTTTTCCATTTCGGTTGACCTCTGAAAAACTTGCTATTCACAAGAACCATAAGTTTCTTAATTTATGGAAAAAGATGCAACCGGTTTTCTTATCGTTTAATGAGAAACGAACTCTCCCCTCTATTCTTGTTTGTAAAACGGGGTATCAAGTTTATGCATCAAGTGAGTTTGTTGATGACCCAAGTTTCACACAGCATGGGTGCTTACAGCCGCTTCCTCTTGGAAGTGAAGTGGTGCCGCGAAAGCCGAGCTTGACTTGGGTGAGCAAACTTCAAGATGAGTATAAAACGTTATTAAAGAGAACGCGGCGCCAGATTGTTCAAAAGGGGCCACAAATTCGAGTGCGGTGTAATTTAAAGTTGCCTTCATGCAAGAGATGGCTTGCTTTGCGTAAGCGGATGTTAAAACGGAGGACTTTGCCAAAATCATTATTGCGCTAACTGGTTTTAGCTGGTTTTGGCTACAGTGATTTTTGCTTTTGTTTGACCGGCCTTGTAAGGAGTAGGAGTTGTGGTGTTATAATATGTTGTGCCGTTTTTTACGACTTTTACATATATGTAGCAACTTTTGCTGGTGCCGCAATCTTCTAGTAAGTTTTTATCAATTGGAAAATTGACTTTAACATCTGTGTCACCAAGAGAGAGTTTTACAACATCACCGATGATGACTTGTTCTTTAGACGTTGCAGCTGTCGCGTTTTCTATACTTATGACGATATCTGCGCCTTCAGGCATACGGCCTTTATTGCCTGTAGACACTGTTAAGCTTAAAAATGCATCGCCTAACTTAGCACCTGGTGGCGGCGTGTAGCCAAGCCCTCCGCACCCTGCAATGAGGCTAGAGCTTAGCAAAATAGCGGCAAGACACACTTTATTTGTTTGTCTTCCTATTTGCTTTCTCAATTGGGCTATCGATTTAATTGGATGAAATACCCAGCTTATTTTATCTGCTCTTACCATAGAAAAGCATTATCCCTTTATTCAATGAAGACGCAAGGGATAATGCTTTTAAAATTGTGATTATAGAATGACAGTTTTTAAATAATGTTCTGGGGTAGCTTATCTGCCGTAGCTTCTTCCAAAACTATTATATTCGTCGCAATATTCACTAATCCGTGAATCATGGCCGATGTGTTGGCAGATCTCGATTTTTTTATGTATGTTATTTCTTACCTGTTTTACGGATACTTTATATCCATAAGATTGAGC
>JAEPQF010000177.1 GCA_017640685.1 Hyphomicrobiales bacterium
CCTCCTAAAGTACCGATAAAGTTTATAGAGAAAAAAGAACGACAAATGAAAATGATAGTATAATAACGAAGGAAGGCATAATCTGATGGAGGGATAGAAAATGAATTACAAATTAACAAAACAAATGAACTTAACTGTAATATTTGTAAGTTTAATTATGTCTCTAACATTACACCAAGCCAAAGCAGAAGAAGTCATCCCCAGCCTTCTTGGCACATGGAGCGGGAAGAACAATACTGTCTCCGAGAAAAAGGGCTACAAAACCAGAGACAAAACCATTCAAATCACCGAGCAAAAAGACAGACGCTTCAAAGGATACTTCACCTATTCAGGAGGAAGAGTGGATTTCTTTGGAGTAATCTATCCAGATAATAAATCTATCACCTGGGTCTCCCCCGGCAGTCGTGGCTATAATCACGGCCGAATTTTATCAAAAGTGAAAATTGCAGCCTGTTTTGTAGAATCAGGCATAGACGCCACAGCCGGTTGCGCCACCCTTAAAAAAATAAAGTAAGCCGCTCAAACCACGAAACAATATAAAGATCATTTGTGCAAAACTCGCCTCCCCCTACATGATCATGTAGTTCCGGCGCACACACCCCTTTGATAGCGTGATTCAATATTAAATATGACGTTTATTATAGGGATGAGGCTATATGCCAAAATTAAAAAAACACATTTATTCCTTTGCTATAGGGGCAAGCATCGGATTATCAATTGCTTCTTCATTTGCCTATGCAGAAGAAAATTCAAAACAGACCATAAATTCACAATCAACAAATCAAGAAATAAAAGAATTTCTAAAAGACAAGCGTCCAGTCCTTTTCAAATTCAACTACAACGCATCGGTTGATTATGTCGATGGGCTTCTAGAGCCAGACATCAATCAATTTTTCCAACTTGACCCAAACCGGAAAAGTGACCGCAGGGTAAACTTAAGTGGCGCCGGCCACATAATCGCCCCCCTCTCAACGCGCAATTTACTACACATCGCAGGAATTGTTGACTGGTTCGGGTATGATAAATTTGATGAATATAACTCAATCACAATTGGCAACCAAACAGCTCTTTATCATAAATTCAATCAAGACACGGTTTTCAAAATCAGTGGCTTTTATTCAAGGGATTATTTCACAGACAATCAACTTGAAGTCCCAACACATATCTCAACGTCCTATGGTGGTCGTATAGACCTAACAAGACACATATTGCTAAACAGCGGAAACTTAAAAACCACCATTGGCGGAACAATCTCAAGGCGAGAATTTGAGTTCGCAACCTTAAGCAATAACGATACTTATCAAGGTGACCTCACTTTCACATACACACCGCTTGCTATGAAAACTCTCAGTCTTTTTACAAGAGTTCGCATCGGCAAATCAGACGCCTTTAACAATCCATTTTTAGATAATGATTTTTATGGCTTGGAAGCTGGGTTTAATTGGCAAATCAGACCCAAATTAACGGTCTCTCTCACCGGCTCTTATTCAGATGGAAATTTCAACGCACCAGACCTCTTCCCGGAACTCGCCCTAGCATTAGAAGAAATTCAAGGCACCGGCATTTCAGGTGAAATTTCTTATGACGTAAATCATCGCCTCAATATCTATGGACGTGCCAGCTTCACAGATTTTGAAAGCAACCTCCCAAGAAATGATTTCCAACAAACCATAATTTCAATTGGCGCACGCTCTCCTTTTTAAAGCTAAAGCGGCCTATTTAAGAAAGTTACAGTCTAATGAAATTTAAAAACTTCAAAAAACTATTCTTCAGTCTTTCCCTCTTATTTTTGTTACCAACATTAGGAGGGTGTGAAATTTTTGTCCTTAGCATGTTGAGCGGCGATCAACTCACAGATAACGAAGTGGCAAGAATTGAAAAATTCTTCAATGAAGAAAGAAAGCGGTTTAATCAAAATTCATCTGATTTCAATGAAATGACAAACAGTCAAGCCAATGCAGATATATTTAAAGACCCAAGAAATTTTCTCACATACTCAAACCCAGGCTTTAACGCTGACCATATGACAAGAAACACCTACCCAGGTATATTCTGTGGCACGGGCCCACAAGTATCCTCATCATTAAGAGGCTTTGCTCTGAGTAATGATGACATAAACTCAACAAGGTCCTTTTTGCAATTTCTTGGCATCCCCAATCCAAGCCTAGCGCAAATCACATCTTTTTGCGGTGGTCTCTAGCACTAGATGCCTTCAACAAAACGAAACCAATCATAAATGTTCAAATAACAATAGTTTTACTATTCTTATCCTCAATCATATAAGATAGTTAAACAAAGGAGGCATTCAGCAGAATGCCTCCTTCATCTCGTTCAAAACGTGTCAATAAAAAGTCATCAATAATGAAAAACCTGCAGAATATCATATATGAAATTGATGAGAAAAACTCAGTTCACGAATTAAAGCAGTTTTTTCAATCGGAAATCACAAAACTTGGCTACACTGATTTTGATGCGTTTTCATATCAAGCAAATACGATGAACAACTTGCGCCAAGACGGCAATTACTACATCGCAAGTTACGGGCTAGAATATTTAGAAAAATTCATCGATAAGGGCCTCATAAACGCATGCCCTCTTACAGAACAAATCAGCCACTCTTCATTTCCATTTGATTACATAAAAGCTCTTGAAACTCATAAATCAAATTGGGCCATTCAATTTCAATATAGGCTTATGAAACTATTCAATATTCATTACGCCTGGATCATTCCCTTCAATACAATTGATCGCGTAAAAGGTATGACCCTCTACACCCAGGGCAAAAGTGAAACTGTGAAAAAACAGTTTTTAAAAACTCAACACGAAGCACAGCTCCTTGCAAATTCATTTTTAAAAAAATTAGAAAACTTAGACCCAACAACAGCAACGATAAAAAAACTAACCAATAAATCCTGGAACAAAAACACATTAAGCTTGAGAGAAATTGAATGTATCAAACATTGTTCTAATGGGCTGACTTACGCCGAGATCGGGCAGAAACTAAACATCTCAGAAAACACAATTAGATTTCATATGAAAAACATCTTTAGAAAAATGGATGTCTCATCAAGATCAAAAGCCGTCGCTCTTTATAAATCAAACCTCTAAGGAAAAAGGTTTTATGGCAAATACTCTGATACAAAAATCAAGTTTCAAACAGATGCGGGTAAAGCGATTTAACCTCAGATCGCTTGGCCTCAATAGTCGCTTCACTTGTTCGATCTGTTGGCAAAATAGTCAACCGGTCATGAATAGAACCAGGCCTAGCCGTGAAAAGTAAGACTTCCTCACCAAGCTCAACAGCCTCCCTCATATCATGAGTGACCATCACAGCGGTAATAGGATTATCCACCCAAAGTGTGCGCACCAATTGGCGCAACCGTGCAGCTGTCGGCGCATCTAGCGAGACAAACGGTTCATCAAGAAGCAACAAATTTGGCTTTGAAGCAAAGGCACGCGCAATCGCCACCCGGCGAGATAAACCAAGTGATAACTCACCTGGAAAATGAGAAACCATTTCCGTTAAGCCCATCACTTCAACAAGCTGACTAAAGTCTTGCTCGCTAAAGGTTGGGTCGGCACTCAGTAAAATATTTTCCTTAACCGTACGCCAAGGCAATAGACGAGGTTCTTGAAACACCATACCAACTTTTGGTGGGTGAGCCCAATGAACCTCCCCCTCATAATCACTGTCTAGCCCAGCAAGAATCCGCAACAAAGTCGATTTTCCACAACCCGAGGGGCCAAAAAACACAGTAAAACTGTTTTCGGTCAAGGTCAGCTCAGCATCTTTCAACGCCTGTGTCTCAACCCCATTTGCACCTAAATAGGTTTTGTTTTTTATATGAACCTTAAGCAGGCTCTGCACGCCAACGTGTTGCATAACGCTCCCAAGGTTGAACAATTAAAATTTCGATCAAAAGCATCACTGCAATAAAGGCCAGTGAATAAGCCAAAATAGCAGCTACATCAAACAATTGAAAATAGGTGTGAAGTTGAAACCCAACCCCATCAGAACGACCAATAAATTCAACCACTAAAACAATCTTCCAAATCAATGAAAGGCCAGAGCGGCCAGCGGCCACAATAAAGGGCTGCAACTGCGGTAAAATTATATGCTGAAATTTCTGCCATTGTGTGTAGCGAAAACTCTGCCCCATTTCCTCTAGCTCATAATTTAAAGAGCGCGTCCCTTCTCTGAGCGTAACAGCAACATTTGGCACTTTATTAATAACAACAGCGATAATCGCAGCTGCTTCAGTTAAGCCGCCCCAAATATAACAAAGAAAAATCACAACAAGCGCAGGAATATTCAAAAAGAACACAAGCCAAGGATCAAACAACCCATTGATCATATGACTACGCCCCATTGCCAAGCCAATACCAATGCCTATAACCATCGCCATGATAAAACTAGCTAGCACACGCCAAAGAGTAATGAACAAATGATGCCAAAGCGCACCGCTACTAATTTCTCTATAAATAGCCGAACAAACTTCAACAGGCCCTGGCAACAACGGGTCAGCAATTAAAAAAGCTGCAATTGTCCAAAGCAAAATAAATCCAACAATAGAAAAAAGGGGGTAGAGAAATCTCATACACTAATTCACCTTTTCCGCCTCTTCCATTCGAACAGCAACGGGTTGAGATATATCACCTAAAAGCCAAAAAGTTCCAGAACTTAATTCTCTTGCTCGCCCCACCAACTTTTCACCACCAACTTCTGCCAAAACCTTATATAACCGTTGCACATCAGCTTGCTCAACAATCAAAGGGCGACGTAAAATTCCATCTCTATAAGATTTCCGCATGGCTAAAAATGTTGCATCATCTTTCACTTTCATACGCGGACGAATATCTCTCCACACGTCATCATCTTTATCAAGAATAGCAATAGCCTCACGAGCCGCTGAAAGAAATCCATTGAGTGTTTTTTTATTTTTCTTTGCCCACTGTTCAGAAAATGCAAATCCAATAGAA
>JAEPQF010000178.1 GCA_017640685.1 Hyphomicrobiales bacterium
TATTGTCGTTATATCTTTGGTTGGTGTTACCACTCAAATCCCCATAATAAGTAATCTCAATAAATTTTTCGGAGATGGAATAGAAGGAAATATCATAAGTTTCCTTCTTATGTTTCTGTTCTGGTGGTTTGTTGTCTCCCAGATTTTAAACTTTATTGCTTTTGCATTTGGAGGTGGTGTCGGGTGTTACCACACAACGAAACTTTATAGACGTTTGCAGTGGGTGACCTTCATACTCTTTACATCCATTCCGGTTTTAATTCTTGCCATTCTTCTTTTAAATCTCACGCCTTTTTCTATTGTGACCGAAGAATACCGCACAGAGTATGAGCGTATTCAAAAACAACGACTAGTTTTAGCCAAACGCACACAGGTCACCGAAATTCAAAATGCTAAAGCTGAGCGTTTACGCCGCATTAAACAAGCGCGTCTTAAGCGATTGAGTTCCATTAAAAGCGCCAAAGATAACAGGCAGCGAAAAATTCAAAAGGCGGTGAATGATAGACAAGACAAAATCAACAAAGCTAAGTGGGCAAGCGAACAAAAGATCTCAAAGGCCGAGCGTGCCCGGCAAGAAAAAATCAATCAAATCAAAGAGCAAAGACGGCTAAAACAAAATAAGATTGATATTGATAAACGACTTTATAAGGCCGCTATTGAAAAACGAGAAAAAACAATAGAAGCCGCTAAGAAGAAGCGCTTGTCATTAATTCAATTTGAAGAAGATAAAAGACAAACCGCTTACCAACGTGCGCTCGGAAAATATCAAGCGCAGATTGATGATGAGTGGTCATTGCATAAGGAACAAAAATTATTCGCATTAAAGCCATTTCAAAACCGACTTCGTTCTCAGAATAATCGGGTTAAGCAATACAAAAATAATATTACGTTGAGTCAAAGATATAAAAGATTAGAAAATGCAATCACCAAACTTGCGTTACTAATCGCGAAAGAGGAAAACGTTACCATTGGCGTTGCATTTAAGGAGCAATTAAAACAGGAAATTTATGATTTTGATAAACATATTAATCTGCTCTCATCTCAATGTTGGGATTACGAGGTTGGACAGAAAGTAGTCTTATGCAAAATTGTTCAAGAAATAGACCGTATTGGTCGCGGACGCGGACAAACAGCAAAATATTTAACAAAACGCACGAATTCATTTAGGGAAGTCTATGGATTTGCCCTCAGGTTACAACAAGCTGAAAAGCAAATAGAAAAGCTTTATCAAGTTCAATTTGAGATTAAAAAAATTGAAGATCACTATGCTAAAATTTATCAAAACATTAGCAATAAATTTCGTAAGCCCTTGCTTTCAGATTTTCCCGAAGTTGATTTATCAAGCTTCCCAGAAATCAAAGAGACCGATTATCCACTTGTCGAAAAAGATAAATATCCTCTTTTGGATAAACCCGATATTCCGCCCGTAGATTTATCAAAGTTTCCTCCTGTCGATCTTAGTCAATTTGCTACGATTGATATGAGCAAATTTCCGCCGATTGATTATTCAAAATACCCGGCGATTAATGAAACCGATTTTCCAATCGTTCAAGAGAGTGATTTTCCCAAGATTGACGAGGGTGACTTTCCACTCAAGCTAGATCGCAGTCCTGTCAATATTAAAGGCGGCAGTTTTATTGACCGTTTAGAGCCAACCTTTAGCACACACTTTTGGTGGTTCTTACCCGCCGTCTTTTATGGTTGGGTTGTTTTTATAAGAAAATTCCAAACTAAATTCTCTTATGTCTATTCTCGTATCATGCGTTTCTTAGATGAGGGACGTTTCGGATTTGGTGGCTCGGCACGTTTTGCTTCTATGCTTGAAGAATGGGGCAAGCCATATAAAAAGAACACTCTTTATGTGGGACGCTCTCTCTTTAATCCATACGATGAAATTGGTCTTGATGGCGAAGCGCATATGCTTACTATTGCAGGGTCTCGTGGTGGTAAGGGCGCAACCGCAATCATTCCTAATCTATTGCTTTGGGAAGGGTCGGCTGTGGTTATTGATCCTAAGGGAACAAACGCTCATGTCACAGCCAATGCTCGCCGGGCTATGGGGCAAGAGGTTCATATCATCGATCCCTTTGGTATTGTTACAAAAGAAAGTGCGCGTTTTGATCCGCTTGCTAGCATCAAAGAGGGGGATGTGCGAGTACGTGAACGTATAGCCACTGTAGCGGATGCATTAGTCATTCCTGATGAGAAGACGAAAGACCCTCATTGGGACGATGGCGCTAAAACTATTATCTCCGGTTTGATCTCTCAAATTATCTCAGAAGAAAATACGAAAAAACCCCTCTATGAAATCAGAGACCTCATCTCTCAATTGCCGGAAGAACAAGATGAGCTTTGGGCAACAATGGGGTTGAATGAAGGGGGCGGAAAATACGCCAAAGATGCAGCCATGCGCTATATACGAGGATCTCAAACAAATGAAATGCTCAGCATCATGTCGAGTGCAGATAAACATACTGAATGGCTTTCAAGCCCGATCATGCGGGAGATTATTTCTAATCCCACTTTTGAAATCAGTGACATCAAGAAACGTCCAACAACCATCTACCTTGTTATCCCTCCGCTTCAACTTGAGCGGCAAAATCGTCTCCTCCGGCTTTTCATCAACCTTGTCATCGATGCTATGGAAGATGGAGGGCGATCAAAGATCCCGGTACTGATGTTTATGGATGAGTTTTTAGCGCTTGGAAAAATGCCGGAGATTTCAAACGCCTTTGCGACCATGGCGTCTTACAATCTTATTCTCTGGCCGTTTGTTCAAGAACTTGAAAAACTCCAATCTATTTATGGAGGGAGTTTCAATTCCTTCATTGCTAATTCCAGAGCCATTCAAGTGTTCTCTGTTAGCGATCCGAAAACCAAAGATTATATTTCAGAACGCTTAGGAAATCGTCCCATCGGTGGACTTGGAGACATTGCAAAATCAAATGATAACTTACCTCTTCGTGCGTCAAATGATGTGGAACTTGATCTTGCTGCATCAGATCGTCGCCAGTACATCATCGAGGCCGGAAAGCCAGCGATGATTCTTGAAAAAGTGCCTTACTATAAAAGTCGTCCAATCAGTTGGTTGAAAAATAAAAGAGGGCGCTTTGAAGGAAAATACGATCCTGATCCAGATTTCCCAGAAACACCTTTAGTTCAAGTAGAGCAAGATATTGTTCGGAAAAGGTGGTTGTTGAGAAAATTAAACCGTATAGTTAGAAAGGCCTTTGTTAAATTAAAAGCTTACATCTATTCGCTCATGTAGTGCTGTTTTCAGAAAAAACTTATCCCCGCCATCCTTAGGTGAGTTATCTTAATCTCAATTGCTTATTACTCAAAAGGATTAAACACATGCCAAGATTACAAAAAGAAGATTGTATTGAGATTATCAATGAAATTTTAGAACAAAATTCTAACTTGCGTTTATCCATTGGGATACAATTGATAGAATTAGGATTTTATTGGACTGATATTTCTAGCGATGATGGTTTTTTAAAAGAATACGTAGAAACATACTTTTATCAAAATTATGACAAAAAAATCTTGTTACAATAATCTGTATAAAAAATTGTATTAATAAAAATATTATCTGAATTAAGGAGTTAGCTGGTTTTATTAATCTCACTATATTTCTGACTTACTCTGTTACCGGTTTAATGTTTTTTTTGATTGTATTTTTTGAAATTAGACGGTTTATCGATGAAAACTGGTGAGTATTTCTATTTAATTAAACTGAGTGTATAAGGCTGAACTTGGAATAAGTTTTGGGGGATTATTTTGAATTAATAATATCCTTTTTAAAATGGCATTTTAGTGGTTTTTTATTTTAATTTTTTGCCATTCTTAGATAGGTTATAATGTGTTTGGGGAAACATGCCTTTTAAAAATTATGACCAAATGATTGGTGAAAGATTGAAATATCTTAGAAAACTTAGTGAATTTTCACAGCAAGATTTGGCTGCCTTACTTAATGTCTCGGTAGATAAAATTAAGAATTATGAGAATGGTATTGATCGCATTCCGGCGGACAAATTATTTGATATGTCTGCTATTTTAAATGCACCTATTAGTAAATTTTTTGATCAGTTGGAGAGTTCTAAAACTTCTAAATTACTCTCTGATCTAAACACTAAAGATAATGATATTGAGCTTTACGAAAGAACATTAAAGCTAATTAAATTATTTATAGATATTAAAGACATAGAATCTCAAGACCTTGTCATATCTCTAGTACAGAAGTTAGCCAAATAATTCTTAGTTATTTAATGTGCTTGCTCATTGGTTGATTCATTTAGCCTGTCTTCTACTTCTCTCCCTGGTGTTACTTATCAGTACATCCAAATAAAAACTGAGCTTACTGTTTCAGTGCATCACGTTTATGTGAAATAGTTAAAGTTTTAAATGTATCCGTTTAATATTTGGGGGCATAACTTGAAATATGAAGATATAGAATGTTTTATCCAAAAAAATCACTCACAAAATCAGATCATAATATCTATGATTTGATTGAACCTGAAGATGCTGTTGAATTAAATCATGACTATAATAAAATTAAAAAACCAAAATAAGGTCTTCAAATAATCAACTTTATTCGTTATTGCAAAAGTAAATTGTAATGCAATTAGTTGACTTACTTGGTTGAAATAATTTTCAACCAAAGGGTTCTACTGTAAAATAGTTATCATTAATACAAACATAGGCCTCTTCTGGAACGAGATCCTTTAACTCGTTGGGATGGATAAAGCTATCTTTAAACCATGGGTATTTCTTTGTATCAAAGATTGATTT
Source organism: Hyphomicrobiales bacterium (assembly GCA_017640685.1). Taxonomy (GTDB): domain Bacteria; phylum Pseudomonadota; class Alphaproteobacteria; order Rhizobiales; family HXMU1428-3; genus HXMU1428-3. Next base: position 4,792 of record JAEPQF010000178.1, read on the forward strand.
TATCCAGTCGAGGATCATTACTTTCCGTGGTACTTTCTTGATACTAGGATGATAGGTCATCC
>JAEPQF010000179.1 GCA_017640685.1 Hyphomicrobiales bacterium
GCTCCAGCGAAAACGACAGCTAGAAAAGCGCCAGCAGCTAAGAAAGCAGCTCCAGCGAAAACGACAGCTAGAAAAGCGCCTGCAGCTAAGAAAGCAGCTCCAGCGAAAACGACAGCTAGAAAAGCTCCTGCAGCTAAGAAAGCAGCTCCAGCAAAAACAACCGCTAGAAAAGCACCTGCTAGAAAAACGACAGCAAAGAAAGCTTAAGTTTTATTATGATCAACACATCAGAGTTGAACTTTATACAAAAATGCACCGGCGAATAAAAATTCACCGGTGCATTTATCTATAGTTTTAAGCGAAAATGGCAAATCACAGTTTTAGGTAATAGTATCAGTATTCACCTTAAGCTCTTCATGGCAACGATTAAGCCACGACCGAACAGATAATCTTTCCTCTAATTGAAAGCCACCTAAATAACAACGATGCGTATAAGCAAAAAGGGCAATATCAGCTATTGTTAATTTGTCACCAACTAACCAATCATGGTTACTCAAATGTTGATTTAATAAATCAAGAGCCTTTTCGCCTCGTTCAACCCGCCATAACTCACGCTCTTCTTTTTTCTTTTTTAAATAAAACATTTGAAACATCGACACTGCAATATATGGCTCATGACTATATTGCTCCCAAAACAACCATTCATCCACTTTTGCTTGCAAAAAAACATCGCTGGGTAAAAGGTCTGTTCCACGGGCTAAAAAACGTAATATACCATTTGATTGCGCAATCACACGACCATCATCGAACTCAACAATAGGCACTTGGCCAAAAGGATTTTTCAATAAAAATTCTTCACTTCGTGTTTCCCCGTTAAGCAGATCAGTTTCAACCCACTCATATTTCAAGTTCAAATGCTCGGCCAAAAACTTAACCTTCAAACAATTACCTGATTGCACATCTCCATAAATTTTCACAAATATTTCCCCTTAAAAAAACAAATCAGGTAAAATCCAGCCTCACTATGCACCCAATTCTACTCATCAAAAAATTGAGTTATCCCACCTAATAATGGAATAAATTTCTAAAAAACTATCTGCTTTATAAATAGCGATATAGACGTAGTCTCTCTAGAAACCATTACTAAGTTTCGTTGAAAGCGAAAATAAAAAAAGGCATGCAAAAGGTATAAACCAAATGCATGCCTAAAAATTCAATTGTATTTAGATAAACTACTCAGCTTCATTAGCTGATTGAGCATTCAATTGGCCATATTTCTCTTCACCCAATTTTTCAAGAAGCTCTAATTGAGTTTCAAGAAAGTCAATGTGGCCTTCTTCATCAGTAAGAAGTTCTTCAAACAGATTCATAGAAACATAGTCTCCGAGCTCCTGGCAAATCTCACGAGATTTTTTGTAAGATGTTCTTGCTTCAAACTCACCAGCCAAATCAGCTTCGAGAACTTCTTTAATATTCTGACCAATTTGCAATGGCGCAACATTTTGTAAATTTGGGTGGCCTTCAAGAAAAATAATCCGCTCAATAATCTTGTCAGCATGTTGCATCTCTTCAATAGATTCTTCGCGTTCTTTCTTGGCTAACAAACCATAGCCCCAATCATCTAATAATCGATAATGCAACCAATATTGGTTCACAGCACCTAGTTCTAAGAATAAAGCCTCATTCAACCGCTCTATTACTTTAGCTTCACCCTTCATTGTGTAACCTCCTCAAATAGATTGTCATTTTCATAAAAACAGTAATCATAAAGATAGATTCAAACCAATGATTTCAGGAAACCCAAGACCAAAGAGCATGAACACAAATAACTATAGATTAGAATGATTATAAAGTACAGAGGGTAAGAAAATTATTTTCACAAAAACAATAAGAAACGCAAGCCGGCTAATAACCAACTGAAAAATAACATAATATTTTAAGAAAATAAGGGGTTGAGGCTACGCTACAGCGGCTCTTCTCATGCGCTCTTTAGCGATCAAGCGTACTGTTTCACACTGCACATGCTTTTCTTTTAATCGATCAATAAAAGAGATGATCTCAGCCTCTGAAGTTTCCTGCTCACGATGATAAGCCTCTGTCACACTAACAATGATGTCTACAACATTAGGAAAACAACCACAACATTTCCCACGCTTACTCATTGCATGATAAACCTGCACCGGCACAATCAAACGCCAGCAATCTTCATCCAATAAATCAGTTATAACCTGGGTAATTTCTGCTTTAGTAATGACATTACAACTACAAACCAACATTAGCGACACTCCTCAGCAAAAGGAGTTAGAAACAGACGAACTTTGTAGGGGAATACACTTAGCCCTAGAGAAGGCAAAAGAGATGTAACAACGCTGAATACAGCAAATAAAGCAGGCACAATCATATTGTTTTTCCTAAAATCGAAAGGGTTCAAGGCCCCAACATCAAAGGTGAATTGAAATGATTATGCTTGAAAGGACTTAAGAGTCAAGATTATACCCCAAAAACAATGCATAAAAAGTTTTATAGGCTTAAAAACAAAGTTTATAGCTTTTTTAAATTGCTTCACGCCGTTCTTGTTCATATGATTGCAAATCAAGCGCAAGCGCCACAATCTTAGCCGCGGAAAGCGTATTCGGATTAATTACCTGGCCAATCCCATGGCTTAAATAAATTTCCTGCGCTTCCAGCGTCCGCATAGAGCCACCCATATGCCAATCAGCAAATTGCCGCTCCTCAATATCTGACATTTCAAACAAATTAACGTCTTTATGGCGTTTATCCATTTTGATGCGATCATAAGTCTCAATCACATCTTTGCGCTCCCCTTCAAGGATCTGCAAAAAGGTCGTTCCATCAAACACCAAAAATCCAGTGACATTATTTTGACCATTATGCTTTTGAGCCGAGGCAAGAATCTCACGCAATTGCTGAAGTTTAGAGCTATTTGGCCCCATATCAGAACTAATACTTGAATAAACCAATCTTAAAACCATTTTTACCTCACTACACAACTAATGGATTAAAAGTAAAAATATACACGCAAAACTATTAAAAATTTGAAAATTCAATTTCCTGCATAAACTTACATACACGCTACAAATTCATAAAATTGACTTATCCTCAAAATTATAATAGAACAAAAAGCGAACAAATGCATCTGAATTTGTCACTTCTCCCAAAACCCAATACAGATTTAAATCTATTTTGTTTTATTTTTTAGGTCTTAAACAACCACCAGAGGCACACTATGGCGAGTAATCAGTCAGTAAAAACCAAACTCAAAACCACCTGCCCAGAATGCGGTGCCGAGATAAAATTAGAGGACACCATCGCAGCCCCTCTGATAGCTGAAAAAACCAAAGAATTCGCCGCCAAGGAAAAAGAATTCGAAAAACGCATGAAGGACTTCGCCAAGCAGGAAGAAGCCAAAGAGATCGAATTCACCAAAAAACTCAAAGCACAAAAACAAAAAATAGAAGCTGAAGCTCTTAAAACCGCAACTGAAGCTGCCACAGAAAAAGCCAAAGCCGATATCGCCTTGGAGATGGATGCAAAATCAAAAGAGCTCGAAGCCACCAAAAAGCTGATGGCCGAACGCGAAGAAAAATTAAAACTCGCCCAAGAACGCGAAGCTCAGTTTTTAGAAAAAGAACGCCTACTTGGGGACAAAGAGCGCGAGCTTAACCTAACGGTTCAAAAACAAGTCAGTGCCGCAAAAGAAGAGATGTTCAAAAAAGCTCAAGCTGAAATGAGTGAAATTCAAGCGCTCAAACTCAAAGAAAAAGATGAACAACTCTCATCAATGCAAAAGAAAATTGAAGACCTACAACGCCGTGCCAGTCAAGGCTCTCAGCAATTGCAAGGCGAAGCCCTAGAACTCCAGCTTGAAGAACAACTCGCAGCCAAATTCCCTCATGATACCATCAGTCCTGTTGGCAAAGGTGTATCAGGTGCTGACATTCAGCAATTTGTCATCACCCAAACCGGCCAAGCTTCAGGTTCTATTTTGTGGGAATTAAAACAAACCAAAAATTGGTCCAATGAATGGATCCCCAAACTCAAAACAGACCAAAGAAACGCCGGCGCTGAAATTGCCATCCTCGTCTCCAACGCTCTGCCACAAGGGGTTGAAACCTTCAATTTTTATGAAGGAGTTTATGTCTGCTCACCGCGTTATGTGTTGCCACTTGCTCTCATTCTTCGCCAAACCCTAATGGGCATCACCAAAGCCAAGGTTGCCCAAATGGGCCAAAAAGATAAAATGACATTGGTTTATGAATATCTCACAGGCAATCAATTCAAACATCGCATTGAAGGTATTTGCGAGCAGTTCCAATCCATGCAAGACGATCTCAATAAAGAAAAAGCCGCCATGAACCGCATGTGGGCCAAACGAGATAAACAAATCAACGCGGTAATTGAAAACACCGTCGGTCTTCACGGCGACCTTGAAGGCATTGCCGGCCAATCCATGCCACAAATTGAAGGGCTAGAAATTGATTTACTAGCCAATGAAGAATGAAATCATTCAAAAAATTGCTATGCCCTACTTTTAGAGCATTAATTTTAACGATGATGTTAATTTCTCAAATGGAAAAACCATTAAATTAGCGGCCAAACTCCAAGT
>JAEPQF010000017.1:0-6471 GCA_017640685.1 Hyphomicrobiales bacterium
GGGTTTAGGAAAGCATAAAATAAAAAACCGCATTAAAATACGCATACGAAACGATGCAAAATCAGCGGCACAAGACTGTTTGCTATTAAAATTAGTAACTCAGTTGCGAATATAACACATTTTTAACAGGTAGAAAAGCAATCCGGCTTTGATTCCTGAAAAATTGTTATAAAAAGTAAATATTTCTCTTCATACACCCTTAAAATTCGTTACAAACGCACTTTGTCCTAGTGAAAATTGAACATTTACAGGGTGTTTACAGATAAAATGATAATTCAAAAAATTGAGTAATCATGGGGAAAAACAATTAAAAAGCCCAAAAAATAACCGAATTTAAGGCCGCAAAGCAAAAAATAGAGCAATATTAAGGCTTATCTAAAAGCTGTTTATCTCATGCAGGAAGCTTCAAAACGTTTTAAACGGCTTGTGGCAGATTTTCTCTTTTCTCCAAGTTGAATGAAGAAATTGCCAATATCAGATAGTTTCCTCTTAAACTTAATTTTATTCTCCATACAAGAACAGTAAGACGCACATTTTGGGGCCCCATCACACTTACTGCGACATGAAGAAGAAAAGAATTTAAGAGCTGTCTGTCCAGAACATTGGGAAATAAGAACCTTGTTTTTTTCAGGTTCACTTAAAACCTTATAAATGTCCGAGCGCTCAGCTTTTATCTCAACCCGGCCTCGAATGCACTGACAATAAGAGTTACAAAATTTCTTTTCACCCTTTTTACTCATGCATGATTTCTGACAAGATGTCTCAACAACAGCTAACAGTTCCTTCGTCTCAGTAGATGATTTGGCTAAAACTGACGTGAATGAAAGAAAACAAAAGGCGAAAGCTATAAATGCTTTAACGAAGGCTTTATAATTAATCAACATACCAACTCTTCTAAAGACGCTGCAAAATCAAAACTCTTAAAATTTAGAACTTAATCTCTCTAAGAATAATAAGAATTTTATACATATCATAAGGTTACTTAGCTAAATACAACAAAAATGTCACGAGTAAGAAAAATCAAGAAATAACAATAAAAAACAGCCGCCCCAAATTTGGAAACGACTGTTTTAAAATCACATAAGTAATAAGATGATTATATCTTAATCACCTTCACCGGGCTCAGGTGAGAAAAACTGTTCGAATTTGTTTTCCATTTCAGAATATTTCTCAGCATCGGCAGGTGCGTCTTTTTTCAAAGTAATATTTGGCCACTTTTCAGAGTATTCTCTGTTCAGATCAAGCCATCTTTCAATGCCAGGCTCGGTATCAGCTTTAATTGCATCAACAGGACATTCAGGCTCACAAACACCACAATCAATGCATTCATCAGGATGAATAACAAGCATATTCTCCCCTTCATAAAAGCAGTCAACCGGACACACTTCAACACAGTCCGTATGTTTGCATTTAATGCATTTATCATCGACAATATAAGTCATAGTTCGCCTCAAGATACGAATTGCAAAAACAATTCACCAATTTTCATCATATTTATAAAACTAAGCGCTAAGGCCCAAATTGTTCAGTTGCTATTCTTAATTGCAAAAAGAGAAATAAGTGCTAACTGAAAAAATCAAGGACTATGCTCTACCTCATTCCGAAAAAGAGTACAAGCAGTGAAAATGAAATAGTTTTATCCATTTCAATCAATCTCCAGGATCTGGTTTTATAGAATCGTATTTCCTGCGGTCTTTTTTCGTCGGTCGTCCCTCTCCTTTAGGACGACTTGGCGTTTTAGCAGCAAATTTCCCCGGTTTTGGTCTCGGTGGTTCTTTTGGGGTTATGTCGTTATATAAACCTTGTGCTTCACTCGCCGGTCCTCGTCGCACACCAAGTTCCAAAACTTCAGTCACTCTTAAATCTCGATTGATCATAGAGGTAATCACATCTCCTTTTCGAATAAGAGATGAAGGCTTGCTAATTTTAACTTTATTAACCCGTATTTTACCAGCTTCGACCAAACGGCCAGCTAAACTACGCGATTTCACCAATCGCGAATAAAAAAGCCATTGATCGATGCGACGTTCTGTGACCTCTTTACTCATCCAGCACGACTTATCCTGCTTCGTTTTCAATCTGGTCTTTTAAAGCTTGCAGCTTTGCAAAAGGTGAATCCGGATCGATTTTTTTCTCACGTATTTGAGATTGCTTCTTGTTACCATTGTTCTTTTTAAAGCCGTTTCCGCCTTTGCCACCATCATTCTTATGAGATTTCTTGCCACGATGTTTATGAGAAGAACGGTTTTTATGTCCCTCACCATCTAAAGCTTGATGCCGTTTATTCTGATGGCGTTTTTGAGTAGAACCATGAGATCGATTAAATCCTGATTTCCGGCGGGGGCGCCAAACTAGGATGACAGTCTCTTCTTCCTCTTTATCTTTGGAAACTGCATCAGTCCCAATTGTCTGAGAAGTTTCAACCTCTACAGTGTCACTAGTAGAAACATCAGTTTGTGCATCACAGGAAGCTTGTTCAGACGACTTTTTAGAAGCTTCTTCACTCGGAGTTTGATCATTAAGAGGCTGCTTTGCTTGTTTCTTTTGATCAGGTGCAAATCCAAGAGAGCGTAAAACAACGCCAAGTTCATCAGCCGAACAGCCCATAATCGACATCATTTCAGGAATGATAATAAATCCACCATCTCCAGTAGATCCTACCGGTTGGTCTGTCTTCGAAATCTCTTTTGTGTTTGTTGCTTTTGGTTCCGATTTGGCAGCTTGGTGCTCGCTAGTAGTAGAGCTCGTCTCACTAGCGTCTATAGAAGTTGAAGTTGCATTCTCTTTTAAAGACGCATCATCAACGGATAGTTCTTTAGAGCTTGCAGCATCAGATTCTGCTTGATCAGATGAAGTTTCAATAATTGCATCGGTGGTCTTAGTATTGTCTATCTCTGCAGTTGGCTTTGAGGTGTCTTCGCTTGGAGAAGAGGTTTCAATAGTAGACTTTTTAGGTTTGCGCCAAGAAACCAATGGCCTGATTTGATCTGCTAACCGCTCAAGCATATCAACCCGAACAACCCGGTTCCCACAAACATGGAACCCAGCAGTTCGGTAATAAGCTGTCTCTATTTCAGGTGAGTGAGATGCAGAAGTTAAACCAGCGCGCGGTAACTCCCATTTATCTTGGTTCTCTTTGTTTTCAGTGAATAAAAGCCATAAAAGGCAATTTAATTCAGCCGCTGCTGGCTTTAATAAAAGCGGAAAATAAATATTAAAAGCGCCAAAGCGCACACCAAATTTGCGCAGCTGTTTACGAGCATCTTGGTCAAGTTGACGAATATCTTGAGCAATGGGTTCGCGCTCTAAGATGCCTAAATTTTCAATAAGTTGAAAAGCGATGCCTCGCGCCATACCATTGAGCTCTTCATCTTTTTCAAGATTGACAAGAGGACCAAGCTTATCGCCAATAAGTTCATTCACAATCGATTGAATTTTAGTAGCTGTCTCTTCTCTTTGTGATCCGTTGAGCTGTTCATCAGCTTTCAAAAGAGCAACGGGCCTTAAGATATGCTCCCCCTTTTGCAAAGTAGCAACAGGGGTGTCTTTCCATAGGACCTCACCAGTGGGCGAGAAACTGAACTCAGTTTTTTCAGCAGATAATAATTGTTCTGAACGCATAGCCAATTCTTTAGTCAATACCTTTGCAGCCGCTGCTCGTGCGGCCCGGCCATCAACACCAGTGCTTTCGCTAATTGGCGTGAATTGAAAGCCGGAAATTTTTCCTATCAAATGATCCTCGACATGCACTTGTCCTTGATCATCAATCTCAACATATAAGTCGTCACTATCACGAAGTCGTTTCATCAGTGTACTAGTGCGCTTATCAACAAACCGCTTTGTTAACGCTTCATGTAAAGCATCAGACAAATTATCTTCTATCTCACGGGTCTTCCCTTGCCAATAGGTTGGATCGGACAACCAGTCAACCCTATTTGCAACAAATGTCCAAGTCCTAATGTGAGCCAAACGTGTCTGAAGCGTATCTATATCACCTTCAACACGGTTATGTTGCTCAATTTGCTCAGAAAACCAATCATCAGGAATGAGCCCATTATCATTCATTATGAAGTGAAATAATTGTCTAACTAATTCACTATGGTCACCAATACCAATTTTGCGATAGTCGGGTAACTGACAAACTTCCCAAAGCCGTTGAACATTAACGGGGCCTTGCGCAAATTTTAAAATGTCTTGATCACTTGAAAGAGCTTCAAGTGCAAGAACATCGTCAGCTTCCCTAGCCTTTTGTAAATAGGGTTTTTGCGGTGAGAGCTTTAGCGAATCTAATAAACGAGGAACCGATGCAAAATCCAAGGTTCGAGCTCGCCATTGCAAAGCTTTAACCTGCTCAAATTCATGCGCTTCGATTGAGTTAATCAGCTCAGAGTCAAACGGGTGAACATCTCCTGTAACACCAAAAGTACCATCAGTTAGATGGCGTCCCGCCCGACCAGCAATTTGCGCCACTTCTGTTGGTAATAATTCGCGGTGATGAATGCCATCAAATTTACGGTTACCAGCAAAAGCCACATGATGGACATCTAAATTAAGTCCCATACCAATCGCATCAGTTGCAACAAGAAAATCAACCTCTCCTGATTGAAAGAGAGCCACTTGAGCATTGCGTGTGCGCGGGCTCAATGCCCCAAGAACCACAGCAGCACCGCCCCGTTGCCGGCGAATAAGTTCAGCAATTTCATAAACATCGCGAACAGAAAAAGCAACAATCGCCGTTCGTCTCGGAAGGCGTGAAATTTTCTTAGGGCCTGCATAACTTAATTTTGAAAGGCGCGGACGAGATATAAAATTAACGCCAGGTAACAAAACATTCAACGCAGTGCGCATTGTCTCTGCACCAAGTAGCAAGGTCTCCTCAGTTCCACGAGCATGAAACAAACGATCCGTGAAAACATGCCCTCGCTCTGGATCAGCTGCGAGTTGAATTTCGTCCACTGCCACGAATTCAACATCTATATCACGTGGCATAGCTTCAACAGTTGAAACCCAATAGCGCGCATTTTTCGGTTTTATTTTTTCTTCACCAGTAATGAGAGCCACATGAGAGGCACCAACACGGTCAACAATTTTGTCATAAACTTCTCGCGCTAAAAGACGCAAAGGAAGACCAATTAAACCGCTATGATGCCCAAGCATCCGCTCAATCGCCAAATGAGTTTTGCCCGTATTTGTAGGGCCAAGAACAGCCGTGACATTAGAAGCACCAGGGACGCCATATAGATCAGAGGCGTTGGGGTGTGAAGACATAAGAATTTCTCAATTTTTACAAACCGGCTAACAATTCAATATGTCAGCACATAACGGCAATGAAAAGAAAATGCGAAAGCAAGTGGCTAAGAAAAATAAAAGCTAAACTTTACTTATGAAACTTAAACAAAAATTTCAAACATTTTCATATCAAACAAATTATCACATGATTAGCATTTTTCAAAACTAAGCATACATAGCTTTGCGTATAATGATAATTTGCAACAAGCTTGTAACAAGATAAAATTTTAAAAAGGCATTCCTAGGGCAATTTATTGAAGGGAATAGTCAAAATTAAGCTGTTTTAGAATTTCAATTCTCATCAGATTCTTGTGAACTCCACTCGTAATTTTCTCAAAACCACCTATTCTTTGCAGAGAACTAAAAATTCCGTGTGATGAAGTGAACTAAAGAAATGACTTAGTGAACCAAAGACATAGGACAAGGCTAACAGCGGACAAAAGCTAACAGCGGGCAATAACCAACAGCCATGACTGTAGCGTGGATGGAAAGAAAAATATGCTACAACTACCCAAAAAACGGCGGCATTTCCTTAAAGTTACTGGTGTAATGTCTCTTTTAATAATCGCTTTCATTTCAGCAGGCCGAAGTGAGCAAAGCGACAACAAAAAGGTCATCAAAACCCAAACTGAAAAAAAAGCTGAACAACAGGCAAAAACAGAAAAAGCCATTTTCGCAGGTGGTTGCTTTTGGTGCGTTGAGTCAGATTTTGATAAAGTTAAAGGTGTGATTAAAACCATTTCTGGCTATACAGGTGGAATAACTAAAAATCCCACCTACAAAGAGGTGACATATAAAAATACAGGTCACTTTGAAGCAGTTGAGATCACCTACGATCCATCAATTGTCTCCTACAAAGAACTCTTACACATTTTTTGGCGCACGGTAGATCCAACGGATGCAGGCGGTCAGTTTTGCGACAGAGGCGCATCTTATAGAACTGCCATTTTCCCAATAAATGATGAACAATTTAAGTTGGCAACAGAGTCAAAAGCTCATGAACAAACAAAAGGGAAATTAAAGGGAAAAATCGTCACACCAGTTTTAAAAACGACAATGTTTTATAAAGCTGAAAATTATCACCAGAACTATTATAAAACCAACCCAATCCGTTATAACTACTATCGTTTTAGTTGCGGCAGAGATAAAAGAATTAAAAAACTCTGGGGTGAAGAAGCTCAT
>JAEPQF010000017.1:6481-38953 GCA_017640685.1 Hyphomicrobiales bacterium
GGCTTCAAAAGGCAACTCATTAAATAAATTAAAAAACCCCACCTGATTGATTTTCAGGTGGGGTTTTTAGTTGTGAAGTCTAGGCTTAAATTGAATTAGCGAGCCAGAGCAATATTTCCAGTTTTAGATCCGGATACTTTAAAGCTGTCCAATTCAGCACTTGCTGTTCCAATCATAATTGGTACAACAATTTTATAAGGCACATACATTTTCGCCTTTGGCAGAGGTACCAGCCAAATCTCTAAACCCTTTGAATTCGCCATGTAAGAAACGGCTTTGTTTTTACGCTTGTGCCCAGCTACAGGCTTATATTTAGCGCGGCATACAAAAGCTGTACGAGACTGTCCGTTTGAAAGCTCTGCATAAGCTTTTCGTTTGAAACTTAAAGAGACATTAAAACGCTGGCGGCCATCAAAAATCTTAATGCTGCGATTACAAGCTCTTGTGCCATTTGTAAGACTTGGGGCTTTGTCTGTAAAAGCAAGCATGGCACTCAATGGGTCAACAACATTTCTCAAATGAGATTTATTAACAGCAATCCGTTTCGGGTGTGGGCGGTTTGGTGGAACGGCCTTAATTTTTTTCACGCCATTGCGTGAGAAATTCATGCGTATCGCTTCAGCCTTTTCATCGCTGCGGGCTGAAAAAGCGTAAATATTTGGGCGAGGTTTATAGCCGTAAATATAACCATTACTGGCAACAGAGCTCTTCCATTTGTAAAATCCAAGAAACGCTTTAAATTTAGCAGAACCCTGCATTTTATAGCGATTGCCAGACTGAGCCGATGCAAAGTGAAATTTACCACTGCCAACAGGGGCGTTAATCTTATAAACAGCCTGAACAGTCGTCTCACCAGCATGAGAAGCAGAAACACTAAACGGTACCAAAGAAACTATAAGTGAGAAAGAAAGAGATTTAAGAAGTTTGTGAGAACTCTTATATCTTTTTGAATTTTTCTGATGAACGCCCCAATTGAAAACGCCAGTTCTATTCAGACAATTTTTCATAATATATTACCCAACAAAAGCTGAATTCAGCTTATTACCATCACCAATCAATATTAATCCCAATCAATTAAGGATTAGATTATGGAACACTAAATCTTAAAATTTAAAAAATTTTACCAACAGTCCCACTTAAAAAACATACCAAACGCAGCAAAGCTAAGTTTAGAAGAGTTAGTGGCAGCGAACGAACTTGTTATGTGACCAGAATGAGCTCATAACAATTGTTAACAGGCCTAAAGCTTGATTTGGTCAAATCTATGGCTAAATTTCTTAACTCTATAACCTTTAAAGATGAAAAGATCTTAATAAGGCCACATAATAATCAGTTTTAAAGCCAAGAAATTTATTAAAGATGGTCCACTATGCTATTACAAGTATTCAGACCTTTATGACAAGAACATAAAGCAAACATGGCTTTTATTTTTTACAAATAGGCGAAAGAGGCACTATTTTGTGGAACTATGATTGAAAAGCTTTTCATAAAAATGAAAAACAGGCGCCCGTAACCCTTGACGGTAAGGGAAAAAGTGCATTATAAAGGGCCGCTTATGCACAAGATTTTTTCTGGCGCATAAATTTTCTCAATAAACTGAGGTTAAGTGATTAAGCTAGCAATGTCTTTTGGGGCACTGCTAAAATCAGAGCCTATTTCGAATTTTTTGAAATATTTACTTTGATACCGCAAAGATGATCCTTTAAGAACCCCGATTGAGAGAAGAATCGTTTTTTCAAGCACGAATTAAGAGTGCGGCTCTATTTTATCTTTGTTGAAACCATGTTGGTTGAGATGCAAACTAATTTAGAAGCAAGTTTATAAGGATTTAAGAGATGTCACGGCGCTGTGAATTAACAGGCAAGTCAGTGCAGTCAGGCAACAATGTTAGCCATGCGCACAATAAAACTCGTCGTCGTTTTTTGCCAAATCTATGCAATGTAAGCCTACAAAGTGAAAGCTTGGGCCGCAAATTCAACCTTCGTGTTAGTGCACATGCACTTCGCTCAGTTGAACACCGTGGTGGGTTAGATGAATTTCTAATCAAAGCTCGCAAAACAGAGCTTTCAATTGCAGCACGTCGCATCAAACGCGAAATTGAAAAGAAAGCTGCCGCAGCAACTGCGTAAAGCACTCTTTTTTTGAAGAAGAATTTATAAGCCAGGCCTTCGCGCTTGGCTTTTTCTGTTGGCACATGAGGTTGCTACTGGGCATCTGAAGCACCATAAACTTTACTTCCAAGCTACTTTCCAGTTTTTAGGCAAAGCAAATTGCATGAGTAGTGTCTGTTGAAAACCATTGAAATTATCATCTGAAAGCAAGGTAATGATCGTCTCGCCTTTTTTATTGGTGTGAGCAGAAATACCTTCCATATTATCAACCACATGATCATGATTATTAGCTTCAAGCACAATGCGGCCCCTGATTGGTCGCTTCGATAAAAGTTCAGATTGCTTCACATAGCGAACGCGAATATTCACCGTTAAAAACTTGTAGCGCCGCTCTAAAAGCAACAAGTCCCCATTAGGAAGACTAACGGCATCAGTAATTCGGTATTTATCAAGAGGTGGCGGTGTAAAGCGTATCTTCCTGATTTTACCTTTGCGAATGACCCAGCCAATAAAATTCCCATTTTTATCTTTTTTAGATTGGGTGATAGCAACAAGCGCACTTTTATACTGCCCGCCTCTTAAAACCGCCATTGCCTCTAAGCCCGCATTGCCGCGTAGCCGCCGTGTAATGGAAGGAAGTTTCAAATAATGAGGCGCAGAGTTAATTCCTTTTTTGCCAATGGTGAACCGGCCAATACGGTGGTTATCTTCAAATGAAATAAGCGCTTTGCCAAAAAACTTATCAGAATTTAACAGTGTGATAGCTTCTGCATCTCGGTCTTTAGACCGCTTTAAAACCTTACCCTTTTTAGAAAGAAGCGGTCCAACCAAAGCTTCTTTAGGAGCATCTAAGCGTTGGTTTTTGTAAGAAAGGTCAAGCATCGCCCAAAATCCGGCATCAGAAACAAGCGCAAGTTTTTTGCCCTTCTTTGAAATCGCCATGCCAGATAAGCCACCCCAAAATGGCGAAGGCGAAGAAAGAGAATAACCATTTTTAAAAATCAAAGACCCAAAAATTTTTTGCCCCGAGCCACCCCGCTTAAAAGCCACAGCTCTGGTTTTTAAGCTAATTTTTTGAGGAGTGAGTTTGGTGATATCTGGTTTTGAACCAGCATGAGCAGTTTGTGCTTCCATATAAAGAACAGTTGCGCAAATGATTAATAATTGTGTTGCGAAACAAGAAAATTTTGATTTCATGATCAAAAACCACTTCATAAAAATTCACTCCGTATCTGAAGGTCTTCTCTTCTTTAGTTTGTTTATAATCTTAATTGCAAGCGAAGAGTACTAAATCTCAACAAAACAGCTTTTTCTAGACAAATCAGCGCTTCATTCACAGTGTGACAATTCACACATCTATTCTTTTCGGGATCTCCTATTGTCAAATCATCAACAGCGCACAAGTTCAGTCTGAACGGAGCTAGCGCGGTTTGAATTTTGGGAAACCTAAAGCGCTTATAAAAAGCGAGTACAGATAAACTGAACGCAAAAAACTGTACGAGAAAAGCAAAGCGCAAATGAGATTAAAAACAGATTTCAAAATATCGGAGAAATACAATGAACACTTTAAAAACAATGATCATCAGCGCAATCGCAGTTCTAACAATCAGTTTCACAGCACTAACCGCTTCAGCAAGCGACGCCAACGCAGGCGGATGGAAAAAACACTACTACGGTCATAACCATTATTACGGTTATAACTATGGCTACAAATATAAGCGCGGTTACTATGGCAAGAAATTCTACAAAAGAGGCCACTTTAAATTTAAGAAGTTCAACAAGGGTCGTAAATTCCGCAGAAACTTCCGCCGTAATTTCCGCCGCTAAGTGAGCAAAGAATAAACGGAATAAAAAACAAAAGAAAACCGGTCTCAAAAGGGATCGGTTTTTTTATTTTGAATAATTCCAGACCATCCAGACGAAGAAGGAGTACTGCCCTCTCTCAGGGCAGTAGGACATGGCGAAGCGCCAGCGTAGCCCGGCGCGTTGCGCCGCACCTCGTAGGCTCAAACGCGATAGCGTTTGAAATAGCCGTGAGAGATAAAAAAACGCCGCACAGTGCGGTTGCTAGTGGGCAACCTGAAGCACATCAAAGAAGTAGGTCCGTAGCTATCGCTGCGGACTAGCCTGTGAGTTATTTTAGAGATTTCCCCCAATCAGCTGAAGCCGAAAAACGTAGGCCGAAGGCCGTCAGCGCTTAGCGCTGCACCTCGTAGGGCGGCCACTTCTTGGCCATCGCCCGTGAGAGAAAATAAACCTAAAAAATTCTATTTTTTAGACTTCTCATCAAAAAGCTCGGTGAGTTTATCAATCATGGCGCCAGCTAGATCTTCGGCATCAGTAATCGTAACGGCACGTTTATAGTAACGGGTCACATCATGTCCAATGCCAATGGCAATGAGTTCAACTTTTGAGCGGGTTTCTATTTCATCAATCACATTGCGTAAATGCTGCTCAAGAAAATTGCCAGGATTAACGCTCAAAGTTGAGTCATCAACAGGCGCCCCATCAGAAATAACCATCAAGATTCGGCGCTGTTCTGGCCGAGCTAATAAGCGTTTATGAGCCCAGGTCAGTGCTTCACCATCGATATTTTCTTTCAAAAGGCCTTCGCGCATCATCAAGCCCAAATTATTGCGCACCCTGCGCCACGGGCTGTCAGCTGTTTTAAAAATAATATGGCGAATGTCGTTCAAGCGGCCAGGTTGTCCGGGCTTACCAGCCTCTTCCCAAGCACCGCGTGCGTCGCCGCCTTTCCAGGCCTTAGTGGTGAAACCTAAAATCTCAACCTTCACACCACAGCGCTCTAATGTGCGCGCAAAAATATCAGCGCAACTTGCAGCAATCATAATAGGTCGACCACGCATGGATCCTGAATTATCGATTAAGAGGGTCACAACTGTATCGCGAAATTCTGTGTCTGCCTCTTGGCGAAATGAAAGTGGTGAAAGCGGGTCGGTCACAACACGAGACAAACGAGCGGCATCAAGCACGCCTTCTTCAAGATCAAATTCCCAAGACCGGTTTTGTTGTGCCAGTAACTTTCGTTGTAATTTATTGGCAAGACGGGAAACAGCTCTGTTCAAGCTTTCTAATTGCCGGTCAAGTAAGCCGCGTAACCGTTCAAGTTCACTAGGTTGAGCTAAATCTTCTGCAGTGACAACTTCATCAAACCGTTTGGTGAAAATTTTGTAGCCAAAAGCTTCAGGAACTTCAAGCACGGAAAAATTAGGAAGTGCAGCTTGTTCTTGTGCGGGGTTTGTCTGCTGTTCAGCGTCTCCATCTCCAATCGATTGATCGCTATAATCTGTATCTTCGCGCTCATCACCATCACTATCATCTGAAGGGTCAGCCTCACCATCAGAACTGTCCTCATCAGGAAGGCCGCCATCTTGATCTTCGAGCAAATCTTCAGAGTCGTCACTAAGCACTTCACTGTCAGAATCCCCCTCTTCAGAACCAGGCTTGTCGGCTCCAGTTTCAATATTGAGAGTCTCTAATAGATTCATAATTTCAGTTGAATAAGCGTCTTGATCATGAATAACTTTTGATAGAGAAGAAAAAAGATCATCTGATTTTTGCGCGAGTTCTTCACGCCAGTGATGAGCAACGTCAGCAGCTTTACCGGCAAGGGGTTTGCCTTGCATGGCTTCTCGCGCCAATAAACTAAGGGCCGTGTGAAGAGCAACATCATCTGAGCTGAAAATTGGATTGGTATAACGGGTCTCTAATTCATTTTGTTGCCGTGCCCACAAATTTTCTTCCATGCCAGCCATGCGTTGAGAGCCGATCATCTCATAGCGAACTTCTTCTAAAGCGTCGTAAATCTTGCGAGCGTCAGCATCATATGGCACGCGCTTTTGATGGGCACTAGCATTATGACAGCTCGCTTTCAAGCTAAGGCTATCTGCCATACCACGCATAACTTTCACGTCGCTGGCTGTTGGTTTTAGCGGCAGGTCAGGTAGCAAAATGCTGTCACCAGTCATCGTGGGACCATCTTGACCAAATGTCATTTGCAAATCTTCATTGCCAGAAACGGCGCGCGCGCAGCCTTTCAAAGCCTCACGAAATTTCTCTTTCGCTTTATTATTCTGATTTGTAGACGATGGCATCGGTCAATCATCCTAACCTAAAGCCAGATAACTTAGCTTAAAGCTAGGCTAGCTGTTGATTGCGGAAGGTCTTCATCAAAACATCTTTGATAAAATTCAGAAACAAGACCTTTTTCAAGCTCATCACATTTATTCAAGAAGCTAAGTTGGAAAGCAACGCCAATATCTTCAAAAATAGCAGCGTTCTCAGCCCATGTAATCACTGTCCGTGGGCTCATAACTGTTGAAAGGTCTCCATTGATAAGAGCGCTTCTTGTCAAATCAGCCACGCGAACCATTTTGGAAATAACTTCAGAACCGTCTTCAGTGGCCGCTAAATCTTTTACCTTAGATTTAACAATCTCAACTTCATCATCATGAGGAAGGTAATTCAAGCTCGCCACAATCGACCACCGGTCCATTTGTCCTTGGTTGATTTGTTGGGTGCCATGATAAAGGCCAGATGTATCACCAAGGCCAATTGTATTGGTTGTTGCAAACAAGCGAAAGGCAGGGTGCGGGCGAATAACTTTACTTTGGTCAAGCAAAGTAAGTTTACCTGAAACTTCTAACACCCGCTGAATAACGAACATCACATCTGCCCGGCCAGCATCATATTCATCAAAAACCAGGGCCGTGTTTGATTGAAGCGCGTAAGGCAAAATACCTTCTTTAAACTCTGTGATTTGCTTACCATCTTTCAAGACAATGGCATCTTTACCAACCAAATCGATCCGGCTGACATGGCTATCCAGATTAACCCGCACACAAGGCCAATTTAAACGAGCTGCCACTTGTTCAATGTGCGTTGATTTACCAGTACCATGATAGCCTTGCACCATAACACGGCGATTATGTTTAAAGCCGGCTAAGATCGCTAATGTAACTTCCCGATTAAAAAGATAGTCTTTGTCAATTTCAGGAACATGTGTGTTAGCTTCACGAAAAGCTGGTACCTTCAGGTTACTTTTAAAACCAAACACATCTTCAACAGCAACTTCACTATCTGGCATCATTTCTTCAGCAGGGATATTCATAGCGGTCATTTAACAAAAGTCCATTTCTCGAGCGAATACAAAGCTTATTTTATTTGTCATTTTTATATCAGTATTTATAGACCACTCTATAGAAAAATTATCAACTCTTTGAACCTATTTTATTGGGAAAATAGCTTTCACAATGAGCTCAGAACGAAATCTGATGAAACTTTTATCGCAATATGCTGGCAATTGACGATAAATTGCGTGTTTATTTGCAAATGGAAAAGGCACTGCTTTAAACCATCCCAACTTTTTTCAAATAGTTATAAGCGGTAATAACTTCAGCAAGCTTTTCTTCAGAATTGCGATCACCACCATTTAAATCGGGGTGATGCCGTTTAACCAGTTCTTTGTAGCGAGTTTTTATGTCATCTTTAGAGGCGCTGGCAGGCAAGCCAAGATCATCGAGTGATTTCCGCTCCATATTGCGAAGACGGCGCCCTCCAGCGGTCTTTGGTGCTGTATCAGCGTCTTCATCTTCGATAAAATTCAACGGATCATGAATTGAGCGTTGCCCCTTTTTAAGAGCCTCTTTTTCTTTGAAGGCCCATGTAGGGCGATGACCTGTTGTATTTTCTTTTTGATAATCAACAATATCATCGGCATCCATACCAACAAAATAATTGTATTTTTTATTATATTCACGTACGTGATGCTGGCAAAAAAGGTAATATTCACCCTCTTTATCTCGGCCTTTAGGCGCTGGGAACTTACCAGGTCTATTACAACCACGCCAATTACAAACGGGCCCTTCTTCTTGCTTCGAACGGTCGTCTTCTGGCTTAACACGAATAGAATCAAAATATTTAGATGTGAGTTTCATAAAAACCTATATATCTGGTTGCCTAGAGTTAATTAAGGGTTTTAAAATTGTCTAATTAAGGCCAAAGCCATTGCGAACCAACCTCATATATGAAAACCTTGGCAAGAGGTAGGTCAAAAAGATCAGCGCCCTGATTTGCTAAGACAAAGATCAATCAGCCAGAACAATACGATCCAGAATGAGTTTTCTAAAAACGAAAGAAAAAGCTTCAGCAAAATTTAATGAGATCAGTTCTAACAAGTGATCATCTTTAAATAGTGTGTTATCTAGTCATAAAAGGAAATTACAGACCTATTTTACCAGACTTAAGGGTTTAACTTGATCAATCGAGATTATCTTACCACAAAAAAGGGAAGTATCGGTCTCAAAGGGCGTCGCACTATAGCCTAAATTTGCTCTCACGAAAACAAAAGAAGGGAGCGAAATCTAATTTTTTTACTATGAGAATTTAAGAAAGCGAAAAATGTCAGTTAATCATTCAGACCAAACATCAATGGCAGATATTATCAGCGCAAAATTAAATGAGGCCCTTGCACCCACATCTCTTGAAGTGATCAATGAAAGTCACATGCATGCAGGCCATGCAGGCTCACCAGGAACAGGCGAGAGTCATTTTCGTGTTAAAATTAGTTCAAATGAATTTACCGGCAAATCAAGGCTACAAATTCATCAAGCAATCAATAAAATTTTAGCTGAAGAGCTAAATGGCAAAATTCACGCTCTGGCAATCGAGGCAAAAGCTCCGTAAAATTGGAAGATAAACTCCAAATCAAAAAATATAGAAATTTCACATTTTTTGGCTTTTGATAATAAAAAAACACCCAAAAAGTGGAGTATTTTGCCGGAAAAACAAAATATTTCTCAAATTAGAAAATTAATTCGCGACAAATCACCTAAAAGCAGGTTCGAGCGCTTGACAGCGGAAAATGGCAAGACTATGGTCCAGCCCGCTGAGGGAGCTGTGATCAGACATGATCAAAGACCCAAAAAATGAGGTATCAATGCCATCTCCATCTGACCAAGATGAAAAAAGCACCTTAAAGGGTGACAAATCCCTTGAGGATAGATTTGGTCAGCTCAAGGAGCAAATGGATACCGTCCAAGAAAGTAAGGCAAATAAAACGCCTGAACGGGATGGAAACGCCATTGGCAAAGCTATGCGCATGGGTACCGAATTTGTGGTTGCAGTTCTGGTTGGCGCATTTTTAGGATGGCAATTTGATACGTGGTTTGATACGAAGCCACTATGGCTCATTCTATTGATGCTTATTGGTTTTGGCGCAGGTGTGAATAATGTCCTGCGACTAGCTAAAAAAGAACGAGAAGCTGAGAGTTTGGGTGAAAAAGACCATAATCAGTAAGTCACAGTGGCAAAGTATGCACCTGAGGCAAAAATTAATAAGCACGGTTGCTTGTGGGCAACCGAAGCACAGAAATGGAGATGCAACGTGGCAAGTGAAAATGGCGGTTTAGATCCAATTCACCAGTTTGAAATTAAGACGTTATTTCCAATGGAATTCTTTGGTGTTGACGCCTCTTTCACGAATTCAACACTTTATATGGTCCTAGCCGTTGGTCTAAGCGCTGCATTCTTAATTTTCAGTATGCGCGGCAGAGCATTGGTTCCAGGTCGTTGGCAATCCGTCGCTGAAATGATGTATGAATTTATAGCCAACCTCGTTCGCCAAATCTTAGGCACTGAGGGCATGAAATTCTTCCCACTTGTTTTCACACTCTTTATCTTCGTGCTATTCTGTAATGTTATTGGCCTATTACCTGCAGATCTTTTCGGCATCATTCCAATCCCACATGCTTTCACTGTAACAAGTCACATCATTGTCACCTTTGCATTAGCTATGTTGGTTATGACAGTCGTTGTTGGTTACGGTCTCTTCAAGCATGGGCTTGGATTTTTTAAATTATTCATCCCTGATGTACCTTTGGTGCTTTTACCAATCCTTGTACCAATTGAAATTATTTCTTTCCTATCTCGTCCGATTAGCCTATCTCTTCGTCTTTTTGCGAATATGCTAGCGGGGCACGTGGCAATGAAAGTTTTTGCTGGTTTTATTGTGAGCCTTGGATCGTTAGGAACATTAGGTATTTTGGCATCTGTCATGCCGTTCGCAATTGGTGTGGCATTAACTGCACTTGAGTTTTTGGTGGCGTTCTTGCAAGCCTTCGTGTTTGCAACGCTAACCTGTATTTACCTTCGGGATGCTATGCACCCGTCGCATTAAAGAAATTAGAGCGTTTTATTTGAATGAAGGAAACATCAGTAAAACGTTCTTTGAAACAATTCAATTTTTGAATTACAGCTATTTCGAAACTAAAGGAGCCTAAAATGGAAGTTGAAGCAGCTAGAATGATTGGTGCTGGTATTGCGTGTCTCGGTATGGGCGGCGCAGGTATCGGTCTTGGTTTGATCTTTGGTAATTATCTTGCTGGTGCACTACGCAACCCTTCAGCAGCTCCAGGTCAATTCACAAACCTACTTCTAGGCTTTGCGTTGACAGAAGCGCTTGGCATTTTCTCGCTTGTTATCGCATTCCTAGCGCTATACGGCTAATACAATAAATAAAACTGGAGTTTTAATGAGAAATCTTAAAGCTCCAGTTTTATCTTTTAAGATTTTTTGAAAAATCTAAACCAGCAACTTTGTGCTGAAATAAAATTGCAATCTGAGTTTATCTCATTCAATTTTATAAAAACAAAGACAAGAATTCTAAAAAGCCCTCGTAGATTTGAATGTAAATTCGAGAGGCTGACAAACACGTAAATCGTGTAATCTAAAGATACATAGATGTGCCAGATATTGATTTGTAATTTGGCAATGTCTAGTGACAAGCTTAGGATAAGTGACCGTGGCAGAAAAAAGCAATACTACTCACACTGAAGTCCCGGCAGATGGCCATAAAGCGGTGTTTCCACCATTTGATAGCTCAAAATTTGAAGCACAACTTGTTTGGCTCGCCATCACCTTCATCATTTTATATGTTGTAATTTCTCGTATGGCCTTGCCACGCATTGGCGAAGTTCTAGAAGAACGTCAAGACCGCATCCAAAGAGATATGGATGAAGCCAATCGCTTGAAAGAAGAAACAGACAAAGCCATTGCAAATTATGAAGAAGCATTGGCAACAGCTCGCCAAAAAGCAAACGGAATTGCGGAAGAAACTCGCGCAAAACTAAAAGCTGAAATTGATGCCGAGCAAAAAGCTGTCGAAGAAAAAATCAGCAAAAAAGCAGAAAGCGCTGAAAATCGCATTGCCAAGGCAAAAGAAGAAGCTTTTGGTGAAGTAAACAAGATCGCTCAATCGACAACAGCTACAATTGTTGAAAAGCTGGTTGGAGCAAAACTATCAGATCAAGATATTGAACAAGCTTTGAAATAAGTAGCGATTATAAAAATCGGTTTAATAATTATTCAAAGTAAGATCTTAAGAAAGGTCGCAAAATATGAGTTTTTTAGCAGATCCATCTTTTTGGGTATCTATATTTTTCTTCACATTTGTCGCACTATTGGTTTGGAAAAAAGTGCCAGAGCTAATTGGCAGTGCATTAGACAAACGCTCAGCTGACATTCAAAAAGAATTGGATGAAGCCCGCAAACTTCGTGAAGAAGCCCAGCATATCTTGGCTGAGTATCAAAGAAAAGCAAGAGAAGCAGAACAAGAAGCTGAAGGCATTGTAGCCCAAGCGAAAAAAGAAGCTGAAAATTTCGCAAAAGAAACACGCGAGAAATTAGAAGAAACTTTAGAGCGTCGCTCAAAAGCTGCTGATCTAAAAATCGTACAAGCTGAAGCAAAGGCTGTTGAAGAAGTAAGAACAGCTGCTATTGATGCAGCAGTAAAAGCTTCTGAAACGCTTCTAGCAGGCCAAGCAACTGGCTCAAAAGGTGATGAGTTGATTAACCAGTCAATCTCTGAACTAAAAGATCGTATGAACTAAATTTAGATCTTAAAATAAGAAATTTTAAAAACCGAGTTCTATTACTAGAGCTCGGTTTTTTTGTGCCCTAATTTTTGTTGCTTCAAGTTTTATCTAACTAAGAATTAAGATAAAGTTTCAATGACAAATGCAGTGATAGGCTGAGTAAAAATGACAGAGAAAACTGAAAATGAACGTTTCGAAAGAGGTCACGCCCTTTTAAACAAAATTCACGGCACCACAGGCCAAGATGTATTGAAAGGTATAAGCGAAACCTCTCCAGACCTCAGCAAGTTCATCACTGAATATGCCTTTGGTGATATTTACTCTCGGGACGCATTAGCTTTGAGAGATCGACAAATTGCTACGATCGCGTCGCTTATCACCCTAGGTGATGCGTCGAGTGAATTAAAAGTTCATATCAAAGCTGGGTTAAATGTCGGCCTTACCAAAGAGGAGATCATTGAGATCATCTTACAAATGAGCCTTTATGCCGGTTTTCCCAGAGCGATTCACGCTATAAAAGCCGCCAAAGAAGTTTTTGAAGAGCAAGAAGATTAAAGTTGCACTCCCCCAACAAAAAAACACCAGACCAGTTTGAGCACTCAAGCCAATATCTGATCTGGTGTCTTTTAGGTTAAATAGACCTACCGAAACTCGTCTGAGGGGAGGGAGGGGAGGATAAAATCTCGGTTCGATCTATTTCTAAAAACCTTAATTAACAAATTCTATCCTTATGGAAATAATACAACATCTACATCTTCAGAGTTTGGGAATTCAAGGCTGTTAAGATCTAAAGAATTTGGAAATTCTAGAGAGTGTGTATTTACAGAACTTTCAAATTCAGCAAATGCTGAAACAGAACCACCAACAAGTGAAAATAGAACAATAGATAAAGCGAATAATTTTTTCATAAATCTTCTCCGATTTTAATTTTCTGCCACATTGCTTTGTGCCGTGTGGCTTGCGTTGAAAAGAACATGGCCCATCGCGCTGAGAAAAAAAAGAGCACCTCACAGCCCCGTGAAATCGTTTGATAATGAAGGAGAAAAAGTATGTGTTTCGTGATCAATCCTCACGAGTGCGTGAACCCTGCTCGCGAAAATGAGAGGAAAAACAAGAGCTTTGCTCGCATTCGCGTGAAGACAAAGAAGCTGCTGTTAATTCATCAATGAAAAATGAAGAGTAAATTTATAAAAAAGAAATAAAGAAAGGGGCAGCCCAATCCAGATTGAAAGATATGATAGGGAAAGGGGGCTCGCTAAAAGAACAAGCAATATTTCATTTCTTCAAAATTCCCAACCGCCCCTCAGTCAAGCTGGTAACAATAATACTGTCACCCACATTTAAACCACCCGTCACCATGGCGTAGGCGCCTTTAGGGTCTTGAAGCGTTTCTAAAATTTTCCCCTCACCGGAAAACTTCACAGCAAAGCCATAGCGTTGAGGTTTCGGGCGAATAGCCTCGGGCAATCTCATCATCACTTTGCGTAAAAAAGGGTAAGAGGAAAGCATGTCCAAAGGAACTGAGCGAGGGCTAACTAAGCCAACCCAAAAAGTTCCATCAGGATTGTCATTAATATTATCAGGAAAGCCAGGCAAGTTTTCAAGCAGCACTTCTGTTTGTCCTGTCTTTTCACCTTTAAGCCAGTGCTTTAAAATACTGTATGTACCCGTCTCAGCAATGAGCAAATAGCTATCATCTTTGGCAAGAGCAATGCCGTTCGCAAAATTCAAATTTTTAAGCACTGTGCTTGTTTGTTTTGTTTGAGGATCATAAGAGAGCACGCGCCCATTGCCCCCATGGTCAACCAAATCAAGTAGTGAGGCCGGCAAAGTTCCACCAGCAGCTTTGGGCGAAAATTTTTGCGAAGCATCAGTAAAATAAATTATACCATTACGAGTGATATCTAAATCATTCGCATAAATAATCTGTTGCCCATCAGAAGATTGATTAGTGAGAATTTCAACGTCGCCAGTTGAGGTTATTTTCAACAAACCCTGATAAGGATCAGCGCCATAAAGAGTGCCATCTGAAGAAACTTCAAGGCCTAAAACGCGCCCCTTTGGATCAGCAAATTCTGTAACTGATTTTGTTTGAAGATCGACTTTAAGGACCTTACCAGAATGAGTGGAAACATAGAGAGTATCATCGGCTCCAAGTGCGGCATCTTCTGGCCCAGTTTCACCATTGAGGTCAATAAAATCGAGATTTTTTAAAAGTTGATTGGGTTGAAAAGCACCAACATACCCAACAGAAGTTGGTGCTTTCCACGCTACAGGGTCAACCGGAACTGGCCAAAATAATAAATAGGCCAGTAAAACTGCAACCAATATGAGTGAGATGCGCCCTATCAATTTGAAGAACTTTCAAACCGCAAAATAGGTTTCCTTGCAGCTGCCGTTTCATCAAGTCGGCGACGAGGTGTATGCACGGGTGCTTGATGGAAAGCCTCTTCAGTCTCACCTGCCTTTGCTTCTTCAATTAAAGAAGCTAGCGTCTCAACAAAAAGATCAATGCTCGCTTGAGATTCACTTTCCGTTGGCTCAATAAGCATCGCCCCCTTACAAACAAGCGGGAAATATATCGTCATCGGATGGAAGCCCTCATCAATAAGTCGCTTGGCGATATCAAGTGTTGTCACACCTGTGCCAGCTAGGCTGCTCTCATCAAATAAAACTTCATGCATACAGGCCTGATCACCAAAAGGCTGGTTGAGAAGGTGCTTGAGTTTAGCACGAACATAATTGGCGTTAAGAACAGCGTCACCACTTGCCTGAGCCAGACCATCAAGACCATGACTAAGAATATAAGAAAGCGCTCGCACATACATGCCCATCTGGCCATGGAACGCGGTGAGACGACCAAATGGCTCAGCCTCAGTATCATCGCCGTCTTCATGTTCGATCAATGTTAACCCATCATCACTTTTTTGCAAAAACGGAACAGGTGCAAACGCTGAAAGACGTTGCGAGAGAACAACTGGCCCAGAACCAGGCCCCCCGCCCCCATGAGGAGTTGAGAAGGTTTTATGCAAATTAAAATGCATCGCATCAACGCCAAGATCACCAGGGCGAACCCGCCCCATAATCGCGTTAAAATTCGCACCATCGCAATAAAAATACCCACCAGCTTCATGAACAGCGTCTGCAATAGCTTTAATCTCGCGCTCAAATAACCCGCAGGTGTTAGGGTTAGTCAGCATAATACCAGCAATGGTCTCTGCACCATTTTCCTCAATGGCTGTTTGAACAGCATGAGCACGAACAGTGCCATCTGCATCTGCTGGAATAGAAGCAACCTTGAACCCAAGTTGCGCCGCTGTGGCAGGGTTTGTGCCGTGCGCACTTTCAGGCACAAGCACAATATTACGAGAGCTATCAGCAGCCTCTAACGCAGCTTTAATCGCCATCATGCCACAAAGCTCACCATGGGCCCCAGCTTTTGGAGAAAGCGCAATGGCTTCCATGCCAGTCAACTCAAGCAGCCAGTGCG
The DNA here is from genome assembly GCA_017640685.1 of Hyphomicrobiales bacterium. GTDB lineage: Bacteria > Pseudomonadota > Alphaproteobacteria > Rhizobiales > HXMU1428-3 > HXMU1428-3. The sequence continues at coordinate 21,976 of JAEPQF010000017.1, forward strand.
AAAGTTGCTCCATTAACTGGAGTGCCCCTTGCACGCTTGATTGCGGTTGAAGTGGGTGAATATCTGTAAAACCAGGTAAACGCGCCATCTTTTCGTTCAAACGTGGGTTGTGTTTCATCGTGCAAGACCCAAGCGGATAAAACCCACTATCAATGGCATAGTTTTGTTGGCTTAAGCGAACATAATGACGAACAGCTTCAGGTTCTGATAATCCAGGCAAACCGATTTCACCTGCGCGCTCAAGCCCGCCAAGCATGTTCTCAGTCTCAGAACAATCGGGCAAATCAACACCGGTTTTGTCAAGTCCCCCCACTTCAAAAAGAAGCGGCTCATTCATCAACAAACCTTTATGACCGCTATAGCTGTCTTGTGTTTCAATGTGGTCGTCAGTGCTTTCTTGTGGGCGCGTTACCCGTCCTTTATTATTAAGCATTGAGCGCCTCCTTTAATTCAGCACATAACTCATTGATATGATCATCACTCACAGTTTCTGTTGCTGCTATAATAAGAAGATTTTCAACATCCGGTCGGTCAGGCCAAAGGCGTGATGCGGGCACACCGGCCAAAATATTCTTCTTCACCAAAGTCTCCACTGTTTGCTCAGCTGACTGTTTAAGACGGACGGTAAATTCATTGAAGAAACTTTGGTTGATAATCTCAACACCATCTATGTTTGATAAAGCCTTTGAAAGTTGCACGGCTTTAGAGTGATTAAGGGCCGCAAGTTTTTTCATGCCCCTTTCACCAAGCAAGGTCATATGAATGCTAAAAGCAAGGCAACAAAGGCCAGAGTTCGTGCAAATATTAGATGTCGCTTTCTCACGGCGAATATGCTGCTCACGTGTTGAAAGAGTGAGCACAAAGCCGCGCTTACCATCAGCGTCAATAGTTTCACCACAAACCCGGCCCGGCATTTGCCGTACATATTTTTGGCGGCATGCAAAAAGCCCCAAATAAGGACCACCAAAATTAAGGCCATTGCCTATAGATTGCCCCTCGGCAATCACAATATCCGCACCCATGTCGCCTGGGGCTTGCACCGCCCCTAAGGAAACAACTTCAGTCACAACAGCTATGAGCAAAGCGCCCTTCGCTTGCGCTGCTTCTGCGATGGGTTTGAGATCATAAAGAGAGCCGAACACATCAGGTGTTTGCACAACAACACATGAAGTTTCATCGTCAATTTTGGCAATGAGATCATCCGTAGCAGATTGCCCAGCCACCACTTCAGATTGGTCAACCTGAAAAGAACTCATATGCGATAGGGTTTTCACCACACTTGCATAATGAGGATGTAGATTGCCAGAAAGCAAAGCCTTCTTGCGTCTTGTAATGCGGTGCGCCATTAAAACAGCCTCACCACAGCCAGTTGAGCCATCATAAAGAGAAGCGTTGGCAATTTCAGAGCCAAGAAGATTTGCCACTTGAGTTTGGAACTCAAATAAATATTGCAATGTCCCTTGGCTGATTTCTGGTTGATATGGTGTGTATGATGTTAAAAATTCTGACCGTTGAATGAGATGATCAACACTTGCTGGTACATGATGGCGATAGGCTCCACACCCCACAAAAAACGGGCCATCACCAGCGGCTCGGTTTAAACCTGAAAGTTGAGATAAGTGCTGTTCAACTTCCATCTCAGATTTATGAGGTGGCAAGGAGGTGGGCGGTTGCTCTTGCGGTGTACCCGCTTGCTCAAATAAATCTTCAATGGAAGCAACACCGATCGTGTCAAGCATCGCTTGGCGTGTGCTCTCAGTATGTGGCAAATATCGCATCGAAAAAATCTCTTTATTGGTTCTCTTTTACAAAGGCGTCATATTGAGCGCGGTCCATTAGTTTGGTCAGCTCATCTTCATTAGTAATCGTTTGTTTGAAAAACCATCCAGCCCCTTCAGGGTCTTCGTTTGCAAGGGCAGGGTTTGCGGCCAAGTCTTCGTTCATCTCAGTTGTTTCACCTGCAATTGGTGTGTAGACCTCACTCGCAGCTTTCACAGATTCAACCACAGCCGCTTCATCACCTTGTTTAAAGCCGCGGCCAGTTTCAGGTAGTTCAACAAACACAATGTCACCCAATTGACTTTGTGCGTAATGGGTAATGCCAATGGTGGCGACACCATCTTCAACAGAAACATATTCATGAGATTGGCTGTAATAAGTTTTAGTCATCAAAAACTCCAAATGTAAAATTAAGCAGATCTATTATTTTTAAAAATATTATTATTAACGAGTGAGCTAGTGCTGTGTTGGGCGTTTCGCATTATAAGTTCTATAAGGCGTAAACGGTAGGTCAGTGACCCGCCAAAGCGATTTTCTCCCCCGAACTTCCACAAAAATTGATGTACCTAATTGATCATGAGGCAGCGTGACATAGCCCATCGCAACAGGCCCCCCTATGGTTGGCCCAAAACCACCACTGGTAACGACCCCAATTTCTTGCATCTGCTCATTAAACAATTTCGCCCCTTCTCGAGCGGGAGCCGCAGGACCATCAGGCAATAAACCAACGCGACGTTTAGAAGGGCTATTAGCCACCTGGTTAAGAATGACAGTATCACCCAAAAACCCACCCTCCTGCCGGCGTCTCTTATTCATAATCCATGAAAGGTCAGCTTCAATGGGTGTAATGCTTGTATCAATGTCATGGCCATAAAGACAAAAACCGGCCTCAAGGCGCAAACTATCTCTGGCGCCAAGGCCAATAAGCTCAACATCCGGGTGGCTCATAAGCATCTTTGCAACGCGGCTAGCATCTTCATTGGCAAGAGAAAGTTCAAAACCATCCTCGCCTGTATAACCACAGCGAGAAACACGGCATGGTACATCAAAAAAATTGGTATCGATTTCTGACATATAAGGCATACCAACAGCTTCACCGCACCACACCGCCATAATTTTTTCAGCATCCGGCCCTTGAAGAGCAAGCAGTTGGCGATCATCTAAAATTTTAAAATCGACCTCATCCGGCAAATAGGAGCTGATGTAAGCATAATCATGAGATTTCCGCCCCGCATTAACCACCAAGCCAACTATATGAGTCCCATCAGCTTGAACGCGGTGCGTGATCATCAGGTCATCTTCAATACCGCCCTGTTCATTGAGAAGAACTGAATAGCGCAATCGCTCAGGCTTGAGGTTTAACACATCACCAGGGACGATTTTTTCTAAAGCACGGGCCGCAGTTTCATAATTTTCAGCAATAAGTTCTGCTTGCCCCATGTGAGAAACATCAAACAAACCAACTGTTTCGCGGCAATAAAGATGTTCTTGCTTGATGCCCTTCTCATAGTAAAGAGGCATAGAATAACCAGCGAATTCCACCATTTTTGCGCCATGCTCAAGGTGCAAATCATGAAATGCCGTTTGTTTCAGTTCATTTTGTTCAGACATAGTCGCTCCGCTCTAACAGAAATTTTGACCTAAATTTGGGGCAATAAAAGCCACTCAAAATAACAAGCCATACCCCCCTTCTGTCGCGGAACCTGAGAGATTTATAGAATTGATAATTTTTTAATCATCAATTCAAGGGTTGTTAGCTACATTCGCTTTTAAAGCTAAATGCAAACCCCTTTTTCCCCGTGGGTGAGAATGAAACATCATTCTACTTTCCAGAATGTCATTAGAAGCTGCGATCCTTTTGCCTGAGAGTTTCCGGGGGGGTTGCTCCTTCGGCGTCAGAAACTTTACTGGCAAATAACAGGTTACCCCTGAGACTTGCAAAAATAAGTTCTGATCTCTCTCGCAGTCGTTAACTGACAATATGTAGTGTGAATGATAGGCAACTTCGTGAAGAAGTCAAATATTCCTTTGATCATTCCCAGCATTTAATGGCACAATAAACGAATATTTAGTACACTCTTTTCGGAAAATGCGAGGAGTAACCCCATGATGAAAAAGCTTGAAGAACGGCCTCTCTCAAAAGAAAACCCCATAGAAGTCCCTGTTGATTTACCTCACACATGTTTAAAAGATGCTGACTGGGCAGATGCGTTTGAATATATCAGCCCGGTGACTTATGAAAACAGCAGAGCTGCCGCAGAAAACTCACTAACAAACTTCCCATCTTGGATTGAAAATCTATTAGCTCTGAGAGATTTTTTTGCGAAAAAAATTGGCCTGAAAACAAGAGATACCTTTACCAGTTCGCCAAATAAGCAATTGGACTTAATAGGTTTTTTTCCAGTTTGCGAAGAAACAAATGAACGAATTATCTTAGGTTTTAACGATTGGCACTTAGATTTCCGCCTCATTGTTGAACAAGTCAAACTTCAAGATAATAAAGCGAAAATCAGGGCAACCACATTGGTAAAGCGCAACAATATTTTTGGCAAAGCTTACCTAAGTCTCATCAGCCCTTTTCATAAACTGATAGTACCGCGGGTTCTAAAAAGAACCCATTGATCTGCTAACTTGACTAGTTTTTAAGATTTTTCAATTTTGTCAAAGCCGATGAATAATCTGAAATCTTTACCTGAACGACCTTCAGTTAAAGGAATATCGATTTTTTTGACCATTGAGAAATAACCAATTGGCTTTCCTTGTTCAATATTCACAGGAACGGCAATTTTGGTATTTTTTAAGATCTTGCCTTTTTTATCTGTAAGGTAGATATGCAATGGAAGTTGTACTTGGCCTGCTTGACCTTTAGGCCCTAACAAAACCCGGCCAGCAAAGCCAACTTTCACATGAGCAACACCAGGTTGTAACACACACTCGCGGGCAGCTTTGGTGAGTTCACCGCGATAGCGTACGGCTAGGCCATCACCATAACGACCAACGTCATAAACCGTGAGAAAGCGCTCAGCATCCCAAATTTTAAATTTAGTACAAAGACTTGCTTGTTTTGCCCCTTGGTCAAGCGCTGTCACTTCTTGCTTGGCTTCAGCAAGAAGACGGTCTTCACTTAAAACTTTCTGAGCGGCTGAAGGTTCTTGTTTCTTTTCAGAAGAACCAAAAACACTGCCACCTAAATTGCCAAATGAGGGAACACTACCAAGACTACAGCCAGTAAGCACGACGCCAAGAAAAGAAATCAGAACAATCCGAAAAACTTGCGATATCGCAACAAAATTTCTGGCAAAACAAAAGGTTGCAACCATAACGCGTTGCAAAAGTGACAAAAACGGCATTAAAAACGTCCCCAAATGGTGAGTGCATCTTTGGTAAATTAGCGCAACTCTCTAGATCACAAAAATCATCAAAAAATAGATAATAAAGATAGAACTCTCTTTTTAAAAATTATTTTATCAACTCTGGTGATCTATTCAAGACAAACTCAAAATTAATTATATTGCACTTTCACCATATAAATAGATTATAATTATAAGTTTTAAAGCAAACTCATAATACGTATTTTGTTGAACAAACACCCAAAAATAGTCAACAAATATGTCTATGAATTTTAAAGCCTAAGAATAATGATTTTTCTGGCAAAAAAAAGATCGTCAATACTGAAATAATGTACTTCTCTTCAAAAAGCAGATAAATCACTTAACAAAGTAAATTTTTGCCTGAAATTATGAAAATAAATAAGGTTCCAAAGAAAAAATGAACGGTAAAGATACAATGAGCGAACCAAAAGAAACATTGGATATACTATTGGCTGCTCCTCGCGGCTTTTGTGCCGGTGTGGACAGGGCCGTGCAAATTGTTGAGCTCGCCTTAGAGAAATATGGCGCTCCAATTTATGTGCGTCATGAAATCGTTCATAATAAATATGTGGTTGATAGCTTGAAGGAAAAGGGTGCTGTTTTCGTTGAAGAGCTCGATGAAATCCCTGACACAGAAGCTCCCGTTATTTTCTCAGCTCACGGTGTTGCCAAAATCGTACCTGAAGAAGCCAAAAGACGAAATTTCTTCTTTCTAGATGCCACCTGTCCATTGGTTTCAAAGGTCCATATTGAAGCTGAAAGATTATATGACAAGGGAGCCGAAATCATCCTAATAGGGCACGCCGGTCACCCAGAAGTGATTGGGACTATGGGGCAATTACCAGATGGTGCGGTTACGTTAGTGGAAACAGTGAGCGACGCTGAAAAGTTTGTCCCTGTTGATCCGAAAAATCTAAGTTTTATCACGCAAACAACATTGTCTATTGATGACACGATTGAAATCGTCAATATTTTAAAACAGCGCTTTCCTGAAATTCAAAGCCCTAAAAAAGAAGACATCTGTTACGCAACAACAAATCGCCAAGAAGCAGTGAAGGAAATTGCTGAACAAGTCGATTGTCTTTTAGTTGTTGGCGCTCCGAATAGCTCGAATTCAATGCGTCTTGTGGAAGTGGGAGAACGCGCTGGTGCAAAGCTTGCCGTTTTAGTACAAAACGCGTCTGAAATTCCATGGGACAAAATCAACGGATTTACAAAAATCGGGATAACAGCAGGGGCTTCGGCTCCAGAAGTTTTGGTAGATGAAATCATCACGTCTTTTAAAGATCGTTATGAAACCACTGTTTCAATCATCACAACAGCCACAGAAAATGTAGCCTTTAAACTTCCCCGCCAATTGCGAGAAAAAGCTTAAAAAGAATAAATAACAAGGCAAGATAGCCTCTGAAAGAATATGCATGGCAGTATATACAAACGTCTCCGATCAACAGTTAAATGATTTTCTAAGCAGCTTTGATTTAGGCGCTCCCAAGTCGTTTAAAGGTATCGCTGAAGGAGTTGAAAACACCAACTTTTTATTAGAAACAGAAAAAGGCAGATATATCTTAACCCTCTATGAAAAACGGGTGAATAAAGATGATCTACCCTTCTTCCTAGATTTAATCGAACACCTCGCAAAAGGTGGCATCACTTGCCCAACCCCTATTCGAGACCAAGAAGGCAATAGCTTGCTTATGTGCGCAGGGCGGCCAGCTGCGTTGTTTACATTTCTGGATGGCATGTCAGTGCGTTGGCCAACTGCCCATCACTGTGGTGAACTTGGTAATGCTATGGCCAACTTCCATCAAAGCGGTTTGAGTTTCAAAAATACAAGAGCCAATAGTTTTACCATTAAGGGCATGCAAGAGTTTTATCAGGCCATTGAAGGTGATATAAATTCAATAGATCAAAATTTAGTAAGCCTTATTGAAAATGAACTCGACTTTCTCACGGCCAATTGGCCAACAGATTTGCCAAAAGGCATCATTCATGCAGACCTATTTCCAGACAATGTTTTCTTTCTCAATGATCAAGTCTCTGGTCTGATCGATTTTTACTTCGCCTGCTCAGATTTTTTAATTCTCGACATCGCTATCACATTAAACGCTTGGTGCTTTGAAAAAGACGTTAGCTATAATGTCACCAAAGCAAGCCGGTTATTAAATGCGTACAATAAAAAAAGACCAATAGAAGCAAATGAATTAGAAGCTCTGCCAATTATAGCGCGAGCAGCCGCACTTCGGTTTTTACTCACACGCACAAATGATTGGCTGATCGTGAATGAAGGCGCATTGGTGGCGAAAAAAGATCCGTTAGAATATCTTCGTAAATTAAAATTTCATCAATCCATCACCAATCCAGGCTCATATGGCTTTCAAATCAGTTAGTAAAAGAGAAAGTTAAAAAATCAAGGATCACAAAGAGGCAGAGAAATAAAATGACGAAAATCCAACTGACATGTTTTGCTCAATCTGGAAATGCTTATAAAGCCGCCCTTATGCTCAACCTCTGCGGCGCAGATTGGGATGCAAAATTTGTTGATTTCTTCAATGGAGAAAGCAAAACACCTGAATATTTAGAACTCAATGAAATGGGTGAAGTTCCAGCGTTGATCGATGGAGAGAAAAGCCTCTCTCAATCTGGGGTCATCCTGAAATATCTCTCCAAAAAGTTTAATAAGTTCGATGCAAAAACGGAAGATGAAGAACTAGAAATCTTAAGATGGCTCTTATGGGATAATCATAAACTAACGGGTTACGTAGCAGCCCTAAGATATCTCCTACAATTCGCCAAAACGGGCGAAACAGATGTGACCCAGTTTTTAAGAGCTCGCATCAAACCTTGCTTGAAGATACTTAACAACCATCTTGAAAATAATGCTTTTGCCATTGGTGATGAACCAACCATCGCAGACATTTCAATGTGTGGATATCTCTTTTGGCCAGACGAATTTGGTGTCTCTTGGGCTGATTATCCTGCTATTGCCTCATGGTTAGACCGCATAAAAGCGCTTGATGGTTGGGTGCACCCATATGAATTGATGCCGGGTCATCCGTTAAAAGACTAAATAAAATTATGAGCAGGTAAAAACAATTTATGGCACTGCATCTTTCAAGCATGAAAGCAGTCAGCTCTAAGAGGGTGAGAAAAAAATGTCCAACGAAGAAGAAGACGCAATCATCATCTACACCGATGGTGCCTGTTCAGGCAATCCTGGTCCTGGTGGTTGGGGCGCTGTTCTTATAAAAGATGATCACCGCAAAGAAATAAATGGCGGCGAAGCTGAAACAACCAATAACCGCATGGAACTATTGGCTGCAATCGAAGCTCTTAACGCTTTAAAAGCAGCGCCGTCTAAAGTCGTGCTTTATACGGATTCAAACTACGTGAAAGGCGGCATTACATCTTGGATTCATAACTGGAAAAAAAACGGTTGGAAAACTGCCAATAAAAAGCCCGTTAAAAACGCCGACCTTTGGCAAGCTCTGGTTGAGGCTGAAGAGAAACATAACGTCACATGGCGCTGGGTCAAAGGCCATGCTGGCCACCCAGAAAACGAACGAGCCGACGAACTCGCCCGTGATGGCATTAACAAAATTGAAGCTTAATTTATGAGTCTACGGCCTAGTATTACAGCCTCTCAAAGAGACAAGTCTGGCAAAATATGTCTTCAGCCAGACCATAGTTCAGTTTTCGGATAAAATTGCGACCAGGCAAACCAAAACGCTTGGTGACTGCCAAGGTCAGCTCCGTCTTTATCAACTGCCTTGATGCCACCAGCATCAAGTTTCAATTGTACATTTTCAAAAGCAACGTCTTGCCCTTTTTTCAATGCGATAAAGGCTTTGCTACGCTGAAATGCAACCGGTTTGCCAGAAGCCGTAATGACACCAATAATATCTTCATGCACTGACAATCGTGGATCAACATCACCAACGGGGAAAATGGGGCCGTTGGCATCGCGATTATTACGAAAATCAAAATCACGACCAAGCGCAAGCTCTTCCACCAATACGGTTGTCTGAGGGTGGGCCTTTTTCCATGTTCCCCAATCAGTTGTGACAACACTGGCCTGGCGTAGTTGCACGTTTTTCTTGGCAAGTGAGCCAGTTACAGCCTTGCCTTTAAATGTATCAAAAACCGAAAATGTATTGATGTCATACATCACTTTATTCGATCTGATGAGTAACCCTGAGGTCCGTAAAATCGGTCGCTTAACCCCAGCTGGCACCCGGTCAGTAAAGTAAGCCTGCGCAGCCCCGCACAAAGTGCAGTAAGGAATACCAAGATGACGCCCTCCTAAAGTGTCATTGACCATTTCGCGAACTTCCATGATCCGGCGCGGATAAGCTCGAAATTCACCATTGACCTCTATGCCAAATACAATGTCTTTATCTTTCAACCAAGTGGCATCTTTTGCTTTAATAACCTTCGGATTGTCGGCAGCAGGAATGCAGTTACACTCATCATCAGTTTTGTTATATTTACGGTCATCAATGAGAACACCGCCCCAAGAGACATGTCGCCAATCAATATCACCTTCAACGAAAATCTTATCCCAGCCAGGCACAACACTTGTGAAAATTTCGCGCTTTACTTATAAATATTGAGGAGGCGCAGGTACATCCCAAGCGATAAGATGATCAGTAATTCCACCCCAGGCATTCGACTTCGCGAGATCCTTACCAAGTAACAGTGAGGCAGCTTCAGCAAGAGTGTCATGTAACTGTTGACCCGCAGTAAAGCGCATCAAATCAGTAATAATCCAAACAAGTCGTGGATCTTTCGATTGCACAATTTCGTTCAAGGCAACCGTCTGATCGCGTCCCCAAACCGATTGTTTCATCGCATCAACAAACGCCATCTTCACAGCTGTTTGTATGTCTTTAGAAAGCGGTCCTTTTGGGATAGCAGGTGGTTTGCCGAACTCTTCAATCACATAACTGGGGAGTGGTTTTCTTTCTTCAGCGCTAAGAGAACCTAACCACATCAATGAAAACAGAACGAATAACGCAGCTAAAAGCAAGCGTGATAGAGAGAAGACTGCCGATACCATAGATGAGCCTTTCGAGAAATTACTGCCATTATAAAAGAGAACGAATGATTAAGGAGGGGCACTCGAACTCTATGACTACAGTTTCGGCTTGTTCCAAGTTTCTGGCAAATCACAACACATCAGTATTTTGTGAAGAGCAACTAAGATCACTTATTTGCAAACCAAGCCTTTGAGAAATATTCAATATTTGGGAGGCGTGTTCAGCTCTAACAATAAAACCAAAATACTCATCAGAGCCCATGTCCCAGCCGAAATAAGTATACTCTTTTTCCAAAAGCCAATTTGCGAAGGTCTTTAGCTGATCATCAATAGGTGCGCTATCATCTATGTAAGTTGGAGAAAAAGGCTCGAAGCCATGAGTGTGTAGAAGTCTATTGAGTTGGTCTAGCACCTCATTTGAAGCTTTCCAATCAACGCGGAGCATTACTTGATTATCATCATTTTGTAGGGCTTCTACAGCTTTTAAAAAAGCACAATAAAAACCTTGGTCATAATGATCTTGAAAATGAGACCATGCTTTTTCTTGTAATTGTTTCGGGCAGTCCTCAAGAAGCAAATCGAAAAATTCTTTATAATCTTCAGCAGGGCGAATGAGTTTATTTCCACTCTTCACATATGAGCTCTTGTTTTGCAGATGCTCAAGCCCCTCCATGTCAATTTTCGATAGAGACGTAATACTCTCAAGACATGAAATATCTTCAACTGGTGTGTTGGAGATATTCAAGGTTGTGAGCTTTTTGAATGTAGCAAGAGGAGTGAGATCTTTCACAGAGCTTTTAGCTATCTCTAACCAGTTGAGTTCAGGCGTATTTTGAAGACAAGACAAATCCGAGATGGGGCAGTTATTGAGGAATAACTCAGTAAGACAAAGCTTATTAGACAGAGGCGACAAATCAGTTATAGGAGTGTTGCTCGCATCAATAATTTCTAGATTTTCCAAATGTGCCAGAGGTGAAAGATCCTCAATGGCTGTGCCTGAAATATTTAAAATTCGAAGTTTATGTAAATCTTGTAACGGGCTTAAATCGGTTATTGAACTATCAATCAAAAATAAACGCTCAACATTTTTAAAATATTTCAACTTTGAAAAGTCATTAATGTTAGCAGAGTTCAGAATGTTGACATATTCAAAATGATCACAGTCTTCCAAAGTTTGAAATTGAACATCACTTTCAATATTAATGTAGTTTTCCATTTCAGCCCCGTTAGCAAATAGATAAAAATTACTCGTTTTTTTGTAAAAACTTTAAGGCATTAATGGGGTTGTGAATTGAGGAACTGAAGCATGCTTAAAATAGTATAGCTCAGTATAACAACTTACTATTTGCTAAATTGTTGAACCATGTCGGAGATTAAAAAAGCGCCTTCAGTATCTTCTAATTTTAAGCCTTCTTGTACGCCAGCTCTATCAAGCTTATCTTTATTTTGGCTAACTTTCCATTTGCCGACTAATTGAGTTATTTCAATTTCAACCCCAACAATACCTTTAAACTGTTTTGCTAAATAGTTCTGAGGAGCATCAGAAACTTCCCAGCTGTCCTCTCTGTCGTCTTCTTGTCTTTTACTAATTTCAACAAGGTGCTCAAGCAACCACTCGTCCTCAGTTTTAAAAGTAAGCGTGCCATGGGCATGAACAACAGCATAGTTCCAGGTGGGAACAGCCTTGCCATGTTGCTTTTTAGAAGGGTACCAATTAGGAGAGATATAAGCTTGAGGGCCATGAAAAATCGCTAGTGCTTCCATAGAATTATCGCGCTCTAACCAAAGCGAGTTTCCCTTCGCTATATGCGCCCGAATGACCCCTTTTTCAGATAATTCAGGGTGAAGCACGAGCGGTAAATGATCAGCATTTATATGTCCGTTTTGACTAGAGATTAAAGTCGCAAAGGGATGGTCGAGCATCAGTTGATGCATGGTCTCAATATCTTCAATTCTAAAAATAGCCGGCTGAAACATTTTATCTTCCTGATGAAACAAACATACCTCAGTTTAACAAACCGAACCGCTGGGTAAAGCTTATTAATTGCCTGATGCTTGTACCTGTTGCTGGTGGGTAATTAGAGGCACACTTAATAAAGCAGTTAGATAAAAAAGAAATTTTAAGTGCAAAGAAAGAGCTCAGCCCTTTTCAGGCTGAGGAACATGGCGAAATACCAGCGCGGTTGCTAGTGGGCAACTGAAGCGCTACTAAAAAGCGCGGTTGCACCTTGCGGATGCTTTGTGGGCATCTAAAGCAAATAAAGGCAACCTAAAGCGCCACAAAAAAGCAATAGCCGTGAGAGAAAATTTAACTATCTTTAAACACGCGCTCGCGTTTTTCGTGGCGTTCTTGAGCTTCAAGAGACAAGGTCGCAATTGGGCGAGCGTTTAAGCGAGCAACCCCAATCGGTTCGCCACTTTCTTCACAATAGCCATATTCACCTTGATCAATACGAGAAATAGCTTCATCGATTTTAGAAATCAGCTTACGCTGTCTGTCTCTTGTACGAAGTTCCAAAGAACGATCTGTTTCTGACGTTGCTCTATCAGTAATGTCAGGGTGTTTTTCACTATCATCTTGAAGATGCTGAATGGTTTCTTTGGTCGCTTCTAAAATCTCTGCTTTCCAGCTTAGTAGTTTTTGGCGAAAATACTCAAGCTGTAGCTCATTCATAAATGGCTCGTCATTCGAAGGGCTATAGCCTTCAGGCAGAATGACACGGCCATCTTCAGTTTTTGAAACTTTTGAATTTTTCTTTGTTGCCATTTTTCCCTCTCCTTAACTCACGCGCCGAACTTCCGTCGAATTTATTAATGAGTGTGAATGGTATTTAAAGTGATCGGTGTGGAAGTCAAGTGAAACTAAGTTTTCTGATTAATCAAAAGAGTAAAATTTGGTTAATATCACATTTTCGGCGTTAGTTAACAGAGCCGAATGACAGTGATATAAATTTATTGAGACTTTTGCTGGGCAAGCTTAGCTAACTCAACTTCTGCCCTCAGTTCAATGGAATGAAGAACTTTCTTCAAATTGGGGCTGTCCTCAAGCTTTTGTGGGTTTGTTGCAAGTGTTTTCAAGCGATTGAGCGTAGAAGGAGCCACACGACCATTTAAAAGGCCTATTTTGAGCTGATCAAGCATGTTTAGCATGTCATTTCCACGCTTAACAGCCACTTGAGCCTGTGTTTTAGAGCTATCAACTTCCTGAGCGCTTAAAAGGGCGCCAATATTGTTGATATTAGAACTGGCTTGCGCACCAGTTAATGTTGCAGCTGGTGTTGGTACATTGATTGAAAATGTCGCGCCAGATGAATTTGCCGCTGAGGAAGAGGATTTCTTCTTGGTTCTGGCCAAATCTTTAGGTTTTTCAATCCGCATATAAAGTCACCCCATTAAGAAAAGAATAAACGAACTCTATCACAAATTGCTTTTTCCAGCACTGAAAGCTGAAAAAAACCCACATGAACTTAACTGTATTCTTTTCTTATAGGCAATTTCTTAACAACTAGGTCATTTTTGCCGAGAAAACAGAAAAAAAGAAAAATAAGACCGGCAAAATTTACCCTTTTCAGCTGTTCTCCCCCCATAAAAAAAGAAAAGCAAACAAATAATCAAATAAAAACAACAGGTTACATTGAGGTGATCCTTCTGGCACGGTTCTCGCTAACTTAAGAGGCAAATGTGCGGAATTTTATTATTGCCCGTATTCATATGCTCTGAACTCGGTAGTAACAGCGACGGTTGCCATGTGGGCAACTGAAGGAGCACCAAGAAGAAAAGCTAATAACTGATGATGAACAAAGATAAATTAAAATTCCTGTTTAAGAGCGTGAGGCAAAAAGCAATCATCTTATTGCTTGTTTGTGGTCAGCTTTTTTCAGTTTCGATTACACCGGCCTTTGCATCATCTAGAATCAAAGATTTGGTAGATTTTGAGGGCATTCGCGAAAACCAATTGGTTGGCTATGGCCTCGTTGTTGGCCTCAATGGCACAGGCGATAGTTTAAATAATTCCCCCTTTACCAAACAATCACTTCAAGCCTTGTTAGAGCGCTTGGGGGTGAACACAAGGGAATCAGACCTAAGAACTGCTAATGTGGCCGCAGTGATGGTCACAGGCAACCTCCCGCCCTTTGCTACACAAGGGACTAGAATGGACATCACCGTCTCTGCCATTGGTGATGCAAAAAGCCTCCAAGGTGGCACATTATTGGTAACCCCTCTTTTAGCAGCTGATGGCAATACTTATGCTGTGGGCCAGGGCCCAGTGGCGGTTGCAGGGTTTAAAGCTGAAGGGGATGCCGCAAGTATCACAAGAGGTGTGCCAACGGTTGGTCGCATTTCAAATGGTGCGATTATCGAGCGTGAAGTGAAATACGCATTAAAAGACCGCCGCACAATGCGCCTTGCCTTAAGAAACGCAGATTTAACAACAGCCAAACGTATCGCCGCAGCCATCAATACCTATACAAGTGAAAAGACGGCCTATGCTGTTGACCCAGCAACAGTGCGCCTGGATGTACCTTATTCTTATCGAGGAGACATCATCGGCTTGCTGACGGATATCGAACAATTACGCATTAAACCCGACCAACAGGCCAAAGTGATCATTGATGAAAACACGGGCATCATCGTGATGGGCAAAGACGTTAAAATATCTACCGTCGCCATTGCTCAAGGAAACTTAACAGTCACTATTGCTGAAACCCCAGTTGTCAGCCAACCAAATGAGCTCGCCCCTGAAAATGCTGAAACTGTCGTAGTGCCACGAACAGCAGTTGGCGTGACGGACGATAAAGAAAAGAAACTCGCAATCCTGCGAGCGGGTGTCACCTTAAGAGACTTAGTTGATGGTTTAAATGCGCTAGGCATTGGCCCAAGAGATATGATCGCTATTCTGCAAGCGATTAAATCAGCTGGCGCCCTACAAGCAGAAATCGAGGTGCTCTAGCGCTCCGCCCAAAAGTGGCACCGGTTTTGGGATAGCACGGATGCGTAGTGGGCATCTGAAGTGTAAAGAAGAATGCACGGTAGGCTCTGAAGTGCAAAAAAGGAACGCTTTAAAAAGGGATTAACAAATGGCGGATCAATTAGGTATATCAGCGTTTCAAGCATACGCAGCGCCGAAACAAACAATTAAATCATTGGCAAACTCAGTCAGGGCTAAAGCTGAAGTATTTCAATTACAGGACAATTCAGCCACTGAAAAAGGCAATACAGAAAAGCGTAAAGACCCAAACGTTTTAAAGGCCGCAAAAGAATTTGAAGCCAGTTTTCTCACCGCCATGCTTGAGCAAATGTGGACGGGCATAGAAGCTGAAGCCCCATTTGGTGGTGGCCATGCTGAAAAAGTTTATCGCTCCATGGTGGTGGGTGAATATGCAAAATCAATTTCTGCAGCTGGTGGCATCGGCATCGCAGACCATGTTTATAGAGAAATTTTGAGTGCACAAGAAGGACGAAGTTAAAATGAACAATGCACAAATAGCACCTGAAGTTGAAAATATGTCAAAGCATGATGCCCAGCATTTATGCGAACAATTATATAATACAACGCATGAGCTCATCTCACTGTTAGATCAGGAAACTGATTTGCTAAGGAAAGCAAAGACGCAAGAAATCACACCCTTCCATGTGAGGAAAGGAGCGCTAACGGCAACTTTGTCTCATCATATGGCGCGATTTCAAAACAACGCAGACCAAATGAGACAATTAGCTCCAGATGAGTTAAAGAATTTACAAAACCAGAAGAAAGAATTCCAGCGCTCGATAGAGGCCAATCATGCAGCACTCACTGCGATGCAAGCTGTATCGGAACGTATTTTACAAACCGTTGCAAACAAAGCTGCCAAGAAACAAAATGGTCCAGAGGTTTATAATGCTGGCGGTCATCTAGGCAATGCAGGTGTTCAGCGCAGCGCCGCCATTAACATCGATACAAACCTTTAACTCTTTTAAGAATACGTCCTTTGAAAAAGAGTGCATTTAAAAATTAAAAGGCAAATATATATTTGCGCAAAACAGGTTATTTCTTAACGGAATGGCCTGTTTTTTATTGAGAATTTTTAGATTTGTTTTGTTGTGAAATATAGCGTAAGACTTTATTAACCCTAAACTTAAGTCAGTTAGTCTTGTTAAGATTTCTTTTCCTTACCTTTCATATAACCGATTGTGTCGCACACGAAACATGTGCGTCCGTCTCGCAGGGAGACGAGTAACAACAACCTAGAAAAGGTATGCGTAAAATGGCTGAAACCACACTATCAAGTGCTGTTCGCACGAATCTATTGTCACTTCAATCGACAGCGAATGCACTAGCAAAAACTCAAGAAAAACTAGCAACAGGTCTTAAAGTGAACAGTGCGTTGGATGACCCAACAGCATTTTTCACAGCGTCTTCATTGAACAGCCGCGCGAATGACTTGTCACGTTTGCAAGACTTTGTTGGCAACTCAGTTCAAACACTGAAAGCTGCTGACGAAGGCATTCAAGCGATTACTAAATTGGTTGAAAGTGCTGAAGCGACTGCTCGTCAAGCATTAAACTCAGCTGGTAACACAGCTACAGCAACAGGTAACGTTGACACAGGTGCATCTGGTTTTGACACTTTCACGGCGACAAACACCAGCTCAAACACAGTGACAACAGCAAACTTCAATGATTTTGAAGCTGAAGTAACTGGTTCAAACGTCACTGGTCTTTCAGGTTCAACGGACCTTGCATCTGACACAGCGATTAGCAACGGTGAAACACTAACCATCGCTCTAGATGGTGGTTCTGCGTCAACTATCAC
>JAEPQF010000017.1:38963-39633 GCA_017640685.1 Hyphomicrobiales bacterium
CACATTGGGTTCAGGTAACGTGAACACAGAAGCTGATTTAATTTCAGCTATTGATGCGGTCGTTGGTGCGGGTGCAACCAGCATCGATGGTTCTGGTGCAATCACTATCACCACTCAAAACGGTGAAGATCTCACATTAGGTGGAACTGGTCTTTCAAACCTTGGTCTTACAGCAGGTCCATTTGTTGCTGAAAACACTTTAGGTATCTCAGCTGGTGATAGCTTTGACATCTCAGTAGGTTCTGGTTCAGCTACAACCATCACATTCGGTAATGGTTCAGGCGAAGTAGATACAACTGACGAGCTGCTTTCAGCACTAAACGGTATCGACGGCGTTTCAGCTGAAATCGATGGCTCAAACAATCTGGTTGTAACATCAACAGGTGGTGAGAACCTTACATTTGCTGAAAATTCAGGAACACCTCTTTCAGACCTAGGTCTTTCAACTGGTGAGCAAACAGCACAAAACAGTGCTGGCATTGCAAATGGTGATACATTCACTGTTCAAGTGGGCTCAGGTTCAGCTACAACCATCACATTCGGTACAGGTACAGGTGAAGTGAACTCAGCAGCTGAATTGGTAACAGCTCTAGATGCTGTTTCAAATGTAGATGCGTCTGTAACTGATGATGGTTTCCTAAGCATTGAAGCAACAAATGGTGAAGACCTA
>JAEPQF010000180.1:0-4240 GCA_017640685.1 Hyphomicrobiales bacterium
GTTGTAAGACATTGGGTTCCAGTTTTTACCGCCCAAGAAGTTTGGTGTAACTTGGATTTTCTTGCCTTGTTTTTTACCTGGCTCAGGCTGTGGAGGACGTTGGCCTTCAACTTCAATCGGCTTACCTGTTTTCAGGTCAAACCCTTTTGCCCATGAGATATCTGGAACAAATGGATGAGCTGCTACAAGTGAAAGTGGACGATTGATCTTGCCACCACGTTTGGTGAGTTTATCTAGGTCTGTTACGAAGAAGAAACCGTTACGGTCAGCGTGAGCGCCTAATCTTCTACCTTTATGCTCAAACAGCACGATTTCATTGTTGCCTGAGAAATCCCAAGCGTCGTTAGGTGTGTGCTGATAGAAGCCAACCATGTCACCTGTTGTTGGATCAACATAAGCTTGACCTGATGTGTAGAGACTTTCCCAATTTCTTGGATCGTCACCTTTTTTCGTCCGCTTCCATGTGTTCCAAGGAGCTGGGTTACCCGTACCTACAACAATTGTGTTTGTTTTCAGGTCGAATGTTGGTGTTTGCCATGGGGCACCACCACCGTGGCTCCAAGCTTCAACTTTGCCAGTGTTTTTATAGTCACCATCAGGCCATGATGGAGCTTTTTTATCACCTGTGTATGTTGATGGTTTACCGTTTAGACGACCTTGGTGACCTTCAACGAAGGCACGCATCCAAAGCTCTTTACCTGTCATTGGATCTCTTGCGAACAAGCGGCCAACAACACCAAATTCATCGCCTGATGAACCATGGATTAGCATAACTTTGCCAGTTTTCTGGTCTTTAATGATGAACGGAGCACCTGTCATTGTGTAACCAGCTTCGTGGTCACCAAATTTAGATTTCCAAACAACTTTACCTGTCTTCTTATTTAGCGCTACGACTGACGCATCAAGTAGACCCATGTAAACCATGTCACCATAAATGGCGGCACCGCGGTTTACCACGTCACAGCAAGGGCGAATGCCTTCAGGTAGACGTGCTGAATATTGCCAAAGTTTTTTGCCTGTTTTCATGTCCAAAGCAAACATGCGTGAATAAGATGCTGTTACATAGATAACGCCATCATGAACAAGCGCTTGGCTTTCTTGACCACGTTGTTTTTCGTCACCAAATGAGAAAGACCATTTCGGTGTCAATTTTCCAACATTGTCAGCATTGATTTGACTTAATGTGCTGTAGCGTTGAGCTTTTAACCCTAAGCCATATTGTAGAACATCATCGTTTGTTTTGTGATCGTTTAGGATGTCATCCCATGTCACTTTTTTTCCATCTGCTAATGAAGGAGTTGCACCTAACATTGCAACCGCACCAGCAGCTAGAAGAGTTTTCGCAAGGCTTTTGCCAAACGACTTATTCTTCGAGTGATTATACATTCTTTTCCTCCCACTCAGTTAAGTAGAAAGGGAAAGATAGGCTTTAGCTCTTGAGAAAATACTGACTTTTTTTTGAGAGTACTATAAGTATCCGAATCTATTAGTCCTAGTTTTTAGGTATATTTATGATAAGCTCATGATAAGTTCAGGCGGCACTCACGAACTTATAATTTTTTACTTAGCATTTTCTAATAATATTTTTTTCACAAAATTCACCTTACTCAATACTAGCTTTTGCCATTTATAAATTAGCTAGTAATTACTTAATTAACTTCAACAGATATTCTTTTATTCAGTGAATAGTGAAAGTTTTCTGTCCATAAGCTTTACGCATAATTAGTGGTGATTTCAGTGCTTTTATTGAGAATTTGATTGGTCTTTAATCATGAGTTTAAAACCAATACCGCGAACCGTTCTTATTTCAACTTCATTTGAAACTTCGTCTATTTTTTTGCGCAAATAGCCAACATAAACATCAACAGCATTTGATGTTATATCCGATGATGGCCCCCATGCATTTTCGATTATACGTTCGCGACTAACTGTTTTACCAACATAGCGCATCAAGTATTCTAAAAGAGCAAACTCTCTTTGCGTTAATTCCAAAAGTTTATCACTTACTCGGGCTTCATGGGCTGCGAGATTCAGCGCTATAGGCCCAATGTTCATTTCTTCGCCATCCATGTTGGTATTACTACGTCTCTGCATAACTTTGATGCGGGCCAGCAATTCTTCAAAAGCGAATGGTTTTGTCAGGTAGTCATCAGCACCAACCTCAAAACCTGATAGTTTCTCATCGATGCTATCTTTTGCTGTGAGCATACAGATCGGAGTTGAAACACCTTGACCGCGTAGTGTTTTACAAACATTGCGGCCATCCATATCTGGTAGCATCAAATCAAGGATAATCGCGTCATATTGATATGAGCGAAGATAAGCCAAGGCTTCTTCGCCTGTTGCCGTCCATTGAACTCTCATGCCTTCTAATGTGAGACCGCGCTCAACAAAGCGAGCAATACCAACATCATCTTCAACTAATAATACATTCATTCTATTAGCTCTACCTCTATGTTCATGATGGCGCCTGTGTTCAAGCCACCTTTTTCATCTATTTCATTTTGTTCGATATTCTGACTAACATTTTCGGCCCAAATAGAGCCGTTATGTCCAGTGATGATCCAATGAGCGATTGCAAGGCCTAGACCAGTGCCTTCTCTTTTTTGGCCTTCCTTTGCTTGATAATATCGCTCAAATAAATGATTTAATGCTTCTTCTTCAATTCCAGGGCCTTGATCAATGACTTGTATCAATGCCTTATCGGCCTTTTCTTCGACTTGAATAATAATAGTATCATTTGGTTTCGAAAATTTTACTGCATTATCAATCAAGACTAGAATGCCTTGGCGAAACCAACTCTCATCGAGATTTGCGATCAAATCCTCTTTCGGTGCGAGATATTTTAAGCTCACATCATTGGCTAAGGCATAAGCGTTAGCAGTTGAAACTGCGTCTTCAACTATTTCGTTTAGAACTGCTTCTTTCAAATCAAGTTTGATCTCACCATCATCTGATCTAGCGAGATTAAGCAGATCATTTAAACGCCGCCTTAAAAATCCGCCATTAGCTACTATGCGCCCCATCGCTTTTTTCATATCTGCCAATGTTGCTTTGGTAGAACGCAAGGTTACTTCTGCTTCTCCCAAAAGCACGGTTACCGGAGTTCTCAACTCATGGCTTACATTTGAGAAAAACCTTCGTCTTGTTTCATCAATTTGGCGAAGACGATTATTACTATCTTCCAGTTCTTTAGTGCGTTCAATTACGGCGCTTTCTAATCTTTCATTGGCAGAGCGTAATAAATTCTGCTGGTTTTCTAATTGACCTGCCATTTTATTAAACCGATTGGCAACAAGACCAAACTCATCTTCTCTTGGTAATTCAATGCGATAAGATAATTCACCGGCCCCTACCTTTTCAGCCCCTGTTGCCAGAATTTGTACTGGCCCGACAATAGAGCGAGAAAGGAAAAGACCTAATCCGATGACACCTATGGTCGTGAGTAAAGCTAGGCCGCCTGTTGTATATGTAATGGCTTTGGTAAGGCTGACAATTTCAGCTTTTACTTCTTCAACTTCGCCTTGTTCATCTTTTACAATGTCTCTTACGACCTGACTTAATTTCTTGTCATTGCCCTCCACAACATTCGTGAAAAAGGAGCGCACTGCATCTGCACTTTCAAGGCTATTGCGTTTTCTGGCTTCATGAGTTGATGCTAAATGCATACGAATGAAAACCGAGGCAATCTCAATGGCTGTGTCCACTTCTGCTTCGATGTCATCTTCAGCGCTCGTTGTTTGAACAAATTCCCGTTCATTTTCAATTGACTCTTGTAAATCACCTAATTGCTGCGTGATGATTTGCGGGGTTGCTTCAATCAATTTAGCACGATTTTGAAAATTGACTGAATTGGCAATTTCCAAAAGAAGATATTGATTAATTTTCGATTCAATTTCAGAAACTTTTGCCAACTGACTATAAGAATGATTAGCTCTTTCTAGATAGTGAGCTGAGCGTTGCAACCCCCAAATTGAAGACGCAACAGAAAGGCCTAAAATGGCAATCACTAAAAAGAGGCCGGTATATAGGCTATATCTAATGGTTGAGGGGAATTCAGCTTGTGTCATATTCCATTTATCGTCGCGAGCTCTGCTGACGTCCTTAAACTTATAAATCTGACTTAAACTTTTTGATTGGATCAAAACAGTGATTATATAAAGCTACTTCGTTCAGCCTGATCATTGTTCAAATTAGTTAATTTTTTTAAGTTGTTAGATTATACCTTAACCAGCTAGAG
>JAEPQF010000180.1:4250-4485 GCA_017640685.1 Hyphomicrobiales bacterium
TCATTCTTAATTTTATGCTTGCATAAATTTTTGATTTATCTTTTCTTTTTTAAAACAAACATCGATTTTCTTAATGTTTTCATATAGTTTTCTCAGACATATCTTTCTATAGAGACCAGTTATAATGTGAAAGTCCTGAGAAAAATGAATTTTTCGGTGCTCATTTTCATTCAAATTGAGAATTTATAGTTTTCTTACAAACATGACTTTTTGTGAAATTTCTCATCAATTCGTC
>JAEPQF010000181.1 GCA_017640685.1 Hyphomicrobiales bacterium
AATTGGCATTTCAAAATTACGCTTGCGGCTAATTTCAACAACGGCTGAGGCTGTGTAAACACCTTCACTTACAGAATTTCGGCTTGCTAGAATTTCATCCAAGGTTTTACCTTTGCCGAGTTCTATGCCTAAAGACATGTTTCTTGATTGAGGGCTTGAACAGGTGAGGACTAAATCTCCAAGGCCGGAGAGGCCCATCATTGTTTCTTGTTTAGCACCATAGCTTTCACCAAAACGGCTTAATTCTGCAAACCCTCTTGAGATGAGGCTTGCGTGTGCGCTGGCACCTAAATTTTGTCCCATTACAATGCCGGCGGCGATGGCGAGGACATTTTTAATGGCACCACCGATTTGCACACCAATGAGATCATCACTCCAATAGGGACGAAGAGCTTTATGGCTTAAAGCATTGGCAAGCTCTTTACCAAGGGTTTTGTTTTCAGCAGCTAAGGTGACCGCTGTTGGTAACCCTTTGGCGACGTCACTTGCAAAGCTTGGTCCTGAAAGAATTGCTGGTGTTGCGTTTGGAACAGTTTCGCTTACAACGTCTGTCATTAATTTTGATGAGCTTTGTTCTATTCCTTTGGCGCAAATTATAAGAGGTACGCTTGATGATTGTAAAAAAGGAGCTAAATCACTTAAAACAGATCTTACGAATTGAGCTGGAGTGACAATCAAAATAGCATCTTGATTGGCTATTTTTTCTAAATCAGTTGTTGCTCTTAGTTTCGGATCAAGGGGTACGTCTTTTAGAAATGCGCCGTTGATGTGGTTTTGATTGATATCATTTACTGTGTCTTCTTCTCTTGCCCACAGTGTGACGTTACATCCTGCCAAACAAGCTGATTGTGCAAGTGCGGTTCCCCAGGCTCCACCCCCTATAACACCAATATTTTTAAAGTCGCTCATTTCGATGTCTTTCTTATTTTTGCTTCAGATGCCCACTACGCATCCGCCTATTTTTGCTTCAGATGTCTTTTTTAATGCTCCTTCAGATTGCCTACCAGCAACCGTCGCGAGCGTCCGCTTTTTTTAGTTTCAGATGTTTTTTTTGGGTCTTCAGGTTTCCCACCAAAAAACCGGCATGAACATCCGCTCTTCTTAACTTCAGATGCCCACTATGCATCCGTATTATTCTTCACGCCTTTGTGCCGGCTTTTCCAGAGCCTAGAATTGGTTTTGCACTTTCATCGAGTGGCCATCTTGATCTCACTGTGGTTGATAGTGGATCATTTTGACCATTTGCATATTGTTCAGCGGCTGCCCAGGCTATCATAGCCGCGTTATCAGTACATAATGCGGGTGGTGGGACAATTAAAGTGAGATTATTCGTTTTACTAAAGCTTTCTAACTCTGTTTTTAATTTTTGATTGGCGGCAACACCACCTGCTACGACAAATTTTCGAGGCTCATTTGATAGGAATTTATCTTCTAATTGAAGGAGTGCCATATTTACTCTGTCCATCACACTTGTAATTAGCGCTTTTTGAAATGAAGCGCACAGATCATGTATGTCTTGATCTGACAAAGGTTGTAGTTTTTCAGCTTGTTGTCTGAGGGCCGTTTTCAAACCAGAAAATGAGAAATTGGGTTCTTTACGTCCCTTTAAAGGTGAGGGGAGTTTGAAGCGAGTTTCATCACCGCTCTTCGCCCATTTTTCAACTTCAGGGCCACCAGGGTAGCCAAGTCCTAATAATTTGGCGGTTTTGTCAAAGGCCTCTCCAAGTGCGTCATCAATGGTGCTGCCGATACGGGTGTAGATGCCTACATTTTTAATCCAGAGCAATTGGGTGTGACCACCAGAGACGAGCAGTAATAAATAGGGTGGCTTTGTATTATTCGTTAAACCTGCTGTTAAGGCGTGACCAGCCAAATGGTTCACGGCGACGTAAGGGAGGTTGTGGACCGAAGCAATGGCTTTTGCTGTCATTGTTCCAACTAACAATCCGCCAATGAGGCCGGGTCCGCTTGAAGCACCAATGGCATCAAGATCTTTAAATGAACAATTTGCTTCTTCCATTGCGGCTTTGATGATTTTATCCAGAGCTTCGCAATGAGCTCTTGCTGCAATTTCAGGGACCACCCCACCAAAGGCGGCATGTTCCTTTAGTTGAGTTCGCACTATGTTTGAGAGAATTTCGCCTGATCCATCAGGATGGCGCAGGATGATGCTGGCAGCTGTTTCATCACAACTACTTTCAATTCCTAGAACTTTTATTGGGCCTGATATTTTTAAAGATTTATTACTCATGTTCTTGAAATATCATTCAGGGAGGCGAGAGCAAGGTTTTTTTCGTCTTTCCCCTTAATCACGGAATAAAAAAGCAAAAACAAGCTGAGCTTGATCATTTTTATGGCTGATTCCAGAAAATAAATGTTATGGGAGTTCTATTTTTATAGTGTGATGTGCTAGAAGCATGTTTTAGAGGGAGCCTCTCACCCGTAATATAGAAGGAGTAGTTTTAATCTCATGACGACACTAAAGATCGGCACACGTGGTAGCCCTTTAGCTTTGGCGCAAGCTTATGAAACTCGTAAGCGTTTGATGGATACCCATGGATTGGAAGAAGAACTGATTGAGATTAAGGTGATTTCTACCGAGGGTGATCGTATTCAAGATAAGGCTTTGCGCGACTTTGGTGGAAAGGGACTTTTTACCAAGGAGATTGAAGAGGCTTTATTAGATGGGTCTATTGATTTGGCTGTTCACTCGATGAAAGATGTGCAGACACAATTGATCGATGAACTTCGGATTACTGCTCATTTACCACGTGAAGATGTGCGTGATGGATTTATTAGTCGTGATGTTTCTCATATAGATCAATTGCCAGAAGGGGCTGTTGTTGGGACTTCTAGTTTGCGGCGGCAAGCGCAAGTTAAAAAGAGACGACCTGACCTTGACGTGGTGACATTTCGTGGCTCGGTACAAACCAGGCTAGAGAAACTTGAACGAGGAGATGTCGCGGCAACATTTTTGGCTGTTGCTGGTTTAAAACGATTGGGGTTAACCAATGAGCTTACGACAGCTATTGAAACGGATGTGATGTTGCCAGCGGTTGCGCAAGGGGCGATCGGCATTGAATGCCGAACGGGAGATGAACGTGTTGAATCTCTTGTTTCTGATTTGAATGACAGAGAGACAGAAATTTGTGTGACAGCTGAGAGAGCGTTTTTACGCAAATTAGATGGATCTTGTAGAACACCAATTGCTGCACTGGCTGAAATTAAAGGAGACAAAATCCATTTTCGTGGTGAGATTTTAGCTCATAATGGTGAGCGCTCATTTTTTGAAAGCCGTGAAGATTCAATTGAGAAAGCGACAGAGATCGGAATAGAAAGTGCTGAAAGTTTGATTACAAAAGCGGGTGCTGAGTTTATGGCATCTTTGGTAGAATAAGTCTTTTAAAGGAGATTTATCTAATTTGAGTAAGATATGGATCACTCGGCCTGAATTAGATGCTACAAGGTTTTGTGATGAGCTTGCAGCAGCCAATTTGCCTGTTCCCCTAACTCCAAGAGTTTATTCACTTCTAGAAGCTGAATTTTTTGACCTTGATGCACACGTTTTTTTTACCTCTCCGCCTATTGGCGCTTTGGTGGCGACTAGTCGAAACGGTGTTCGCTCGATTGCTCAATTAGAGGATTTTGAAAAATTTACCTCTTTACCTTTTTTCACTGTTGGTGAGGCCACTGGTGAGTTGGCTCGTTCTTTTGGGTTTGAGGATGTACGGGTGGGGCCGGGGCGTGCTGAACAATTGCTACCACTTATCACTGAATTTGATCAAAGTTCTCAAATTGATGGTTCTTGCCGTATTGTGAATTTACGAGGGGATGAGCAGTCATTTGATTTAAAGTCTGCGGTAGATAAAATTGTTCCCACTTTCAAACATCAATTTGAAGATGTTCTTAGTTATAAAATGCGTGAAGCATGTGAGCTTTCGCCTGAGTTGTTGAATGAGATTAAAAATAAAGAAATAACCGCTGTTGTTCTTATGTCTCCTCGAACTGCCAGGATTTATTGTCGTTTGATGAAACAATATGGGTTTGTTAGCCATTTAGAGCATATCCGGCATTTTTGTCTCTCTGAAGCAGTTGCGACAGAATTAAAGGATCAACTGTTAGGTTTAGAGGTGGTATCAGATCGTACAGACGGTTTTCCTCCAGTTATTGTTTCCTCCTTTCCCTCACAATCACATATGATTGACTGTATTAAAGACGCTTATTTTGATTAAAGTCATGCTGGTAAAAGCTCATATCTGATATAAAACTTTATGTGAGTGCTGTACTTTTTTACCTTAGTATTCTCCTCTAATTTTCATTTTGCCTAAATTTAGGGCGTAAATTTATAATTTGATCGATAAAATATTGAAATA
>JAEPQF010000182.1 GCA_017640685.1 Hyphomicrobiales bacterium
TTAAACCGCGAGGTAATTGTTGCTCAAGAAATACCTTTTGAACAGTCTCGAGATAGAACTCAGCGGTTAAATCCATCACAGCGAGATATTCGTCATAAAAAGCTTGGTGCTTTTCAGCAGATTCATCATCACCTTTTATCAAATCAAAAAAGTGATCAGAGTGAGATTTTGCATGGCTATCATAATTCATCGCCATGAAACTGCCTAGCTGCAAGAAGCCTGGGTAAACCAATCGGCCACCACCAGGAAAAGTCCATGGAACTGTTGAAAGCGCATGGTTTTCAAACCAGCTAATATCTTTTCCTTCAGGAAATTTATTCACAGCTGTTGGGTTTATGCGAGTATCGATCGGCCCACCCATCAGTGTCATACTATTGGGGGCATAATCAACGCCTTGAGCTTCCATGTGTGAAACAGCCGCTAAGAGAGGAACTGAAGGCTGGCAAACCGCAACGGCATGCACATCACCGCCAAACAGTTTCATAATGTCGATAAGGTAAGTGATATAATCATCAAGACCAAAGGAGCCAGCACATGTCGGCACCATGCGAGCATCAACCCAATCAGTAATATAAACTTCAGCGTGGGGCAGAAATGTTTCAACAGTGCCACGAAGAAGCGTAGCATAGTGACCAGACATCGGTGCAATCAAGAGAACGCGCGGAGAAGCTTTTGAAACAGAAAGCGGTACATCACGGACAAAATGACGCAAACGGCAAAAGTCATTCCGCCAAACTGTTTTTTCAGAAACATCAACCTCTTTGCCATTAACAATGGTTGTCTCTAATTCAAATTGAGGTTTGCCATAGTGGCGTGTGGCGCGTTCAAAAACTTCACACATTGCAGCAACACTACGACCAAACGGAGTTTGAGAAACAGGGTTAAGAGGAGAATTAAAGAGAAGGCTACCAGATTTCGCTGCTATTCGGGCGGGGTGAAATAACCCCCTGTTCATTTCATATAAATGATAGAGCATATGGTTTGCTACCTCTCAGGTTTAGTTAAAATATAAATTCTCTTAATACAGATTATTAATTTAAACAGAAGCTTAGGAAGTCAAATTAACCTTACATAACAGAATGAGCCCACTAACTACAAGTGAGTAAAACAAAGTTCCCACGAGAGCACTGTACTGATAAATTCTTAAATTACAATAATTCAAAAGAGGTATTTTCTGCATCGCAGCAACTTTGTCAAGCCCTGAGGGTGATTAAATAATAAGCAATTTAAGGAAGTTGTATAAGGAAAGTGCAAAATGCTGCAATTGCATAAGAGATTGGAATACATAAATAAATTCAAAAAACGATGCAACCTACGATAGGCTTTGCACAAAAACTATGTTACCATTTGAGTGGAAAATTAATGTGAATTTACCATAATTAACAAATCTAGAAGTGAGCACTCTTAGCGGTAAAACTTATAAAATTCATCGAAACTGCCTTGAGAAAAATCATCAGCCGAATGAGCATTTTTCGATGATTCTTATACAAAGCAAATAGATGTAAAAAATCTTATATAATAATGGGTTATGCCTAAAATTTAAGAGGTTATTAAGGAATCAAGAGCAAAAAATTAACTATATAAAATCTGGGGCAGACCAACCATGACTGTGAAAGAAAATCCTATGAATCAACTTTTTACCCCTCCCGACTTTAAGTCTGAGGACGCGGCTAGCAGAATGGCTGCTGTCATGGATCATAGCCAGAGAATGGTCAACGATTTCTGGGCCAAACAGACAAAACAGGCTTCAGGCACTGATTTCCAGTTTTTTGATCCCTTTGCTGCGGGGCGTGCATTTATGCAACTAGGCGCGCAAATGATGGCCAACCCAGCAAAATACGAATCAATTATGCAAGATGTGGCGCGTCAAAACTATCAATTGATGCAATCCATGTTAGAGCGCTTAAATGGCGAAGAGGTTGAGCCAGTCATAAAGCCAGATTACGGTGATAGAAGGTTTGCAGATCCATCTTGGTCAGAAAACCTTGTGTCAGATTTCATTAAGCAATCATATCTCATCACTTCAAAGTTTATGAATGACATTGTCCATGATTTAGAAGGCATAGACCCTGAAAGCCATGCAAAAGCAAAATTCTATACGCGCCAATTCGTCAATTCGATTTCACCAAGTAACTTCGCCTCAACCAATCCCCTTGTTCTAAAAAAGGTTCAAGAAACAGGCGGTGATTGTCTAATTAGTGGTATGGAAAATTTGCTTCGTGATTTAGAGCGCGGCCAAGGCAAATTAAAAATTAGCACCTCAGACGATAATGCCTTTAAGGTTGGCGAAAATATTGCGGCCACCAAAGGCAAAGTCGTCTTCCAAAACGATCTTATTCAATTAATACAATATGCACCGACAACCAAAACGGTACATCGACGACCAATCCTTTTCGTGCCACCATGGATCAATAAGTTCTATGTGCTGGATCTTCAGGAAAAAAATAGCTTAATCAAATGGACAGTAGATCAAGGTCATACTGTCTTTGTCATTTCATGGGTGAACCCGCGCAAAGACTTGGCTCACAAATCTTTCGAGAATTATATGCTCGAAGGGCCACTAGCTGCGATGGATGCCATTGAGGAAGCGACTGGTGAAAAAGAAGTAAACCTCTTAGGCTTCTGCATCGGTGGTATTTTAAGTGTTGCAACCCTAGCTTATATGGCAGCGAAAAAAGATAACCGTGTGAAAGCAGCTACCTTCTTAACCACTATGGTCGACCTAACAGATATTGGTGAAGCTTCAATTTTCATTGATGACGACCAGCTCAACGCTATGGAAGATTATATGGCCAAGAAAGGTTACCTGGAAGGGCATCATATGTCTGGCATGTTCTCACTGTTGCGTGAGAATGACCTCATTTGGTCCTTTGTGGTCAATAATTATCTACTAGGCAAAGAGCCATTACCATTCGATCTCTTATATTGGAATTCTGATTCAACCAGGCTACCAGCATCAATGCTGATTTATTACTTACGGAATTTCTATAAGAAAAATGGCTTGATGAAAAAGAATGAGCTTGAGTTAAATGGCGTGCCGATTGACATCGAAAAAGTGAAAACACCGAGCTACTTCCTTTCAACGAAAGATGATCACATCGCACCGTGGCGCTCGTGCTACCCAGCTGTTCATAAATTAAAAGGCCCAGTGAAATTTGTTCTCGGAGGTTCAGGCCACATTGGCGGTGTTGTGAACCCACCAAAAGCAAAAAAGTACGGTTATCATACAAACCGTAAAAAATGTGAAACCGCCCAAGAATGGTTAGAAACGTCTAAAGAACATAAAGGTTCCTGGTGGACGGATTGGGGCAAATGGGCCGCGAGGCGTGGCGGCAAAAAAGTTCCCGCACGTATTCCAGGGGAAGGAAAATTAAAAGCGATTGAAGATGCACCAGGCACTTATGTGAAAATTCGCATTAGTGATTAAATCCAATTTCGCTTGAAAAAACAAAAGCCCTGTCAATTTTGACAGGGCTTTTCTGTAATTGGATGGGAGTTAAGAAAAATTACTCGCAATTGATGTTAAATTTACGAACCATAATGTTATCGGTTTCATCAATTTCTTGAATTTTGTTATAGGGGTCAACAACAGCATAAACGGTTACAGGATTGTCTTTTACTTCGGTCTTGAAAATACCTTCATCGATTAACCCTTGGGAAGCCCGGCGCACCAATGTGTAAGTTTCCTCTCGGCTCAAAGTACCAGTTGCTTTATTTCCAAGATCGCTTTGAAACTTTTTAATCGCTCCGCGTGTAATCGGGCCCTTAATACCATCAAAATCTTTCGGTCCATACCCAAGCACATATAGTGCTTTTTGCTGGAACTTAATTGATTTTGCATCAAAGTTTTTAATGCGAGTAATTTGCGGCGTGAAATTACGCCCTCGCTTCACAGTACCTTTACCAGCAGAAAAGTTCTTAGTTTGAATTTCACCAGGTGCAAATGAATTGAGCCATCTCACTTCATCTTTAATATCAAGAGCCGTAGGTACATAAACAGCCAAAAGCGGTGTTACAACCAAGCGCTTGGCGCGGCCACCACCATCATTTTTCACAGCAATAATACCTTTAAATAAAGGCTCCTTCTTTTCACAACCCACAAACTGAATGCTGGATTCTTCCTCAATGATAAATAGGTTCGGTAAATCTTTTGCATGTGCCGCTCC
>JAEPQF010000183.1 GCA_017640685.1 Hyphomicrobiales bacterium
CTACGCTAAACACATCCACACCCAATTATTCAAAACAAAACCCACAAGACTATTTCATGAATTCAAATAAGTATCGATTCTTTATTTCAGAAAAATCAGATAATTAGGACATATTTCCATCAAATACTTGTGATATATGTTATTTATGTAACTAATAATATTATTTTTAGTTATATTAGTTTCCAAGCGTAAATTGATTTAAGGGTTTTCAGAATGACAAAAAAATACAGCGATAATGACAACCCACGGTTAGAACCAAATAATATGCAGCGCAAAGATCTCGCGCCAAGGGGCATGGTTGGGACAACAAATTCTACACCAATAGCCAGTACACCTGAGCAGGATGAAAAGGCTAAAGCCTACTTGGAAAAATTAAAGAAAGATCGAGAGCGCAGCATTGAAAACAAGCAAGGCATGTATGGAGAACAAGAAGGCCCGTTTGTTGCAAAACGTCATTTTGACCGCTCACGGTAATTGCATTTAAAAATCTGTCCATGGTATAATAAACGTATGAACTACCAAAGAATGCGCCGAAAAGATTTTTTAGCAAACCAGCTTGATGAGCTTAGTCAAGAAGAAGCTGAAACTGAATATGCGATTGAATATCTACCTCGTACAATAAAGGCTCATGGCAAGAATCAGGTCATACGCTTGCCTCGTTATATCTGGGTGTCATTTGACCGTCTCATGTCGAAAGACATCATGTCCATTGAAGAGCTTCTTGAAATGTCGCAAAAGGGCTGGGAAGACCGACCGGGTCGAACATATCAGCGCAATTTAGAAGACTATATTCAGTTTTTAATCCATCGTCTTGGCAATTATCTTTGAATTCAAAACAGCTCACCTTGGCGGCTGGTCTCTATGTAGTCTTGCCAGACTTTTTGTTTTGCTTCTTTATCAAGCCAAGTTCTAAGAAATTCCACCACATCACCATTTCCTTCAGCCTCAATAGAGTTGGGCTGATGGTGATGGGAGAGATAGCCCGTCTTGGTAATAGGCAAAGGCTCTCGTGCTAGCTTGATTGTTTCAATTTCAAGATGAGCAATAACATTCCACTTGAGGGGATTATACCGCGCTTCGATTTCGATGCCTTGCCATAAGAATCGATAGATCTGATAACTCATCTTAATGCCTCCAAAAAACATGGACTTCGTTGTGACTTATTTCGATGGCGAAAACGTCATTGATTTCTAAATCCCGCGACATGGCTTCGTAGTCGATGTAATATGCCAAGTTGTCAGGGATTTGGGTGGTTTCTTCTGTAAGCTCTTGAGCAAAATCTGCTAGAGATGAATACTCTCCGTGATAATGTTCTTCAATGGTCTCGCGGGCATGATCTAAATCATTAAAATGCGCTATCAGCTCACCACCCAATGCTCCATGTTCCTCGATAAATTCAGCAAGCTCTGCGACTTCTTCAATGCCTGAATATTCTGAGATGGAAACACCTTCGAATCCGTCACAGTCATGAATGGCAAACTCTTCTGCATTCTCGATAGGCGAAGCTTTCAGCATAGCTTGAATGTCTTTGTGGATTTCATCAGCGGATTGAGTGGCATCAATCCAAGTCCCGTGTAGATGCCCAGAATTGTAAGCGGCTAGACAAGCAACATAGATTTTAATGTCAGATATTTGTTGGTTCATTTTTCAGTCCTTTCAATGGATCAGGGGTTGCACATGCAACCCTGCCTCGTGGCTGAACAGTGGGTGTGCAAACGGAATGAAAAATCGGCGGCGGGCGCAGCGGAGCGAGCCTCGGGAGACCGTCTATTTTTTATGAAGAGCGCCGAGGGCAACGCCCTAAGGACGCATCAGCGATTGACGCCGGATGGCCGAGACAAAGGTGTCAAACCGTGGCTTGGTTCACGAAAGCGCGGCCTGCGCCACTATGCGCAGGGATGCCCAAATAAAACATACATAGGCAACCACACTTGCAAAACCACATCACAAATGTTCTTTATTTGTTCCGAGAGTAAAAACCACTAACAACAAGGAGTAAATATGACGAATGAGAAAACAAAGACAGGTAAAGCGCCGGACTTAATCGCCTATACGGTACAATCACGAGGTGATGATCAATCAGCGATCTGGACACGTTTGGGCGCGGGTTGGAAACATAAAGATGGCAAAGGCTATGACGTGGTCTGTCAGGCATTGCCAACCGATGGGAGACTAACGTTTCGGTTTCAGGAAAAAAGCGATGGAGCACAAAGCCAAGACCAGCAACAAATCTCACTGATACCTGAGATAAAATAAAACCAACCAATCCCTTCAAACTGATGAGGTGTATTAAAAACACACCTCATTTTTTGCAAAAACAACGAACCTAACAATTTGACGCAAGGATTTCAAAAGGTGTACAATAGAACCCATAGAGCACCCAAAAAAGGACGCACTGTTATGCCAAAACAATCCATAAATTTTACAGAGCCAAATGAAAACTGGCTCAATCAGAAAGTGGCTAACCAAGAATATTCAAGCAAGACGGAACTGGTCAATGACTTGATCCGCCGGGAACGTGAGCGCGAAGATAAATATCATGCTCTGAAAGATGCGATTGAATATGGTCTGTCGAGTGGGGTCAGTAGTAAGACGGCTGATGATGTTCGTGATGAAGTCCTCAAACGAATGAAGAAAAATGGTCAGTTACCGACTAAGTAAAGCCGCAGCAGAGGATTTAGGTCACCTTTATACCGATGGCATCATCCGGTATGGTTTAGAGCAAGCCAATCATTACTATGATGGACTGATTAATCAGTTTCAATTGATCTGCGACAATCCGAGGATAGGTTTCAACTCGGATGAGATCGTTCCCAACTTACAAAAATTCCAGTACCGCCGCCATGTGATATTCTTCATAAATACAGATACGGGCATACTCATCGTGAGAGTGCTCGGCGAAGAAATGGACTTTTCTCAACACCTATAAAGATGCATATCTATTTAAAGCCGTAAAATTATAAAAAAGCCTTTTTAGTTCATTAAGCTTTCTTTATGAACTAAAACAGATATATACAGAAACTAACTAATAAACGCTAACCTGTTGTTAAAAAATATATATTTTCATCTTCACGGCTTAAACAATTAAAACTGATTCTAGATATATAAATTAAGATGACTTAAATTTTTGATCAACGAAAAACAAATTCGGAGATTAAATATATGAGTGAAATTTTATCAATAATAGATGCATTAAATTCTGTAGAACGAGAAATTTTAATACTCTTACTATCTTTTGCGGGTTTAGGTTTGGCTGGATTTTGCATTTACGTAGTACATTCAAATAATATGAGAACAAAATGAAAAAGCGGACAGCTTGGTGCAAGCTACCTACTGAATGGATAGTTAATGGTAATTTGAAAAAATTTAAAACATCTTCTACCGAAGCAACCTCTAGTGCTGCTGCTTTGATGTGCCTGACTGTTATTGCTCATGAAGCTGACCCTGAATCGGGTATTGCACGTGTAACATATTCTCAATTTGAATCTGCTTTAAGTAAGAGCAGAAAGACAATTGCATCAGGTTTAAGGAAACTAGAGAAAGTCGGGTTAGTGATTACAGGTAAAACACAGAGCGAAAGAGCCTTGATTGGCTATAACCCCTCTAAGGGATGGGGTAAGTTTCCTTGTAAAAGTCTGTACAAGAACGACGAAATAGAATTCTTTTCTGCTTGCACTCTCCGTCAACGTTCTGAATTGGATGCAATTAAAATGTTATTTCTAATCGTAGCATTTCGTGATCAATCCAGAAATTTAGCAATGATCAGTTATGACAAAGTCACTGAAATTGCTGGCATTCCACGTGAAAGAATAAAAACCGCTATCAGTCTTTTGGCCGCAAATGGAATTGTTTTTGTTGAACACGTACCTAGTTCTACAAGTGACTATGGTATCGTAAATGGTTATCGTCTTCGTGGAATTGAACCATATAATCACTATGGAACCCGTGGACGTTCTGAAATAATTTCCTAAAGATGTTTTTGGAAATATTTTGAAAATGGAGAGGATTAGGCGTAGAGCTCATAAACACACCGGCAAGCAATTGTGACGTGTTTGACTACATCGAGTTTTTTACAACGCAAGACGAAAACAGGGTAACAATGATTTCCTCTCGCCTATTGGGTTTGAGAAACTTGAGAATTGGAAGCAAAATGATGTCTAGTAAAT
>JAEPQF010000184.1 GCA_017640685.1 Hyphomicrobiales bacterium
GAAACTTGATGCGCAAAGTTAAAAAAAGGAAAGCATTTCAACTCTTAAATCTTCCTAAATTCACGAAGGTCAGTAAGTGTATATTCTTAAAGAAAAAAACAGGCCATAAATGAATAAAACTCATGGCCTGTTTAAATTTTTTAGAGAACTATCTATTAAGTTGTTCGCTCTTGAGTTTTACTCTCCATAGTAACAGCTAAAGACTCAGATAACCAACCAATAACTGCTCCGAGGCAGAGTGAAATTATTGTTACACTTAAAGGGTTTTCTAAAGGAGCAGGTGTGTATAACTGGTCTAATTTACCAGCAAGAAAACTGTAACCAGCAATGGTTGCAAAGCCATAAAATGCTGAAGGTATATTAGACAATAAATTGAATTTAGAAAACTGAACGATAACCACAGCTCCCAGGAAAACAGCGATCCCAGCAATACCAGCAATGCCCAGTTGCTGACTATAAATAGTAATGAGTATTAGAGCGACCCAGCCAACCAGGGCTCCAAAAATATGACAAGGAATATTGCTTTGCAATGCTTTAGAAGTTCCACCAGAGTGGTAGTATGATGCCCAAGCAATGAATATTGCCCAGACTTGAACATTTAATGCTGAAAGTGGTCCAACAAAAACCCATGTTACCAAACCTGCGAGCAAGCCTATACTTATCGTTAATCTTGTTAAAAGTGACATTTCTTTCTCCCCAAAAATCATCTTAGTTTTTTCGACAATATTCTAGAAAGTGTAGTTCTTTCTGCTCTACCTGGGTGGTAGGTAACTACTACAATTAAGCGATAGCTTACCTAAAACTTATAAAAGATCTCTTCTTAATAAGATTGCCTTGGCATTATCAAACGTCTGGGTTTTAGTCCCCGATGCATCAATTGAAATCCAACTCGCGTTCATGTCATCAGACTTGTTCTCACAGTCAGAAAAATTTGGTTTGAGTTCATATTGTTTTTTTACAACTGCCTGGTCGGCATCAGAAGCATCATTGCTACGCGCACCAACGCGAGAGAGAAGAGTAGGCAAAGGGGCATCAAGGTATGACCCGCAAAAAGAAACACCTCGTTTATTAGCTAAACCAGTTGCACTGTCTCGCTCCGTTTTAGATAAAAAGACTGCATCTAAAATAACAGATTGTCCTTGAGTTAAAATTTGCTCAGCTTTTTTTAGCATTTGATCATAAACACGCGAACTCATCTCAGAGCTGTAATTCTCTTCTGAAAGCTGCTCAAATTCTGAAGCACCTAACATTTCTTTGCGCTCTAAATCACTCCTTAATAAAACGGCTCCAAGAGGGGCGGATTTCAGCGCTGCAAGTTCAACAGCTAGGGTTGATTTCCCCGTTCCAGAAAGCCCTCCAACAGCAAGAAGAGCTGGAGGAGAGTTCTCCAATAGTTTCTTCGTTAAAGAGAGATAACTTTTAGCTTCCTTTAAAATGGTTTTGTCAGCAGGTTCTGAAAGAGAGGCTTGTTGACCAAGAACCATGGCACGGATGGCAGATCGGATAGATAAGCAAAGCGGTAAAATTTTAAACCCACCATGGCTCATCAATTCCCAAGCATTCAGAGCATATCGATGAAGAACTATATTAGCATGTCTTTTAAGTCCCATATGCAAAAGGTCCATCAAAAGAAAACTAAGATCATAGATAACATCTATTGTAGCCAGCCGTTCATCAAACTCCAGAGCATCAAATGGCACCGGTCCATTTGCAGTCATAACAATGTTATTGAGATGCAAGTCTCCATGGCATCTGCGGACAAACCCCATTTGCCCCCTTTGGTCGAGCTCTGCTTGGCAGTCAGCAAAGGCGGCTCGTAAGGCCTCTAGAAGGGATGATGCTTGAAACTCATCAAACTGCTTCTCTAAAAGTTTAAGTGAGCGATCAAGTTCTTTAATCACTTCATCTATGCGTGACGCACCGTCAAGAACCTTAAGAGGTGGCAGTGATTTATGATAGCTGGCAATGCTTTGGCCTAATTCAATTGCGTGTGCTTTTTGAAAGTTGTTCTTCAAAGCCAGATTTTTTAAAACTTGTTCTTCAGGGAACCGCAGCATTTTCACGGCCCATTCAACAGGCTCACCCTCTCCATCTATTTTCAAGTCCCCATTTTCTTCGCGTGTAATCGTACAAACAGATAAATAGAGACTGGGGGCAATGGCTTTGTTGAGGGCAAATTCATTATCACAATTAGCTTTTCTTTTCTCTGGAGTGGAAAAGTCCATATAATCATATTGAACAGGACGTTTGATTTTATAAACAAGTGAACGCCCCAAAAACACAATCGAGGCATGAGTGCTGATTGTTTTAACCTCAACTGTTCCATCATCAAAGGCAGAAGGTGAGCTTAAAAATGAGCTAACTGCTTCAAATAGTGAGTTATCTTGTTTCACGCACAATCTCCAATCTGAATGAAGAAATATTAAACAAAACGCACCCTTATTCTGCTCTCAAAAAAAGTGAGAGAAATTGATCCAGCGCAAAGTCTATTGATCTTTTCTATTCTAAGTAGGAAGCACACATTACATATGAAATACTTTTTATAACGTTCGTTTTTTTAAGTATGGAGCAGCAACAATGTGAAGCCAGCCGTGCAACACTTTATGACATCCTTGTCATAATCTTTTTCCATGATGTTTGAATAAATAAACCAAGATCTTAGCTGATCTAATCTATTTGGCCGTGTACTCATGAACCAAGACTTGCATAAAGACTTTCGTTTACCTGAAAAATTAACCACCAACTCAGTCACTTCACGCATAGACCATAACGCGCGGGTGATGCTTGCCAAATTAATGGGTGGCACCTCTCCCATTGCTCTGAATTTGGTTTTTATGGATTGGGCGCTTAATCTTGGAACAGCGCCGGGCAAGCAAATGAAGCTAACCCAACAAGCGCAAGAGGCGTATTTTGAATATCTGCGTTTTCTTTTCGAGCAATCATTTTCGCTCGCCCCCTTAAAGCCGACCATTGAACCAGAGCTCGGTGACCGTCGGTTTAAAAATGAGGCCTGGAACAAGCCACCCTTTTCTTTTTACAAGCAAGGTTTCTTACTCACTGAAAATTGGTGGAAGGCCGCAACCACAAATATTTCAGGCCTGACAGAGCCTGATGAAAAAGCGATTTCCTTTACCGCGCGCCAGTTACTTAATGTATTTTCCCCGTCTAATTTTCTTGCAACCAATCCTGAGCTTCTCAGTAAAACGATCGAGGAAAAAGGCGCTAATCTTGTTCGCGGCCTTCAGGCTTTCAGCAAGGATGCATTTCAAATTGAAAGCAATGGAGAAGGCAAAACAAAGAGCAACTATCAAGTGGGAAAAACTCTTGCTGCAACGCCAGGGCAAGTTGTCTATAGAAACCACCTTATTGAATTAATTCAATATGAACCGACAAGCAAAACAGTTCACCCAGAGCCACTTTTGTTCGTGCCAGCCTGGATTATGAAATATTACATCCTTGATCTAAGTGCCCAAAATTCAATGGTGAAATATCTCACATCACAAGGGTTCACAGTGTTCATGATTTCCTGGCGCAATCCAGATGCGAATGATGCCCATATCGGTTTTGAAGATTATCTAAAGCTTGGGCCACTAACCGCCTTAGATGAAATCGAGCGCCTTACAAGTGCGAAAAAAATTCACACAGCCGGTTACTGCCTTGGTGGCACATTGTTAAGTGTCGCAGCTGCCTCATTAGCTCGAGAGGAAGATTGTCGTTTAGCCAGCATGACACTTTTCGCAGCCCAAACAGATTTTTCTGAAGCTGGCGAGCTGATGCTTTTTATCAATGAAAGTCAAGTTTCATTCCTTGAAGATATGATGCAAGAGCAAGGCTATCTTGATGCAACTCAAATGACAGGGGCTTTTCAACTATTACGTTCAAATGACCTGCTGTGGGCCCGTTTGCAAAAAGACTATTTATTAGGTGAAACAACGGAACCCAATGACTTAATGACATGGA
>JAEPQF010000185.1 GCA_017640685.1 Hyphomicrobiales bacterium
TGTAATTAAAGATCAAAGCACCAGAAACTCCAAGCGGCGGATTATTGCGCTGGGAGGCAAGGAGAATAGATTTAAGCTCTTGCTGCAATGAGCCTTCCTGAGACTGCACAGCATTGACGCTATAATAAATTAGCCTTGAAAGGTACATAGGCACAAAGCTCCGCTTAACAAAAACAATCAAAATAAGTCTAGTTCAAATACTCTTAAATTTGATTGAATAAGATTAAGATCAACTTATTA
The DNA here is from genome assembly GCA_017640685.1 of Hyphomicrobiales bacterium. Taxonomy (GTDB): domain Bacteria; phylum Pseudomonadota; class Alphaproteobacteria; order Rhizobiales; family HXMU1428-3; genus HXMU1428-3. The sequence goes on from JAEPQF010000185.1 coordinate 241, forward strand.
TAATGAGGTTACCTGATTAATTTTGACTTAATATCAGGTAAACTTCACGAATTAAGCAGTATCTATAAAGCTTTTGGAACTACATTTGGGGTTTTTGCTGGCCTAAATTAACCTCTAACCCATCAAATTCAGTAATCGGAGCATGCTCTTTTTCTAAAAGAGGCCGTACATCTCTAAACGCATCCGGGTAAAGATAAAACGGAATTCGCGGGTAAAGATGGTGAATCAAATGATAATTTTGAAAGCAATAAGCCCAGGTAATAAACTTAGAGAGCGAGCCTTTGAAGAGGAACAGGTTTGTATCTCTGTAACGTTCTGTTTCCTTGTGAGGTTGATGAACCAAATAGGCAAAGAAATAAATAATCAGAGCGCTAGCGATATAATGCGGTAACAACCAAAGCATCAAAACTTCAGCCCACCATCCGGTAATCGCAAGCCAGAACATAACCGCATATAGCGCCCAAAATGATGTGATCACATGTAAGGCGAGGTCTCGTTTCTTTGGATCATGAGATTGGAAAATCACGGTCTTGAAAAAGAAATGGTTGTAATAAAAGACAATAGTGACACAGCGAAAAAAAGCCACCCAAGGATTGTCAACTTTAACCCAGTGATCAGGATCAAGCACTTCATCATTTGTCTCTCTATGGTGAGCAAGGTGCAAATGACGAAAGGCTTTATATTCATGCAGTAACACATAGCCACATAAATAACCGATTAAATGATTGAGCCACATAAGAGATCCGTTGCGCCCGGCAATGTTACCATGGCAGGCCTCATGCAGCGGCGTTTGAGCGGCATAAAGCACAAGGCAGTTCAAAATCAACCCAACCCATAAAGGAATAATGCCCATAGCACCAAGGGTTATAACTGTGATGAAACTAAAAACAACCCCAAAGCCCATCAAAATAGAAGGAAGCGCCACCATACCTTGATAGGGACGAATAAGTTTATTCGCAGCTCTATCTGTATCCTTTGTAGAAGATTGAATTTTCACAGCTTGCTTATCATCAGCAAGGTCATAGGTCTCATCAACGCGAACCATATTTCTAAACCCTAATGCATAAAATCAATACAAAATGATCTAAAATGAAACAGAAACTCATATTGAAAGAGTTGTGATACATTTAGATTTCATTATTCAGCATTGACGTAACAAAAGCTGTGCCAATAAAGGGTGAAGAGAGAGGGAACAATAAAAAGAAAGAAATTTATAATTAATAACCGATGAAATTCGCAGAGAAATCAAATGAAATAAGAAGAAAACCTTACGAAAAAAACTAATCTCCCAATAAGTCATGAATTTTATGAACGGTGCGCCAATTTCGCACTGTCGCTGGCACACCTAATATTTTCTCAGCCTTTGCAGCTAATTTCGAGCGCCCAAATCCATCGGGGGTATAAAGGTAAAAAACAGATCCCACTAATGACCACTGCTCCGAAGATATCTTGAGATCATCTAATTTCTTTGCATCTATCTCCGAGGGTTCTTCAGATAGAAAGTAAAAATGCAAAATTTTCTCTGAACTGTCCTCTTTCGGAAACGGGCAGTTTTGTATAGCCAGTCCAAAATGTTTAGCATTTAACAAAACACAGTGAGGAGCAAAGCCATGTGAGTTTTCAATGGCTTTGCTTAAGTTTTGAGAGAACAAATCAGCCTTGAGGTTTGACGAGGAAAAAACAGCATTACCGCTTTGAATATAAGTGTGAACATCCAAAGCACCTTCAGCTGTAAGGAGAGATTTTAAATCTGCCATCGGCAGTTTATTCTTCCCCCCAACATTAATCCCACGAAGTAACAAAACCCATTTGGACATGAAAAATTTTCCTAATATTACCCAAGCACCCGGCCAGCAACTGCGTCGAGTTTTGCCATCACTTTTGGGTCACGTAAATCCGGCGGTGTGATGATCGCAACATCAAGTGCTGTGTCAGAACCAACAGGACATTTTGGGTGTTCGCGAGGGAAGTCTTTTGCAAGTTGTAAAACAAGTTGTTTCGCCCGCGCCGCATTATCCTGAAGAACGCGAATAATCTCAGCCACATCCACATGTTCGTGGTCTTCATGCCAACAATCATAGTCGGTCACCATGGCAAGGCTCGTGTAACAAATTTCAGCTTCTCGAGCGAGCTTGGCTTCAGGCATGTTCGTCATGCCAATCACAGAGCATCCCCAAGAGCGATAAAGCTCACTCTCTGCGCGTGTCGAAAATTGTGGGCCTTCCATTGCCAAGTATGTCCCACCTCGAGTAATTGCAAGCGAATGAGCATTCGCAGCCTTTTCAATCGCATCACTTAAAAGAGGGCTGGTTGGGTCTCCCATGGCCACATGAGCCACACAGCCCGGGCCGAAAAAACTTTTCTCTCGTGCAAAGGTGCGGTCAATAAATTGATCAACCAAAACAAAATGGCCAGGAGGGCAATCTTCCCGCAGAGACCCACAAGCTGAGACAGAGACCAAATCGGTTACACCAGCTCGTTTCAAGGCGTCGATGTTGGCACGGTAATTAATGCTTGATGGTGATTGTCCATGTCCTCGTCCATGACGAGGGAGAAAACGAACAGGTAAGCCCTCAATCTCACCAAATAAAATGGCGTCAGAAGGCTCACCCCAAGGGCTTTCTATCTTGCGCCATTCAGCATTTGTAATTTCATCAAGTTCATAAATGCCACTACCACCAACAATACCTAAAACTGATTGAGCCATTAAGCTGATCCCTCTTATCAAAGTAAATTTTAGCAAACCAAAACACAAATATACCAATGCCGTCCATAAAAAAAGCCAGCTCTAAAAAGAGCTGGCTTCAAATTTTATTTATGTCTCAAAACATGAATGAGTAATCATTAATGTTTTTGACGAGCCCAAACAGATTTTTTCGCTAGGAATAAGAGAAGAGCAAAGATCAATAGATAGATCTGTACGCGCTTACCCATATTTTTGCGCTCATTCAAATGAGGTTCAGCCGCCCACGCCATGAAAGCAGTCACGTCTTTAGCGTGTTGCGCTGCAGTGGTTGGAGTTCCATCTGTATATTCAACAGCATCATCAGTCAGAGGGTTCGCCATCGCAATTTGATGACCAGGGAAGTATTTATTATAGTTCATCCCATCTCCAAGAACGACACCTTTAGGTGGCTTACCATAGCCTGTAAGCAAGGCGTAGATGTAATCAGCACCTTTTTCTTCATAAGCTGTTGCCATGTCATAAGCCCACCAATAAGGCTCTGTGTACCATGGCACATGGCGATGAATGGTTCTTGCTTTAGCTAGAACTGAGAAATCAGGTGGGTAAGCACCATTATTCGCAGAGCGAGCTTCAGCCTCATTGGCAAATGGCCCTTGGAAACGGTCTGACAATTTGCCAGGGCGTTCATTTGGCTCACCATCTTCATTAACGCCGTCGACTACTGTTGCTTCTTTCGCAATAGCTAAAGCTTGTTCCTTAGAAAACTCAGGACCACCTTTTTGCACAAGGTTACGATAAGAAAGCAATTTCAATCCATGACAAGAGGCGCAAACTTCTTTGTAAACGCCAAAGCCACGTTGTAGCTGAGCTTTGTCATACTGGCCAGTAAAGCCACCAAAACTCCATTCCTGACGCTTCACTTCAGGACCAGCACCGCCAGCTGCAAGAGCAGAACCAGCAAGAACACCAGTGCTAATAACGGCAGCTGAAACAAC
>JAEPQF010000186.1 GCA_017640685.1 Hyphomicrobiales bacterium
GGCGCAAGAGCTTGCTTACACCCTTGCTGATGGCATGGAGTATGTGAGAGCAGCTACAAGTAAGGGGCTTGACGTTGATGCGTTTGCGGGGCGCCTTTCTTTCTTTTTCTGCATTGGTATGAATGTGTTTATGGAAGCGGCAAAACTTCGTGCCGCAAGACAGCTTTGGGCACGGATTATGACTGATTTTGGCGCGAAGTCTGAGCGCTCTAAATTGCTTCGCACTCATTGTCAGACATCAGGTGTCTCTCTTACGGAGCAAGACCCTTATAATAATGTTGTTCGCACAGCATTTGAAGCTATGGCAGCGGTGCTTGGTGGCACACAATCTCTTCACACCAACTCTTTTGATGAAGCGATTGCATTACCTACAGAATTTTCAGCACGCATTGCGCGTAACACACAATTGATCTTACAGCATGAAACTGGTGTGACCAATGTTGTGGACCCGCTTGGTGGGTCTTATTACGTGGAAGCTTTGACCAAAGACCTCGCTGATAAAGCTTGGGAAATGATTGAAGAGGTTGAAGCGCTGGGTGGTATGACGAAGGCGGTTGAGCAAGGCTTGCCGAAAATGCGGATTGAAGAAGCTGCCGTTAAACGCCAAGCGCGGATTGACCTGGGTGAAGATGTGATTGTTGGTGTGAATAAATACCAACTCGAAGATGAACCACCGGTTGATATTTTAGAGATTGATAATGCCAAGGTGCGCGAGGAACAGATCAAGCGCTTAACTCAGATGCGTGCTACTCGCAATGAAGGTGCATTTCAAGCGGCGATTGATCATCTTGAACAAGTTGCTCAATCTGGTGAAGGCAATTTGCTGGAAGCTGCCGTTACAGCTGCTAAAGCGCGCGCTAGTCTTGGTGAAATATCAGATGCGATGGAGCGCGCTTTTGGTCGTCATCAGGCACTAACGCGCGTGATTTCTGGTGTTTATGATCAAGCTTATGAAGGTGATGCTGAGTATCAGGCCATTCAAAGTAAGATCGCAGCTTATAAAGATGAACATACCAGACGCCCGCATGTTTTTGTTGCGAAAATGGGGCAAGATGGCCATGACAGAGGCGCTAAAATTATAGCAACGGCTTTTGCTGACATTGGTTTTGAAGTCAGCTTAAGTGACATGTTTGAAACGCCAGAAGAAGTGGCGACCAAGGCTATTGAGGCGGGCGTGAATGTTATTGGGGTTTCTTCGCTGGCTGCTGGGCATAAAACTTTGGTGCCGGAATTGATTGAGTGCCTAAAAGCTAAGTCAGCTGACGATATTATTGTGATTGTTGGTGGTGTAATCCCAGAACAAGATTATGGCTTTTTGCGTGATGCTGGCGTGGCTGAAATTTTTGGCCCTGGTTCGAGTGTTATTGTAGCGGCGAATAGTGTGCTTAACCAAATTCGCGGTGTGCGCCGTAATAGATAGTTTCAAAAATATTAAAAAATAAATGAGTATTCGTGGAGGGAAGACCAATGAATGACGTTTCAAATTATGAAGAAGTTTATCAATACTGGCAGAATGACCCAGAGGGGTTCTGGGCAAATGCGGCCAATGAATTAAGTTGGTTCAAGCCTTGGGACAAGGTTTTTGATGAGAGCCAAGGTACTTATGGTCGCTGGTTTGCTGGCGCGGAATGCAACACTTGTTATAACGCTGTTGATCGTCATGTTGAAGCTGGGCGCGGGGAACAAGCTGCGATTATTTATGATAGTCCGGTGACTGGCAAAAAAGCGACTTACACATATTCAGAAGTAAAATCTGAGGTTGAAGCTTTGGCAGCCGCGTTGCAAGATCAAGGTGTGACGAAAGGGGACCGGGTTCTCATTTATATGCCAATGGTGCCAGAAGCGGCTTTTGCAATGTTGGCTACAGCGCGATTAGGGGCTGTGCATTCGGTTGTGTTTGGTGGATTTGCTGCAAATGAGCTTGCTATTCGCATTGATGATTGTGCGCCTAAAGCGATCATTTCAGCGTCTTGCGGAATTGAGCCGAACCGCGTGATTGCTTACAAACCATTGCTTGATGAAGCAATTGAGCTTTCTAAAAATAAGCCGGACGCTTGCATTATATTACAACGAGAACAACAAAGCTGCGATCTGATTGATTGCCGTGACATTGATTATAAAGACATTACTAATGCGCATAAAGCGGCTGGTTCTGTGGTGCCATGTGTGGCTGTTGCAGCGACTGATCCTCTCTATATTCTCTATACATCTGGCACCACTGGTACGCCTAAGGGGGTTGTTCGTGATAATGGTGGCCATATGGTTGCGCTCAATTGGTCAATGGGTGCGATTTATGACATTAAACCGAATGAAGTTTTTTGGGCAGCGTCTGATGTTGGCTGGGTGGTTGGTCACTCTTACATTGTTTATGGTCCGCTCTTAAAGGGTGCGACGACGATTGTTTTTGAAGGCAAGCCTGTTGGCACGCCAGATGCGGGTACATTTTGGCGCATTGTTGAAGAGTATAAAGTTGCGGCATTGTTTACAGCACCAACAGCTCTTCGCGCGATTAAAAAGGAAGACCATGAAGGAGAATATTTAAAACCTTACGATGTTTCTTCGCTTCGGACATTGTTCTTGGCAGGTGAGCGGGCTGATCCGGATACGATTGAATGGGCTGAAGAGCTGTTGAAAATTCCAGTGATTGACCATTGGTGGCAAACGGAAACTGGATGGGCGATTGCAGGCAACCCTGTTGGACTTGGCAAATTGCCAGTCAAGCTTGGCTCACCAACTGTTGCGATGCCTGGTTATGATATTCAAATTGTTGATGAAGGGGGCAACCCGGTGCCGGCTGGTGGCTTTGGTAATATCATCGTGAAACTTCCATTGCCTCCGGGGTGTTTGCCAACGCTTTGGAATGCTGAAGAGCGCTTCCGCTCAGCTTATCTTGAGGCGTTTCCAGGATTTTACCAAACATCAGATGCTGGTTTGAAGGATGAGGATGGTTATCTCTTCATTATGGCGCGCACGGACGATATTATTAATGTTGCAGGGCATCGCCTCTCAACTGGGGGTATGGAAGAGGTGCTTGTGTCTCATCCAGATGTGAGTGAATGTGCGGTGATTGGTATTGCTGATAAATTAAAAGGGCAACTTCCTTGTGGCTTTGTTGTTCTTAAATCTAATCATGAAAAATCACCTGAAGATATCGAGAAAGAATGTGTGCAATTGGTGCGAGAGAAAATTGGCGCTGTTGCAGCTTTTAAACTTTGTATGGTTGTTGCCCGTTTGCCGAAGACGCGGTCTGGTAAAATCTTGCGTGGAACAATGCGAAGCATTGCAGACAAGGAAGAGTATAAGATGCCAGCGACAATTGATGACCCGGCTATTCTTGATGAAATTACTACTACTATGCAAGGCAAAGGGATCGGTTAGCGCTCGGATGATCGGTGCACGCTCGAAGATTATCTGAATGGCGCTAAATGTTATTGGTGGTGGATAAATCCTCTGTTCACCACCAATTTCATTTATTGGTGCAACAATTTGCCTGTAATCTTGATATTCAAATTTGTTGTAGGCTTTTGCGTATTCATTTCTCAATTTATTTAACATGGTAGCAAAAGGGGCATTGTAATGTCTGACCAAGAGCTAAATAAAAAAGACGATACAGGCCGTCAGGCCGCGCTTGATTATCATGAATTTCCCAAACCTGGGAAATTAGAAATTCGCCCAACAACGCCTATGACCAGCCAACGTGATTTAGCGCGGGCCTATTCTCCTGGGGTTGCTGAAGCCTGTTTGGAAATTAAGGCAGATCCTGCGAATGCATCGAGATATACTGCTCGTTCGAATTTGGTGGCTGTTGTCTCTAATGGGTCTGCTGTTTTGGGACTTGGGAATATTGGTCCGCTTGCATCAAAACC
>JAEPQF010000187.1 GCA_017640685.1 Hyphomicrobiales bacterium
CGTCTTCAGGACGGTTGCGATCAGCAGGCACATAACCCTTGCCAGTGTCAGCGGTGAATTCCATATGAATAGACGCGCCATCGTCAAGGTTACAAATAACGTGCTCAGGGTTCAAAACTTCAATTTCAGAACCTGTTTCAATATCACCAGCACGTACAACACCTGGGCCAGTTTTTTGAAGCACCATCCGCTTCGTGCCTTCAGAATGAGCTTTAAGAGCAATCTCTTTAATGTTCAAAACAATGTTTGTCACATCTTCACGAACACCAGTGATAGAAGAAAACTCATGCAAAACGCTATCAATGTGAACTGAAGTAATCGCCGCACCACGTAGAGATGAAAGTAGAACGCGGCGAATAGCATTGCCAAGTGTCATACCAAAACCACGCTCAAGCGGCTCAGCAATAGCAGTTGCATGGCGCTTTGGATCACGGCCACCCTGAATGTCTAACTTACCTGGTTTAATAAGTTCTTGCCAATTTTTCTGGATCACGTTTTGTCACCTTTATTCGCAAAATGGGTAATCGCCAAACAGTTAAAACTGTAAAATGCTTTTAATCCTTTTTAAAAGGACACCCTCAGTTATTTTAAGATCGATTAAATACAATCAACATGATGATTATAATCGACTAGTTTCACCTAAAATTCGGTAAGCACACCAACATCTAAGTGAAAGTTCAATTCCGCATTTATAAAATTATACGCGGCGACGCTTACGTGGGCGACAACCATTATGAGGAATTGGAGTTACATCACGAATTGTTGTAACCTGAAAACCAATTGATTGAAGTGCGCGAAGAGCTGACTCGCGGCCCGAACCAGGTCCAGTAACTTCAACTTCAAGAGTTTTCATGCCATGCACTTGAGCTTTCTTACCAGCATCTTCAGCAGCCAATTGAGCCGCATAAGGTGTCGATTTACGAGACCCTTTAAAGCCCATCATACCAGCTGAACTCCAAGAAATCGCATTTCCTTGGGCATCTGTAATTGTAATTTTCGTGTTGTTAAAACTTGCGCTCACATGGGCAACACCAGATGTGATGTTTTTCTTCTCGCGCTTGCGAACACGTGCTCTCTCTTGTGCCATTTACTTCGTCTTTCAAATAATCATCTTGCATACATTACCAAAAGCAAACCAGCTTAAAAAAGGTAACCAGCGAATAATGAGATTCTTAAATTACTTCTTCTTACCAGCAATTGCTTTAGCTGGACCCTTACGGGTACGGGCGTTTGTGTGCGTACGTTGACCACGAACAGGTAAACCACGACGATGACGTAGTCCACGATAGCTGCCAAGATCCATCAGGCGCTTAATATTCATGGAAACTTCACGACGCAAATCACCTTCAACCATGTAATCACGGTCAATCGTTTCACGAATTTGGATAACTTCCGCGTCAGACAATTCATTCACGCGGCGTTCCATTGGAATTTTAACTTCTTCACAAATTTCACGAGCGAACTTGTCACCGATTCCGTGAATATATGTTAGCGCAATCACAACGCGCTTATTAGTCGGTATATTGACACCTGCGATACGAGCCACAGTATTCTCCTTGATCAAGAGCTAAATAAATTCAGCTCTTTAAGTTTCACAAAATTTTATTTTATCAGTTAAATTCAACCAATCAGCTTCCCCTTGCATGGCGCTTGATTGATCAAAATGGCCTAACAAAACCTTCTATTTGTTCCTCAACCCCCATCTAAAGTCGGGTTTTTGAGATTTATTGGCGATACACCAATGGTCTGATTTTTAAAAACAAGCCTCAAGAGCCATGTAAAAATCAGCAAACAGAAAGCACAAAAAGGGCACTTTCTGATAGAATCACAAAATATTGCGTGAAAAAGAGCTTTTGTAAGGGGTTAACCTCAATTCGTCAAGCCCTTACACTCTTTCAAGCAAAAAATTATAACAAAGCGTTAAGAAGCTTTGCTAGCTAAAATAGTCTCAATCTGTTTTGTCACTTCAGGCATATCCGCCATACCATCAATCGATTCCAGGTTTTCTTTGGCAAAATAGAAACCAATCAGAGGCGATGTTTCTTTGTAATAAGATAACAATCTTGCACGAAGTGTTTCTTCATTATCATCAGCGCGGCGCTTGAAATTAGAGCTGCCACAATTATCACAAACACCATCCACCTTAGGTTTGCGGAACACATCATGATACCCTTCACCACAATCACCACATGTGAAACGACCAGTAATGCGCTCAACAAGCTTTTCATCATCAACGCGCATTTCAATAACAGCGTTTAAACTTTTCCCCTTAGAAGCAAGTAATTTTTCTAAGGCAGCGGCTTGTGGTAATGTACGCGGAAAACCATCAAGTATAAAACCATTTTGACAATCAGGCTCATCAATACGATCTGAAATAATACCGATCACAATCTCATCTGAAACAAGCCCACCAGCTTCCATCACTTCTTTCGCACGAAGACCAACCTCTGTTCCTGCAGCTACAGCTGCGCGAAGCATGTCCCCTGTTGAAAGTTGTACCAGACCGCGTTCCTTTTCAATAATACGCGCTTGAGTACCTTTGCCTGCCCCAGGTGGGCCTAATAATATTATATTCATCTTCTACGACTCCCCCGCAATTTAGACTTCTTAATCAGTCCCTCATATTGGTGCGCCAACAGATGACTTTGCACTTGTGAAACAGTGTCCATTGTTACACTCACAACAATAAGAAGCGAAGTGCCACCAAGTGCAAAAGATACCGCAGTGTAAGACTGAAGATATTCAGGTAGCACACAAACAAGTGCTAAGTAAATTGCACCAACGACAGTAATTCGAGTTAATACATAATCGATATATTCAGCTGTTTTCGTCCCCGGGCGGATACCTGGAATAAAACCGCCATATTTCTTCAAATTATCGGCTGTTTCTTCTGGGTTGAACACAATCGCTGTGTAGAAAAATGCAAAGAAAATAATCAAAGCAACATAAATCGCGAGATAAAGCGGCTGGCCACGACCAAGCATCGCTGTAATTTGAGCAAACCATTCAGAGCTTCCACTCGTCCCAAAGGCGGCAAAAGTCGCTGGTAAAAGAAGTAAGCTAGAAGCAAAAATCGGAGGAATAACACCAGCTGTATTCAGCTTCAACGGCAGGTGAGAATTATCACCTTGCGCCATACGGTTACCCATTTGACGTTTTGGATACTGCACCAGCAGACGGCGCTGAGCACGTTCCATGAATACGATCACTGCAATAATAGCAACAATACCAACAAGAAGAGCAATCAAAATTGGAACAGAAAGAGTACCACGGCGTGAAAGCTCGAACGCACTCGCTAAGGCCCCCGGCAATTCAGCAACAATACCAGCAAAGATAATAAGAGAAATACCATTACCAATCCCGCGTGCTGTGATTTGTTCACCAAGCCACATCAAGAATACGGTACCACCAACAAGTGTAATCACTGTAGACGCTCTAAAGAACAACCCAGGATCTAACACAACATTGTTGGTCGACCCTTCCAAACCAACGGCAATACCGTAAGCCTGGATTGTTGCCAAAATAACAGTGCCATAGCGCGTATATTGGTTAATCTGCTTCCGGCCCTGCTCGCCTTCTTTCTTCAATTGTTCAAGATGCGGTGAAACAGTAGTAAGAAGCTGGATAATAATCGAAGCAGAGATATAAGGCATGATGTTAAGCGCAAAAATCGCCATCCGCGAAATTGCACCACCAGCAAATAAGTTCAACTGATCAAGAATAGTACCGCCAGTTGAGCCAGTTCCTTGGAAAACAGAGCGCAATTGCTCAAGATCAATACCAGGAATAGGAATATAGGTTCCAAGGCGATATACCAACAAAGCGCCTAACGTGAACCAAATTCGCTTCTTTAGCTCTTCT
>JAEPQF010000188.1 GCA_017640685.1 Hyphomicrobiales bacterium
CAAAAAATTCGTCACCCGATCCATTTCTCATTGATCCCATCGTCTCAGAAGGTGACCACTGGGCATCAAACGAGTAATACCGATATTCCCATTCTGGGGACATGATGGCATCTAGCAATGCCAATGATTGAAGTAAGCGCTTTAGTTGCAGTGGTGAGGGTAACTTAGATAAATCTAAAGTGGAAATAGCTGACATGATGATCCATACTAACGAATTGATGTACCAACAGTTTGATTAACACATTTTTCCTCCTATGGCACTTAGCAGCCAATATTTTTATCCTCGATTTTGATTTTAGATTACTAGCATTCGTTACTTAAGATTCACATCTTGCTTCAATATGTGATATAGCCTTCTGAAATTTCAGCAGGAAAATTTAGAGGATAGTAGCGGCTAGTGATTATTTCGGGGCCTGAGGAGTTTCAGGAGGCATTTGATGTTTCACGTGAAACAGTTGAGCGGTTAGAACTTTATGAAACTCTGCTTATCAAGTGGCAGAAAGCGCAGAATTTAGTAGCGCCAAATACCTTATCCGAGGTTTGGCATCGGCATTTTGCCGATAGTGCGCAGCTGCTAAAACATCTCAATGAGGCGAAAATAATTGTCGATATGGGGGCTGGTGGGGGCTTTCCTGGGTTGGTTTTGGGCATTCTGCTGATGGAAGTGCCTGGTTCCTGTGTTCATTTGGTTGAATCCAATTCTCGTAAGTGCTCGTTTTTAAAGGATGTTGCTCGGCAAACTGGCGCGCATGTGGAAATTCATAATTGTAGAATTGAAGTTTTTGCAATTGAGAGTACCATCTCTTCTATCGATATTGTGACTGCACGAGCTCTCAAGCCTCTCAATACTCTTTTGACTTTTGGACAGGCTCTTTTTGAAAAGGGGGCAAAGGGCCTCTTTCTTAAAGGAAAAGGCACTAGTGCAGAGATTGAAGAGGCATCACAGGATTGGCACTTTAGCCACGAGACTTTTGAGAGCTTGACCGATCCTTTGGGGCGCATAGTGAAACTTAATGATATTAAACCGAGGTCGTGAGAATTTTTTTGCGAATCTTTTTAAAGTTGCGCTTGAGTTGTTTAATTTTTGATTGGCCATCAGGTTTCCCAATAGAAACCCGCCGAAGCAACCGAGTTTATTAAATTGCGCTTCAGTTGCCTACCAGCAACCGCGCTATTCCCAAAACTGGGGATCACTTTAAAGAGATACGTATAGCGGCCTGATTAAAGGAGCATTCCGGTGAACGGACAGATCTCTTCACCAGCTAATGAGCCGCAGAATGTGCGGGTTATGGCATTGGCCAACCAAAAAGGCGGTGTTGGCAAAACGACCACAGCAATTAATTTAGGTACTGCACTCGCAGCTGTTGGTGAGCGCGTTATCATTATTGATATTGATCCACAGGGAAATGCGAGTACGGGACTTGGTGTTGATGAAGATCAGCGCTCTGTTTCTATTTGTGATGTATTGCGACGAGAGGCGCTCTTAACTCAGGCTTGTGTACAAACGCGGGTTCCTAACCTTTCAGTTGTTCCTTCAACGCAAGATTTAGCTGGTTTGGAAGCTGAGCTTGCTGGGGTGCCTGATCGCGCGTTTCGCCTTCGTGAGGCAATTTCGCGGTTGCAAATTGCAGAAGCAGCGAAGGTGAAAGAAGAGCGCATTAGCTATGTGTTGATTGATTGCCCGCCAAGTTTGAACATCCTCACCATTAACTCAATGGCAGCAGCACAATCTATTTTGGTGCCCGTTCAGTGTGAGTTTTTCGCGCTTGAAGGTATTGTTCAACTGGCCAATTCAATTGAAGAAGTTCGGGTGGCTGTGAACCCTGATCTTTATATTCAAGGTGTGGTTTTGACCATGCATGATGGGCGCACTAATCTTTCAAACGAAGTGGCTAGTGAAGTGCGAAACTTCTTTGGAGATAAGGTTTATAACTCTGTGATACCTCGCAATATTCGCATTGCTGAAGCACCAAGTTTTGGACAACCGATTTTGCTTTACGATCATAAATCTTCCGGAGCGCATTCTTATATTAAATTGGCGTCTGAGATTATTGAACGCGAGAAGAAATATATGGCTGCTTAAGTCCCTAAAGGTCTCTAAGAGACATTTGTAATTCGTATTAAGACTACGGGAAATTATTGATTTATGTCACTTAAGTGACTGACTTAAAATAATAAAAAGAAAGGCAGAGGCTTATATGTCTGCAAACCCACAAAAAAATAGACTAGGTCGAGGTATTGCTTCTTTGATTGGAGATGTGGCTCCATCAGCAGGAACGCCTTTACCAACAGAAGGTGAGCACCGGGTGGTTCCCATTGAACAAGTTCGTCCTTCGCACCTGAATCCTCGGAAAGATTTTGTTGATGAGGATTTGGAAGATCTAACGAATTCCATTCGAACTAAGGGGCTTGTGCAACCTCTTATTGTGCGCCCTTCTAATGGTTTAGAAGGTGGGTTTGAAATTGTTGCTGGTGAGCGCCGGTGGCGTGCGTCTCAAAAAGCTGAGCTTTCTGAAATTCCGGTAGTTGTGCGTGATTTGACAGATCGTCAATTGCTTGAAATTGCGATCATTGAGAATGTGCAACGTGCTGATCTAAACGCTGTTGAAGAAGCGCTTGGCTATCAAGAACTGGTTGATCGCTTTAGTTATACGCAAGATGAGCTTTCTAGTGTGATTGGTAAATCTCGCTCGCATGTAGCTAACATGCTTCGCCTTTTAAAATTACCTGAAGATATTCAAGCCTTCGTTCGTAATGGTGATATTTCAGCTGGTCATGCGCGGTGTCTTGTTGGTGTTGAAAATGCTGAAGACTATGTAAAAGAGATTGTCTCTAAGGGTTTGAGTGTTCGTGATGTTGAAGCGCTTGTTCAAACGGGTTTAAAGGGTTCTGCTGGTAAGGCCTCTAAGGGACGTGAGAAAGATGCTGATACGAAAGCGTTTGAAAAAGAGCTGACTGATTCACTTGGTCTTAAGGTTCAAGTGAAACTAGGTTCTGGAGAGAATGGTGAACTTAGAATTCGTTATACGAATTTTGAGCAGCTTGATGAAATTCGTAATCGCTTGTTGAAGAAAACATTGGGCTGAAGTTTTTAATAATATTAGTTTTCTAAGTGGGTACTTTAATTTCTAACGTGCCCACTTTTTTTATGAGCAGTTACTTATTTCATGTGAGGTTCTGTTAATGACAAAAAAAGAGAAAAAAACAGATAAATACATCATATCCAAATCAGAAATTGAAGAGATGGCTGGTTTGGAGAAGACGCATTTTTTAAATGAAAACGCTAAGCGCGTTAATAAGTCCTTGGGAGATTTAACGGGGTTAACCGGCCTCGGGTTTCATATTATTGAGGTGCCCGTTGGGTGTTTTTCTACAGAGCATCATAAGCATTATTTTGAGGATGAATGCGTTTATATTTTAGAAGGGTCTGCGACAGCTTTTATTGGTGATGAGAGCTTTACGGTTGGTCCAGGTGATTTTATTGGATATCCTGCTGGTGGAGAGGCTCATCATTTGGTGAATGATGGCGATGAGACGTTAAAAGCCATCGTTGTTGGACAGAGGTTGGATCATGACGTTGCTGATTATCCTTTATTAAATAAGCGCATATATAGAAATAAAGGACAGGCTTGGGATTTGGTGAATTTGGATGACTTAGAGCATCCTGTTGCTGGAAAAAAATAATTTATTTAGAATTATTCTAAATTTTGAGTGAGTTAGGATCTGTGGTAAAATCGACTTCTAAGATCTTAAAAAAAAGAAATTTGATCTTATATATAAT
>JAEPQF010000189.1 GCA_017640685.1 Hyphomicrobiales bacterium
GCTAGTATGATTTTTGCCATTTTTGTCATTGGCATTGTTGGTTTTATTCTTGATCTTGCTCTTGGACTAGTGGGACAAGCCGTTGAGTATAAGGAGTAGCCCCATGACAAAAGAAAATAAGAAAACTGTCGTCAAAGCTGACCTTTTAGGAAAGTCCTATCCAAGTCCGACCAGGGGACAACCAGACAATGTTGTTTTTGAGAATGTTAACTTTACTCTCGAACAAGGAGAGTTTGTCTCCTGTATTGGTCACTCTGGGTGTGGTAAATCAACGATCCTTAACATTATAGCCGGGCTTGAGCCTGCATCTGGGGGAAGTGTTTTCGTTAATGATGACGTCGTTGCTGGTCCAGGTTTAGAACGCGCGGTTGTATTTCAAAATCACTCTCTTCTTCCATGGCTCTCTGCTGAAAAAAACGTGATGTTTGCGGTCCAATCGAAATGGCCTACATGGTCAACAGAAAAAGTCAGGGAACATGCCCATAAATACTTGAAAATGGCAAGTCTCACCACCGGCCTTGATCGTAAGCCTGAGCAACTATCTGGTGGCATGCGCCAAAGGGTGGGGATTGCAAGAGCCTTTGCATTAGAAACTGATGTGCTTCTTATGGATGAACCTTTTGGGGCACTTGATGCTCTGACACGTGGCTCTATTCAAGATGAACTCATTAAAATTTGGGGGCAAGAAGCCAACAAAACTGTGTTCATGATTACCCATGATGTGGATGAAGCGATCTTACTTTCTGACCGTATATTTTTAATGACCAACGGGCCAAAAGCGCAAATTGCTGAGTCTGTGGTTATCGACATTCCTCGCCCGCGAGATAGGTCTGATATCATTCATTCACCAGGTTATTACAAAATCAGAAATCACATTATCGATTTTCTTGTGAAACGTTCCAAAGAAATTTCCAGCAATGTCAAGGAGGTGCCAAACGCACCGTTAGATGAAGGTAAGTTGAACTACCCGCCTAATGTCAATCCAATCTCAGGAGAAACATCTGAATGTTTAGACGCAGCTACAACGCGCATTGCCTAACCTGTCTGGTTCTTGGAGTTATTTTTATGTTCCCTAAGATCCAAACTGTTTCTGCAGAGCAAGCTAGATCTCTTCAAGTAAAGGAAGCATCTCTGAATAGCAAACTTGATATTTTGCCCACGTTAAAAGGACATATGGCACGGCTAGGCACACTGATGAATGTTCTTTTTCGTGATATTGACGATGCGAAACGAAAAGAACTGGTGCTTTCAACTTTAAACGAGATGCGTTTACTGCTCACAAAAGTTGGCAATGAGTTCATACCAACTAAAGTTAAGGCTCTTGCGAAAGGTGATGCAAAAAGTGAGGCCATTACCGGTTTTAAATCATGTATAGAGCGTGCTGTCAGTTTTCTTGATGACATGAGAATTCAGGTTGAAGGTGCAAAATTTACTGAAGCCAAAAATAGTTTGTACGCACTTGATGGTTGGCGCCGTGATTGTCATAGCAAATATGCTGGGGAGTGAGGTTTTATGGATCAGACATTAGCCAAATCATTACCTAAAGACTTATCCGCGACAGTCGGTGGTGAACTTCTCTCTAGTTTTCCCAAACATCTTCGCTATGCGCGGGCAAGTGAAGCTAGCACACTTTTCATCCATGAAAATTTGGCAAGCTCACCTCCTTATTTGCGCATAGAAGAAAAACCAGCTGGCGTTTATTGGGCAGAAGATTTTGATGGGAAACAACAACGCATTTTTCACATCACACAAGTTGAGCGGAAAAACAATGACCTTCTCATTGGACTTGTTCCAACCACAAAAAAAAGTGGCGGAAAACGGAATTACACCATCTATCCTTACAGAGACATAGACGACACATTTGTCGTTATACAAGCAATTGATGGCCAAGAAGAAAAGCCGGTTAGATGGGCTATCCCGGCTCAATTTGGTCACCTGATAGACATTATGCCTGAAGGATACCCCTGATGTCATTAAGCCGAATTTTTAATTGGAATACAAAGACAAAAACGATTAGCGGCGCGCCGCACGAACACTCTCAATCTTTTACTACAACTGGAGACTTACCTATGAAGAGAGAAGACCTCACTGAAAAAATACTCGATATCAAACGTGAAAAGGGATGGACCTGGAAATATATTACCAATGAAATTGGCGGTATGAGCCCTGTTCTTGTTGTTGGGGCACTTCTCGGACAAATGAAACTCGTAAAGCCTTTGGCAAAAGCTGCAGCTGAGCTCTTTGGGTTGTCAGCAGCTGAAGAAAGGATGCTTAATGAAGTCCCCATGCGCGGCATACCAATGCCGCCAACAGACCCACTTATTTATCGCTTCTATGAACTTGTTATGGTGAATGGTCCTGCCTGGAAAGCGCTCATAGAAGAAGAATTTGGTGATGGTATTATGTCTGCTATCGACTTTGATTTCGAGATGGAGCGCTTGCCTGATCCTAAAGGTGATCGCGTAAAAATAGCCATGTCGGGTAAATTCTTGCCTTATAAATATTATGGTGCTGAACAAGGCATTCCTCCACTTGGCTTGAAGGAAGATTAAAATTAAGCAACCTCTCAGGGCAGAGTGACAATTCACTCTGCCTTGTTTTTTCTCTCTTATTATATATAGAAATTTTTGTGAGCACTTAAAATGACAGAACGCCCTCCTTTGCCGCCCTTTACAGAAGAAACTGCTATACAAAAAATACGCATGGCAGAGGATGGGTGGAATTCACGTGATCCTGATAAAGTGTCACTTGCCTATACGCTAAACACTCAATGGCGCAACCGCTCAACTTTTGTTACAAATCGTGAAGAAGCGCGTCAGTTCCTCATTCAAAAATGGATCAGGGAACTTGATTATCGCCTCATCAAAGAATTATGGGCTTTTAAAGATAACCGAATTGCTGTCAGATACGCTTATGAATGGCATGATGATAGTCACAACTGGTTTCGCTCTTATGGAAATGAAAATTGGGAATTTGCAGATAATGGCCTGATGCAGAAACGTTTCGCCTCAATCAACGATTTACCAATTACCGAGAAGGAGCGAAAATACCATTGGCCCCTTGGCCGCCGCCCAGACGATCACCCTGGGTTGAGTGCTCTTGGATTGTAAGTTTGAACTCAGAAGTTCCAATAACAGCTCTATAGCAAATAATGAGATAAATTTGGTATACCTAAATAAAATTACTATTAACATTTTAGTCCGCTTTGGATTTTAAATCTGAATAATCTTAGCAATAACTTATTCAGAGGGTGACTACTTCTGCCTCGGGGCATTAACTGAAGATTTATAATCTTTATGATTAATTTGAAAGAAACCTCCTAAAGAGCAGCAATCCTCAGGTGTAATTCAAGACCGCAGCATTATGGTAAGTGGTGGGCGCGATCATAAAAAGTTCGAACCGGTTGTTTGAGTTTTTGGGTGATTGGGAGGTGATTTTAGGGGAAAGGTAGATGTATGACCTTCTAGTATCTATTTCAGTTATTAATGCAGTTTCAGATCTTTAATTCGTTCATATCTCGTGTCATTTCCGGAGTTTAAAGGAGATTTAATACTGCACAAAAAAGCCATAGGCTTTTACACCTATGACATTCTTTTTCATTAGATAGTTGAATTACACAAAATCGAAATCGTTTGCACTTAATTGCCATTGATGCACACTTTTGAAAATCAATGCATCACCATTGCCGAAGTCGATAGTTGTCTCTGGGCTCCAATAAGTTCCTGATGACGTCATTGCATCTTGAACATCTGCATATTCATC
>JAEPQF010000018.1 GCA_017640685.1 Hyphomicrobiales bacterium
TGTGCCATCATCTTCTTCAGGCATCAGTTCTGTCATCACTTCAGATTTAACTTCTGCGATGGCGTTTTGACGGGCTGATTTGTCAGCTAATTTATAAGCTGCGATCAAAGCATCCTTTGCGATGCGCTCTACATCAGCTTGGTATTTAGATTTATCAACTTCAACCAAATCCCATGGGTCTTTAGCCGCTTTTTCTGCCAAGTTGATGATTGCATCAATCACAGGTGCACAAGCTTCATGACCAAAGTTAACGGCCTTGAGCATGACGTCTTCTGACAATTCTTGCGCTTCTGATTCTACCATTAGAACCGCATCTGATGTGCCTGCGACAACTAGATCAAGAGATGTTTCTTCCATTTGATCTAGTGTTGGGTTGAGGACATATTCGCCGTCAATATAACCAACGCGTGAGCCACCAATTGGCCCCATAAAGGGAACGCCAGAAATTGTAAGTGCTGCAGAAGCTGCAACCATGGCTAAGACATCCGGGTCATTTTCCATATCATGAGATAGAACTGTAATGATCACCTGAGTTTCATTTTTAAATCCGTCAACGAACAACGGACGAATTGGCCGGTCAATCAGACGAGACACCAGTGTTTCTTTTTCACTTGGGCGCCCTTCGCGTTTAAAATAACCACCAGGAATTTTACCCGCGGCATAAGCTTTTTCTTGATACGATACTGTGAGGGGGAAGAAATCAATGCCTGGCTTTACGCTCTTTGCTGCAACGACTGTTGCTAGAACAGATGTCTCGCCATATTGCGCAAGGACGGAACCATGAGCTTGACGCGCAATTCTGCCTGTTTCTAATTTTAAGGTGCGACCACCCCATTCAATTTCTTCTCTGTGTATATCAAACATATATTTTCTCTTCATACATTTCTGAACAGTCCTATTGGCTCCCTCATTAGAACCTTAAAACTTTGTTCAGTTACTAAATGGCCCATCCATTTAGCAGTGCCTCATTAATTTCGTTTAGAGGGCTTTTTTGTGCTTCAGATGCCCACTAGGCATCCGCAAAATGTGCTTCAGATGAATTATTTGACGGGCCTTCAGGTTTCCCACTTGAAACCGGCCCTAAGCATCCGAAATTCGAATTCTTAAATTTCTTGAAAAGTGCTCTTTTGCTCTTTTCAAAGTTTTCTGTTTTCTAAAAAGAAAGGGGCAAGCTTAAGTTTAAGCATGCCCTCTCAATTCACATCCACGATATTGAAAAACAATTCGCGATGATTTCTAGAACCTGAAATTTTCTTAATGAATTCATTGTCAGCTTCTAAGTTTTTGTTTGGGCGTGTCTTTTTAGTGGCGCTTCAGTTGCCTACTCGCAACCGCGCTTTTCACAAAACCAGTACCCACTTTTGTGCGACACGCTCTAACGACGAATACCGAGGCGCTTAATTAAATCCTGATAGCGTTCTTCGTTTTTACCTTTTACATAATCAAGAAGACGACGACGCTGGCTCACCATTTTTAGTAGGCCTCTGCGTGAGTGGTTGTCTTTTTTATGATCTTGGAAATGTTCAGTTAAGTTTGTAATACGCTCTGTTAGAATTGCAACTTGCACTTCTGGTGACCCTGTATCATCAGGTTTTACCGCGTATTCTTTGATCAATTCTTGCTTACGAGCAGGACTAATCGACATCGTGTTCTCCTTAAAAAATATATTTAAAATCTAATAATGGGGTTACTGGCCAAGATTCATAACACGCGCTGGTTTGAACTCACCTTGTGAGACAACTCCCAACGCTACGATATTTGATCCGGACATTGCATATGCTGGCCCCTTGATGATTGGTGCATCTCGTCCCTTTAACAAGACGGCTTGCCCTAATCGTACTCTTGCCGCATCATCCTCATTTATGGCCACCGCCGGGATGTCGTCCAGCGCGGTCTCAATGGGACATAATTGTTCTAACAATACGTCTCGAGCGGCTGCACTATGACTTAACTCTTCAAGTTTTTCCAGTGAAATCGACATTTTTTCCGTAAAAGGGCCACTCTTTATACGTCTTAACCTTGATACATGGCCTAAACAGCCTAATTCACGACCAATATCGCGGGCGAGTGAGCGAATATAGGTGCCTTTGCCGCATTCTGCTGTGAATGTCATTTCCTCATCTTCTTGGAAAGATTTAATAGAAAGATCATAAATCGTGATTTCTCTCGATTTTATTTCGACTTTTTCACCGCTTCTTGCCAAGTCATAAGCGCGTTTTCCATCAATTTTAATAGCTGAAAATGCAGGAGGTGTTTGCAAGATTGTTCCAATAAAAATGGGTAGAACATCTCTTACTTCTTCTTCGGTTGGCCGCTTTAAACTGGTTGAGGTGACTTCACCTTCAAGATCATCCGTGCTGGTCTCCGATCCCCATTTAACGGTGAATTCATAAATCTTCCCACCCTCCATCACATTAGAGACAGTTTTCGTTGCTTCTCCTATTGCGATTGGCAAAATGCCAGTTGCCAGTGGGTCTAACGTGCCGGCATGTCCTGCTTTTTGAGCGTTAAAAATACGCCTTACAATTCCAACAGCTTTTGTTGAGGTTAGTTCAAGAGGTTTATCCAGAACCAACCAACCATGTATGCGCTCTCCGCGTTTGCGTGCCATTTTTTATCTCTCACGGCTATTCCAAGCGCTAAACGCGCTTGGGCCTCCGAGGGGCGGCGCAACGCGCCGGGCTCCACTGACGTTTCGCCATGTCCCTCAGCCTTTTTTGTCCTTCAGTTCCCCACCAGCAACCGGACCAAGGCTGAGCTCCTCCTTCGGAACTTTTGCTATAAATTATTTTCTTAATTGTCTATTGATGGGTCAGTTTCAGGTTTTTCGCCAAGGTCTTGGGCGACTTTTTTTGAATTTAATACATCTGAAATGCGACCTGATTCATCAAAAGTTTCATCAAGACGAAAGTGAAGCTCGGGCATATATTTGAGTGTGACTCGTCTTGATAATTCACCACGTAAAAATTTGCGGTGTCTAGTCAAAGCTTCAACAACAACCTCTTTATTCTTGCCCCCTAAGGGCATAACAAAAACCGTTGCCTGGCGCATATCTGGACTGGTGCGAATTTCAGAAACCGTGATGATAACATCCAGCAAATCTTCATCACGAATATCTATTCGTGTGAAAATTTGTGAAAGCTCATGACGCAAGTTTTCAGACACACGCAACTGACGTTGGCTTGGTCCTTTTTTTGCGCGTCTATCACTATTGTCTGAAGACTTAGATGATCCCATTTTCTTGCCGCCTTAAAGCATTTCACTTCGTTTAAGCTTGTTTTTTTAGTTGTGCTTTAGATGCCCACAAAGCATCCGCACTATCCTAAAAACCGGTGCCCACTTTTAGGTAACAAGCTCTTTTTTTCTAAGCTTGTTATTTTCCTAAAACCGGTACCCACTTTTAGGTAACAAGCTAAAGCGTGCGCTCGATTTTCTCGATGCGGAATGCTTCGATAATATCGCCTTTTTTCAGATCTTGATAATTTTCAAATGCTGTACCACATTCTTGGCCTGTTGGCACTTCATTGACTTCATCTTTGAAGCGTTTCAACGTGCTAAGCTTACCTTCGTGAATAACAACATTTTCACGAATAAGACGCACACCGGCACCGCGTTCCATTTTACCTTCTGTCACACGACAACCAGCAACTTTACCAACTTTTGAAATGTGGAAGACATCCAAAATTTCAGCGTTGCCAATAAAGTGCTCTTTAATCGTTGGATCAAGAAGCCCTGACATAGCGTCTTTTACTTCATCAACCAGATCATAAATCACTGAGTAATATCTGATCTCTAAACCATGTTGTTGAGCAGCAGCACGTGCTTGGATGTTTGCCCGCACGTTAAAGCCAAAGATGATGGCGTTACTTGCGTTAGCTAACGAGATATCAGATTCTGTGATGCCGCCAACACCGCTATGGATCACACGGGCAACAACTTCATCTGTTCCTAGTTTTTCAAGTGCTGCAACAATGGCTTCAACAGAGCCTTGCACGTCACCTTTAATCAATACAGGAATTTCTTTTACATCTGCTTCATGAAGCTGGTTCATCATCTGCTCGAGTGTACGAACAGAACCGGCGCCCGCTGCGCGAATATCACGGCGTTTCTTAATGCGGTATTCAGTAATTTCGCGAGCTCTTGCTTCATTTTCAACGATGCCAAATTGATCACCAGCTTCTGGTGCTGTGTTGAAACCAAGCACTTCAACTGGAACAGAGGGACCTGCTTCAACTACATTTTCACCATGATCATTGATAAGTGCGCGAACTTTACCCCATGCTCGACCCGCAACAATGATTTGGCCAATTTTAATTGTGCCTCTTTGAACAAGCATTGTACCAACAGGACCGCGGCCGCGCTCAAGTTGGGCTTCAATCACAATGCCTTCGGCTCTGCGATCTGGATTGGCCTTAAGCTCAAGGATTTCTGCTTGCATGTGGATGGCTTCAAGAAGATCGTTTAGGCCATCACCTGTTTTAGCAGAGACTTCGACTTCAAGCGTTTCACCGCTCATGCTTTCTACAATCACTTCATGTTGTAGTAGATCTGTGCGTACACGTTGTGGGTTGGCCTCTGGTTTGTCCATTTTATTGATGGCAACAATCAGTGGCACTTCAGCCGCTTTTGCGTGGTTAATGGCCTCGATGGTTTGTTGCTTCACGCCATCATCAGCCGCCACAACAAGGATCACCAGGTCAGTTACTTTTGCACCGCGCTCACGCATCGCTGTGAAAGCTTCGTGACCAGGTGTATCAATGAAAGTCACCTTCCGGTGATCTTCAGTTTCAACTTGATAAGCACCAATATGCTGTGTGATACCACCAGCCTCGCCAGAGACGACATTAGCTTTGCGTAATGCATCGAGAAGAGATGTTTTACCATGGTCAACATGGCCCATGATTGTAACAACTGGCGCTCTTGGCTCCATGTTTTCATCATCATCAACTTCAGTAGTATAAAGACCTTCTTCAACATCAGCTTCAGATACACGGCGTGGAATGTGCCCAAATTCTTGTACGATTAATTCAGCTGTATCGCCGTCAATCAAATCATTGATTTTGTGCATTTGCCCTTGTTGCATCATGAATTTAATCACGTCAACGCCGCGTTCTGTCATGCGGTTGGCTAATTCCTGAATGGTAACAGTTTCAGGAATTGTCACTTCACGTACAATTTTCTCACGAGGTGTTTGAGGTGCAGCTTTGTTCTTCTCACGCTCCCGCTTCCGTTTTAATGATGCAAGTGAACGCTCACGTTGGTTTTCATCCAACGCGTTAGAGATGGTTAATCGACCTTTCACACGGCCTTCACCGCGACGATTACGCTCTGTTTTATTTTGTTTTTTCTTAGCTTCGTCAGAAACTGAAGCAGGCGAAATCTCACGTGGTTTAATCACTCTCTTGGCACCAGAGGCCTCAGCTTTTGCGTTCGCTGCTTCTAAATCAAGTGGATTAATGATTTTTGGCTGAGCTTTGGATTGATGTGGTTTACCTGATGGCGCCTTTGATGATTTCTTAGGTGCGGCTTTCGTTTTTTCTTCAGCCTGCTTTTCAGCTTCTTTTTTCGCTTCTTTAGCTTTTAGGGCTTCTTCTTCAGCTTTGCGTTTTGCTTCAAGTTCTTTTTTTGCCTTGATCGATTCTTGTTCGCGGCGATCAGCTTGCTCTTTAGCAATACGCTCCTCTTCTTCACGGCGCTCTCTTGCCTCTTCAAGCACTCTTAAGCGAGCGGCTTGCTCTTGATTAGACAAACCACCTTGTGCTGATTTGTTTTGCGCACCAGATTTTTTACCTGATGAACGGCCACCAGTATTGGCACCCGGTTTTGCAGAGCTTTTAGTCGTTGCTTGCACGGGCTTTTTAGCATCCTTTGGAGCTGCCTCAGCTTTTTTACTTGCTGATTTATCTGCAGTTGTTCCAGGTTTTGTTAGTGTGCGTTTTTTCTTTTTTTCAACGACGACAGATTTCGACCGACCACCGCTTACATTTTGTCGAACGTGACCGGCATCAACTGTTCGCTTTAACTTTAATGTGCCGCGCCCAGATTGCTCTGATGATTTGTTGCCAGTTTCTTTTGTTTCGCTCATAGATTCCAAATTTCCTGAATCTGCACTTACAGATTCCGTTTCTTTTCTTTTCGACCCACTGTCATTTTAGACATTTATGTCTTTGATCAATATTTCTTTCATTGATCAGTATTTGTCTTAATGACTTTTGCTTTTAACCTATTTGAGAGATGACTTTCATCAAAAGGGCTCTCTCACTTAATCTTTTTCAATATAAAATTTTTTTGCCCAAAGCGTTCTATCAAACCTTAGAAATGAAGGCATTAGCTGTCATTGTAAGTGATTAATTTCTGTGTTGCCTCAATCATCGCTATTGATGCGCCACCCGTTTTTAATCCTGCATGTATGACATTAGCCTGGCCAAAAGCCAAACTCAATTCTTCAGTTTTAAAGCAATAACATGGATTTTTGAGGCCACCTTGTTCCAAAATGCCACTTTGTTCCAATTTTGTTCGAAACTTATAATCCAATTTCTCTGCTGTATCCATGCTTGCTTCCCTTGCATGGAATAGGGCTATTATACTCTCTTTTTCAATGGCTGCCATGAGTTTTGTGAACCCATAAATGGCAAGACCTGATTTATTCGCCAGCTTTAACCGCCCCATTGCGGCTTTTTCCAACAAATCTTCTACCTGTTTTTCGATTTCAGGACCAACTTTAATGTCTTTTGCAAAACCACGGTGAAAGGTTTTTCGTTTCACTGCTTCTTTAATTGAACTGTGTTTTGCTGTTACCCAAACACCACGACCTGGCAGTTTGCCTTTTATATCAGGTGTTACAACATTATCAGGCGATAGCACAAACCGAAGTAATTTGCTTTTTTCCATCACTTCACCTGTTAGTGCACATCGCCGTTCTGGCCCTTTACTCTCCTTTTCTATTTTTATGCTCACTTTTTTTAGGCGCCTTTAGGTTGCCCACTAGCAACCGGCGCTGTTGCCTACAGAAATCGTAGTATATTAATCCGCGCAGTTTTTTTAGTCGTGCTTCAGATGCCACTTTTTAATGCGGCTTCGGTTTCCCACCAGAAACCGCCGCGAGCAACCGCGCTTTTTTTGCGCTTCAGATGCCCACAAAGCATCCGCGCTATTATTCTTCCTTATCATCCTTTTCGCTAAAGATGGCTTCAGCATCTTCAAGAGGTGTTGAACTTTCAGCTTCTTCGGACGCTGTTTCTTCAGTTTCAGCTTCGTCTTCTACTGCTTCCTCTTCAGGTTCATCTTTTTTCAGATCTTCTTCGCTGATCCAGCCAGCTTTTACGCGGGCCTGCATGATCATTTCTTCAGCTTGGAATTTACGTAGATTAAATCCATCCAAGAAGCCTTCATATTTTGTGACGTCACCATCTTTGCGCTCACTCCAACCGATAAGATCATCAGTTGCGCATTCGGCTAAGTCTTCCACGCATTTCACGTCGTTTTCGCCAAGGGCTACAAGCATTTCGATAGAAAGGCCTTCCACTTCGCGAATGTCATCTTGAATTTCAAGTTCTTTACAGCGCTTTTCAAGCTCAGCTTCTCTTTGCTCTAAATGTTCACGAGCGCGGGTTTGGATTTCATCTGCTGTGTCTTCATCAAAACCTTCGATTGAAGAAATTTCAGATGGATCAACAAAGGCAACTTCGTTCACTGACGTAAAGCCTTCAGAGGCTAGCAATTGGGCGATGAATTCATCAACGTCCAACGCTTTCATGAACTTCTCAGTTCTTTCCGCAAATTCTTTTTGACGTTGTTCTGATTCTTGTTGTTCAGTTAGGATGTCAATTTCCCACCCTGTTAATTGAGACGCTAAGCGAACATTTTGACCGCGGCGACCAATCGCCAAGCTCAATTGATCATCAGGTACAACAACTTCAATACGCTCTAAGTCTTCATCCAAGACCACTTTAACAACTTCAGCTGGTGCTAATGCGTTCACAATGAATGTGGCTGCGTCATGTGACCATGGGATGATGTCGATTTTCTCGCCTTGAAGCTCGTTTACAACCGCTTGTACACGGGCACCGCGCATACCAACACAGGCACCAACAGGGTCGATTGAGCTATCTTGGCTGAGAACTGCGATTTTCGCGCGGCTACCAGGATCACGAGCAACAGATTTAATATTGACGATATTGTCATAAATTTCAGGAACTTCCTGGGCAAATAGTTTCGCCATAAATTCTGGACGTGTCCGGCTGAGGAAAATTTGCGGCCCTCTTTGTTCGCGGCGCACATCATAAATGTAGGCACGAACACGATCACCATAGCGGAAGTTTTCACGTGGTAAGCTTTCATCTCGGCGGACAATGGCTTCAGCACGGCCGAGATCAACAACGACATTGCCATATTCAACACGCTTTACTGTGCCGTTGGCGACTTCGCCAATGCGATCTCTATATTCTTCATATTGACGCTCACGCTCAGCATCACGCACTTTTTGAACAATCACTTGTTTCGCATTTTGAGCAGCGACACGCCCGAAATCCAGTGGCGGCAAATCTTCAGCAAGAACTTGGCCGATTTCAATGTCTTTTTGAGCGCGTTTTGCTGCTTTTAAGGTGATTTCAGTTGCTTCATTAACAACGGTTTCAACCACTTCTAGCAACCGCGAGAGTTTGATTTCACCTGTTACAGGATCAATTTTGGCCTGAATTTCATTTTCACTGCCATAACGGGATTTCGCTGCCTTTTGTATGGCATCTTCCATAGCTTCAATCACGACTTCACGATTGATCGACTTCTCACGGGCTACTGCTTCTGCGATTTGCAACAGTTCTAACCGATTGGCGCTTACAGCCATTTCATTCTCCGTCTTTTCCTTAGCGTTCTTTTTATAGTGGCGCTTTAGGTTTCCTAAGCACACAAACCGTGCTTAATCCTAAAACCGGTATCCACTTTTAGGCGGAACGCAATATGTGGCAGTTTGATTAATTCATAAAACTAACCATCTTGCTCTGATTGAGTGCGCTCTTGGGCACTTTTTAACAATTCATCTGTCATTACAAGTTTCGCACTTGCGAGCATTGCTTTGTTGAAGCCGAGTGTTACCGGCTCATCGCCGTCATTTAAACGAACATTCATAAGCAACTCATCATCTTCAAAACCTTCAATTGTGCCTTTAAATCTTTTCCGGCCTTCAATTGCTTGTTTTGTTTCAATTTTCGCTTCAAAGCCCAACCAGCTTTGAAAGTCTCTCATTCGAACCAACGGGCGATCAATACCAGTTGATGAAACTTCCAGGTGATAATTACCTGGGATGGGGTCATGGCTATCTAAAAAAGGTGAAAGTTCTTTAGAAATTATCTCACAATCTTTAACACCAAATCCACCGTTTGCTTTGTCTGCCATGATTTGAACTGTCATGCCATCACGGCCAGAGACTATGACCCGAACAAGCAAATAGCCAAGATCTGTAATCACAGGCTCTACAAGCGAGGCAATATCACCCGCGAGGCCTGTTTCTGTTACAAATCTTTTATCCAGATCTTCTGTTTGCATTTCTCTCTCTCACGGGCTATTCCGCTGCTACGCTGCGGGCCCTCCGAGGGGCGGCGCTTGCGCCGGGCTTTGCCATGTCCTTCAGCCTGAAAAGGGCTGAACTCCTTCTTCGTTTTTCTAGTATTTATCTATTGGTTTTAGTCGCCATTTATCAAACACATGACCCTTTTTTTCAATTCATCAAAACAAAAAGAGCGGACCCGAGGACCCACTCTGACGAGAGATGATCAAATAAGGCATGATCATGAGTTGATAGATATATAGTGCTTTATTGGGAAAATCGCAAGTTTTTTATCGTTTTGAGAGATTTCGTGGCACTTTTAAAGCCTTTGATTTTGGCTTTATTAGATAAATTCAACAGGTTGTTGCCTATAAATGCCTCTCTGCACACTCAAAATTGATAGATTTGCGCTGTTTATGTTTATCCGGTGCGTTTCACTTTTAAATAAGTTGGATAACGGCCCTCACGAAGCGCTTTTTGCTCATATCTTGTGCTTGGCCAACCTTCAGGGGGCGTTCGCCAATCTTTTCTCGATTGGGGTGACCAGACGAAATCTTTGCTTTGCTCAATCGCACTCAGGGAAGTTCGAATGTAATCTCCTATATCTGAAGCAATAATAAAATCTGCTCCCGGTTTTAAGACGCGGGCTAACATTTTGAGCGTTTCAGCTGTCACAAACCGGCGTTTGCGGTGACGTTTCTTTGGCCAAGGATCAGGGTAGAGCAAATAAATTCGGCTCAAACTTTGAGCTGGCAGCCAATTAATTATTTTGCGGGCATCATGGTCGAATATACGGATATTTTCTAAATTTTCACCCTCTATCGCCACTAGTAATTTTGCAATGCCGTTTAAAAAGGGCTCGCAACCAATGAACTGAATATCAGGATTAACCTTGGCTGTTGCGCTTAGATGTTCACCGCCGCCAAAGCCAATTTCGAGCCAAAGCTCTTTGTCGCATTGGCTTAGGCTATCTGCTTCAAATGGAGTTTCAGGATTAATTTTCAGTTTCGGCAGGAGAGTTTCAACTAAGTTTTGTTGTCTGGCACTTAGTTTTTTGCATTTTTGGCGACCGAAAATGTAACTTTTTTTAGTGAGATCTTCAGCCATGTTATTTGCCGGAGGTGGGTTGTATCAGTTATTCCACCACTTTGAGATGAAGCAAAGTGGTGGAATGATTATTCAATTAGCTAACTGCTTAACTTACTGCGCTTTTCAATTGGTCGACAAGATCAGTGCGCTCCCATGAGAAGCCGCCATCTGCATCTGGTGTCCGACCAAAGTGACCATAAGCTGCTGTGCGCTCAAAAATTGGCTTTTGTAGACCTAGATGCTCACGAATGCCACGTGGACTTAAATCCATAACTTCCATTAACGCTGCTTCTAGTTTGGCTTCGTCTACATTTCCTGTGCCATGTAAATCAACATAGATTGACAATGGTTTTGACACACCAATCGCATATGAAAGTTGTAATGTGCATTTATCAGCAAGTTCAGCAGCGACAACGTTTTTCGCAAGATAACGTGACGCATAGGCAGCTGAGCGGTCAACTTTGGTTGAATCTTTTCCAGAGAACGCGCCGCCGCCGTGAGGTGCTGCACCGCCATATGTATCAACAATGATTTTACGGCCAGTTAAACCTGCGTCACCATCTGGTCCACCGATTACAAACCGGCCAGTTGGGTTAACATAAAGCTCTTCATCTGGGCACATCCAACCTTCAGGTAGGACATCTTCGATAAATCCACGCACTTTTTCACGAAGTTCAGCTTGATCTGTTCCTTCGCTATGCTGCGTTGAAACAACGACTGATGTAGCTTTTACTGGTACACCGTTTTCATAGGCCAAAGTTACTTGGCTTTTTGCATCTGGGCCAAATTCTGGGCATGAGCCATCATGTCGTGCTTTTGCCATGTTTTTCAAAATTTGATGTGAAAAGTGGATTGGAGCTGGCATAAGCACATCTGTTTCACGGCATGCATAACCAAACATAATGCCCTGGTCACCAGCGCCTTCATCTTTATTACCATCAGCATCAACACCTTGTGCGATATCCACTGATTGCTCATGCACAACGCAATCAATATCTGCTGTTGCATGATGGAAACCGTCTTGTTCATAGCCAATGTCTTTAATGGCTCTGCGCGCGACTTCGATTAATTGGTCTTTTGTTACGCTACCGGCACAGCGAACTTCACCTGCAAGCACGACTTTATTTGTCGTTGTTAACGTTTCAACAGCAACGCGGCTATCAGGATCAACAGCAAGATAAGTATCTACGATGGCATCTGAAATACGATCACATACTTTATCTGGATGGCCTTCAGATACAGATTCGCTTGTGAATAAATAGCTTTGACGCGTCACGTTTTCACTCCCCAAAATGGAAAAAAGATTAACTTTGATTGAATATTTAAACTTAGTGGGGACTTTTTGCAGAAAGGTGGGGTATCGGTCAAGTGATTTCTAGCAAATTATCTGAAACTACTCATCATTCGTACTGCTTGCTTCTTCCGATAAACTTCTGATGAGGTCTATGACACGGCGACGGACTTGAGGATCTTGAATTTTTACGAATGCACGGTTTAATTCCAGTCCTTCCCGTGAATTCAGAAATTCGAGAACAAAATCCTGAGACTTTTCCTCGGCAAACCCGACTTGCATGTCACCTGAGTTTTCTGTTTCAAGATCATCGAAAAAGTAAGAAATTGGAACTTCAAGGACTTTTGCCAGTTGGAATAGACGGCTTGCGCCAACCCGGTTTGCGCCTTTTTCATATTTTTGGATTTGTTGGAAGGTTAGGCCCATTTGCTCACCTAACCGTTCTTGACTAAGGCCGCTCATCATTCTGCGCAAGCGAATGCGCCCACCAACATGGATATCAATAGGATTTGGTTTTCTTGGTTGGTTGTTGGAACCCGTCATCGTATCCATAATTTTCTCCCTTTAAGGGCCGTTCGTTATGATTATTTAGTATGCCTAGCATTAAATAATTTGCATGCTGATATATTATATATGAAATCGACTTTTAGCCCAAATTGGGCCAGAAACCTATCGATTTTTTAAATCTTGGTTAGTGCTTGCTAGTGAATTTTGAACGATTTGTCAAAATTTTCTCTGTACTGATTAGTACGCCAAAAGTAAGCAAGACTAAAAAGCTCAATAATTCTTTAGGCAGGGGGAGATTAATAATTTTAGATGTTTTAGGTAATTTTGAAATTACTATTTCTGTTTTATTTAAAGATGTCTTTTTTACTACTCTTCCAATACCATCAAAAATCGCAGACATACCACCATTTACAGATCTAACCATTGGCAAGCCTGTTTCCAAGGCTCTTAACCGGACTTGGTGAAGATGCTGATGTGGGCCAACCGTTTGGCCGAACCACCCATCATTTGAAATGTTTAACAACCATTTAGCTCCCTGTTGCGCTGTATTTTCTGGCAAGGGAAAAATAGCTTCGTAGCAAATTGAGGGAAGAAATGAAGGTGCTTTTTTTAGTTGAACAGGCTTTGGTTCAGGGCCGATTTTAAACCCGCCTCTTTCATCCGCGATGGCTTTTAAACCAAGCCATTTAAAAAGTTGGGGAAAGGGGAGGTATTCACCGAAAGGAACAAGATGATTTTTATCATACAGACTTTCAATCTCACCTCTATCATTAACGACGAACAAACTATTATAGACTTGGTAATTACTGGTTGAATTTAAATCTTGGTTATTTTCAACATGGAACGCACCTGAAATGAGTGTGCTCCTCTCTGCCAACATTTCATCTAATCTTTTTAAAATTGTAGGGCTTCTGTTTAATGCAAACGGAATGGCTGTTTCTGGCCAGATGATTAATCTTTGCTCAAATTTATTTTTATCTAGTTCTGGCAAAGTTTCTGTTAGCTCTATTGTTTTTAAAAGAGCCGCTGGGCGTTTTTTTAAATCGACTTTGTCTTTTTGAGAGATATTTGGTTGAACCAAGACCAGTTCATATTCTTTTAAAAACTTGGTTGGCCCTTCACTTTCAATTCTTAGGACACCAAAGCCATACATCCCGATTAAAACAAGAGCTGAAAATGCTAACGGCAAAATTTTACTTATTGAGAAATGTGTTTGAATTTCAGCTGTTTTTTTAGCGTCGTCTAGAGGAGATGCAAAAAGAGCTGGCGTTGAGAATATCAAAGCTGCGATGGCACTTAGACCAAATAAACCAAACACTGAAATGCTTTGCATAAATTCCAGCTGCCCCGTTAAACTATGGCCAATGAGATTCCATGGGAAGCCGGTTAGAATGTGACTTCTCAACCAATCAGCGCAGAAAATACTGAGACTGAAAATGATTAAACGCTCAGGACCTGTTGTCCAAAACAGACTGCTGACCATTAATGGTATCGAATAAAAGAGGCCTAAGAAGGCTGGCAGCATGGTTACAGCAAAGGGTAAAACCCAACCGAATTTTTCTGGCTCGACCAAAAATGAAGAGCCCAACCAATAAAGTGAAACTAGGAAATAACCAAATCCAAATACCCAGCCAATAATGGCTATTTGCTTTAATTGTGATTTATTAAATTTTATTTTGCTCTCACCTAGTGCTTTGTTTTCAGCAAACACAGTGCCATCAACCAACCAAATGAGTATCGGGAATGTAATAAAAAGGATTGGCCAAAAAGAAATTGGTGGCATGGCCAAGGTTGAGAAAATACCAAGCAGAAAAGCTAAAAGATATTTTTGTTTTTTAGGGAGTTGGCTCATGATTTTATTTAAGCTCATCAATTTATGAGCATATTTATTCAACATGAAGCTTCGGCTCCGCTTAATGAAAAACTACTTTTAAAGGCTTATTTTTTAATAGAAATCTTTAGAGTTTTAATGCGTCTTGGATCAGCACTTAGGACTTCAATTTCCAACCCAACCGGATGAGTTATGATTTCACCTCGAACCGGTACACGGCCTACGAGAGAGAAAACAAGACCACCTAATGTATCGATGTCATCATCACGCTCTTCTTCACCAAACAGATTTAAATTAATCTTCTCTTCTAAATCTTCAATCGGTGTTCTAGCTGAAGCGGTGAGCCCCGTTTCAAGATTACCACTCATGAGGCGGTCATTATTATCATCGTGCTCATCTTCAATTTCACCAACAACTTCCTCAACTAAATCTTCAATGGAGACAAGGCCATCTGTTCCGCCATATTCATCAACCACAAGTGCTAAGTGCACTCTTGTTGATTGCATTCTAAGAAGTAAGTTCACAACAGGCATTGAAGGCGGGACATAAAGCACATCTCGTGAAATATTGGCGTCTTTAATTTGCACCATAAAATCTTTCGCAGTGAGCCTGAATTGATCGATGTCTTTGACTAAGGTTGGTGCTTTGATTTCTTCATTTGTTTCTCTCCCACCAGAGATCACTTTTAAACCAACTGTTGCTTGTTTTTTTGAATTAGAATTTTCACCATTTTCTGCAATCCAGCAAAGTAAATCTTTCACGTGAACCATGCCTGTTGGATCATCTAATGTTTCGCGGTAAACGGGGATGCGGGAATGACCAATTGTTTCGAAGTGTGTTAATAACTCTTTTAAACTTGCAGTTTCCTCAATGGCTTCAATATCTGCTCTTGGCACCATAACATCTTCAACGCGCAGGCTACCAAAACGTAAGATGTTTGCAATCATCACCCGTTCTTGATTGCTGAAACTATCGCTTTCACCAGATTCTAAATCAACAGCTTGCTCAAGCTGGTTTCTTAGATCATCCGACATTGTGTCAGAGAAAACCGTTTTAATCGTTTTCTTGATAAATTGTTTAATTTTACCTGGTTCAGAGGTTTCAGACTCTAAATGACTATCTGTCTTGATTTCTGAACTTGGTACTGTTTCGTCGGTCATTATCTTTTAAAAAATCTGTTTCTAATCATTTCGAAATTTTAGTGCTTCTTCAGTTGCTCTTTTTTGCGTTCCTTAAGTTTCCCACTAGAAACCACCGCGAGCATCCGCTTTTTTATGCTTCAGATGCCCACAAGCATCCGCATTTTTTGCGCTTCAGATGCCTACAAGCATCCGCATTTTTTGCGCTTCAGATGCCTACAAGCATCCGCAAGCAATACTCAAACAACAGGGTCACCTTCGTACGGATTTTCTAATCCTAGCTGTTTCATGAGCTTTATTTCAAGTGTTTCCATTGCCTCAGCATCTTCACTTGTCTCATGATCATAGCCTAAAAGATGTAACACTCCATGAACAACTAAGTGAGAAAGGTGCGTTTGAAGCGCTTTTTTCTCGTTTTTTGCCTCTTCTGACACATAATCATAAGCCAAAATCACATCTCCAATGTGAACTGGCTCATTTTCTTCGCCTGGCAATAGACTTTCAGTTGACGGAAATGAGAGCACATTGGTTGCTTTATCTCTCCCTCGGTAGGTTTTGTTTAAATTTCTGATGGACACATCATCACTCATCACCAAGACAGCAAGACGATGTGGTGATTTCATGGCTAAGCGGGCAGATTTTGTTGGTTCTTGGCTGAGAGCTAATAGAGATGCTTCTTTCAAAAAGGTAAAATCCGTGTCTATTTCGCTCCACCTTTGGTCTTCCAAGATGAGTTCAATTTCTAGATCTTGCCCCTCTTTATGAGCACTCCATTCAATTACAGGGGCTTCGTTGGCTGAGACATCATCTTGTTCCACGAGCTTTGACCTTATTCATTTTCATCGTAAGCCTTGACTATCTTTGCAACCAAATCTCGGCGCACAACATCTTCACCTTGGAAAGTGATTTGCTTAATTTCATCTACTTTGCGTAATAGATAAGACGCATCCATTAAACCAGATTTCTCACCCCTTGGAAGATCAACCTGGCTTGGGTCTCCGGTGATAACCATTTTTGACCCTTCACCCAAACGGGTGAGAAACATTTTCATTTGCATTGTCGTGCAATTTTGCGCTTCATCCAAAATGACAAAACTGTTTGATAAAGTTCGTCCTCGCATGAAAGCTAGAGGAGCGATTTCAATAACGTTATTTTCAATCTCTTTTTCAACTCGTTCTGCTGGCAAACAATCATAGAGCGCATCATACAGAGGGCGCAAATACGGGTCGACTTTCTCTCGCATGTCGCCCGGTAAAAAACCTAAGCGCTCGCCCGCTTCAACAGCTGGTCTTGAGAGAATAATTCGCTCAACTTTGCCTTGTTCTAAGGCAGCGGCAGCGGCGGCTACAGCGATATAAGTTTTGCCGGTGCCAGCAGGGCCAAAAGCAAAGACCAGATCGCTTTGCTCCATGCCTCTGATATATTGGCTTTGGCGCGGGGTTCTTGCGGTGATGTGTTTTTTACGTGTGCGGATATGAGCCTGTCCATTTTGGGGTTGGCCATTTTCGGAAGATTTTTGTTTTCCCTTGCTCTCAGTTTTTTTAGATTTTTTACGTTCCTTTTTAGGAGCATCATCTAAGGGTTCATAGTTAGATTTGGTCACGTTCTCTGATTTTTGATCGGACGCCATTTCAACTT
Source organism: Hyphomicrobiales bacterium (assembly GCA_017640685.1). GTDB lineage: Bacteria > Pseudomonadota > Alphaproteobacteria > Rhizobiales > HXMU1428-3 > HXMU1428-3. The sequence goes on from JAEPQF010000018.1 coordinate 17,040, forward strand.
CCTCGCTTAATTCTGCGCTTTCTGCATGTCTGATAGCGCCGTCAATATCGCCTGGTGTGAGATCAGCTCCTGTTGTGATGCGGCTATATAAATGCTCAAGAATTTCTTGGGCCATATCGCATTGTTCTTTTGAACCTTCAAGGGTGAGTATGTTGCCATGAATATAGGCATCTATATTTAGACGATCTTCGATGATGGCGAGGTTGCCATCAAATTCGCCAAGCAAAATTGCGAGTAAACGGTTATCTTCAAAGCTCATTGATTGGGAATGGCTATTTGTTTTTTTAGCCTTTTTATCCGATCCGGACTTTGTATATGCCCCCAAACTTGTGTCCTTTCTTTAGTGGCGCTTCAGATGCCCACTTTGCATCCGCGCTTTTTTAGTTGCGCTTCAGATGCCTACTATGCATCCGCGCTTTTAATGCTCCTTCGGTTGCCTCTTTTAGTGCGCCTTTAGGTTGCCCACTTGCAACCGGCGCAAAGCAACCGTCGCTGTTACCTACAGAATTTGGTGCTAAAAAAAACGCTATACATTAGCTCAGCCCTAAAAAGGCTGAGCTCCTTCTTCAAATAGTAAGCGCTTCATTTTCTTAGTACTATTCCACACCTATGATGATGGATTTATGACGCCTTGCAAGCTATTTAAGGTTGCAGACTTAATTGTTACATCAACCATATCGCCGATTTTAGCATGTTCAGCTTCAAGATGCACGGATTGAAGGTAAGGTGAGCGGCCGATGAGCTGGCCTTCATTTCTGCCAATTTTCTCAAGCAAAACAGTCATTTGACTACCTACTTTACTTTCATTGAAAGATTTTTGTTGCTCTGTGAGCCGTTTTTGCAATATCGCAAGGCGCTCTTTCTTGACCTCTTCGTCAATTTGCTCTTCAATTTCAGCTGCTGGTGTGCCTGGGCGTGGGCTATATTTAAACGAATAGGCACTCGCATAACCAATGGTTTCCACCATATCCATGGTGTCTTGGAAGTCTTTGTCTGTTTCACCAGGGAAACCAACAATGATATCGGTTGAGAGCGCTAAATCTGGTTGCCCTTCACGAATGCGCTCAACAAGCTCAATGTAAAACTCACGTGTGTGGCGGCGGTTCATATCTTTTAAAATTTTATCTGAACCAGATTGAAACGGGAGATGCAGGTAAGGCATGACCAACGGGTTATCCCTGTGAGCATGGATTAAATCATCTTCCATATCTCTTGGATGACTTGTTGTATAGCGAAGGCGCTCAATGCCCTCAATTTTACTCAACTCATCGAGTAACCTTGCGAGTGACCAATCTTTGCCGTCCAAACCTTCACCATGATAGCCATTTACATTTTGCCCAAGCAATGTGAGCTCATGCACACCTTGGTCTACAAGACGATTTGCGTCATCGATGATTTGCTTGGCTGAGCGAGAAAATTCTCCACCCCTTGTATATGGCACGACACAAAAAGTGCAGAACTTATCACACCCTTCTTGCACGGTTACAAACGAACAAGGCGAGGTCGCTGTGATGCCTGGTAGTTTCCCGAATTTATCTTCTTCAGGGAACTCAGTTTCAATCACAGGCTTTTTGCCAGTTTTAAATTCATCTAATAGTTCTGGTAAATTCTGATAAGACTGCGGCCCGACAACCATATCAACCACAGGCGCACGGCGGATGATTTCTTCGCCTTCAGCTTGTGCTACACAACCGGCCACGGCAATGATGGTCTCTTTGCCTTTTTCGCTGCGCTCTTCTTTATTTTTTCGAACACGACCTAATTCAGAGTAAACTTTTTCAGCCGCTTTTTCTCTAATATGGCAGGTATTGAGAACGACCATGTCAGCATCTGACATGTCGTCCGTTTGCTCATAGCCTTCACCATCCATCAATTCAGCCATGCGCTCTGAATCATACACATTCATTTGGCAGCCATAGCTTTTAATAAATATTTTTTTAGTCATTCTTAAGTTGGCCCTTCAGTTGCCTTTTTTAATGGGCCTTCAGGTTTCCCACCAGAAACCGCCCACAAAGCAACCGGGCCATTTTTCTGGCCCTCCAGTTGCCTACTACGCAACCGGGCCTATTATCCTTCAGTTGCTTTGAATATATTTAAAACCTGCACAAATACCTACGAGGAGCGGGATTTTCAGTACTTCAGGTTGCCCACTAGCAACCGCACTGCACCGGGCAAGCTAGCTTGCCATGTCCCTCAGCCCGAAAAGGGCTGTGCTCCTTCTTCTAAATTGCACGTCTTCTTAATTGTCATTTTTAAGCTCTTCTAGGGCCAAAAAGCTGTTAGGTCCAGATTTTTTAAAGATCTAGTTAAAATAACTATTCTTCTAAGCCTAATTCTTTTCTTTTTTTCTTCGTTAATTTTTGGATGACCTGATGGTAGCTCTCTTCAATATATGAGAATAATTCATCTTTACTCAACCCCGGTTCCTCATACATTTGGATCCATTTCATGCCCCTTGAGGCTAAATAGGGGGCGGGGCGTAGGCCTGGTTGCTCTTTTAGCATTTCATAGGAAATTTCCGAGCATTTAAACGTTATGCCTGAGTTATTCCCCTTATTCCAGCCGCCAATGGCAAAGACCTTCTCTCCCACTTTCCAAACATGAGCGCCACCCCATTGAACGACATAGGTGGTTTGAGGGAGTGAGCCGCAATAGTCGTTAAATTCATCATAACTGATCATCTTTAAAACCCCTCATTAGCGGCTCTGCCGACCAATTGACCTGATCTATCGCAAATTAAAATCTCTATTTGAATTGTTTCATCAGTTAGTTTTTCGTCTACTATCTGTTTGGCTTTCTCTGCGACTAAATTTCCAATATCTAACTCATTGGCTTTGGCGTCATTTAAAATTTCCAATGCTGTGTTTGCTGATTTTGCTTTTTCTACAATTTCGTCTGTTGCCCCTAAAGTATTTAATAGAGACCCAAGCCAGGCTTTATCGACTTGTGAGCGTTTTGAATGAAGGTCCATTTCGCCCATTGCTAATTTGCTCATTTTGGCAAAGCCGCCAGCAATTGTTACTTTTGGCACCGGGTTCTTTTTTAAATATTTCAGCATACCGCCAACAAAGTCACCCATGTCAATAAGATCTGTCTCATTTAATGAGTGAGTTTTCAAAATCAGCTTTTCAGACATATTGCCAACAGCGGCACCAATATGATTTGTATTGGTCGCTCTTGCCACATCAATACCGCGATGGATTGAGTGAATCCAGGCTGAGCAAGAATAAGGAACGACGACCCCTGTTGTTCCTAAAATGGAGAGACCACCGACAATGCCTAAGCGTCCATTCCAGGTGCTCTTGGCGATCTTCTCTCCATTGGGCACTGAAATTTCAATGTTAACATCTGGGCTGACATTGTGCTCATTCGCTAACTCCTCGATGACCTTTGTCATAAGTTCTCGAGGCACAGGGTTTATCGCTGGTTCACCTGGAGGAATGGGGAGACCTGGTTTGGTCACGGTGCCAACTCCTGGGCCGGCTTTAAAAAAAACACCTGATTGATTATCATTCCAACTGACTGTTGAAATTATGGTGGCACCATGGGTGACATCTGGGTCATCACCGGCATCTTTGATAATGCCAGCACTTGCACTTTCTGCATTTAATTTCGTGTTGGTGACCGAAAAAGTTGGGGTTTGCCCTTTTGGCAACGTGATCGTAACAGCTTTTGAAAATACACCGGTGATCAAAGCTTTAAACGCAGCTTTGGTTGCAGCAGTGGCGCATGCCCCTGTTGTCCAGCCGTATTTCAGCTTTTCTTTTGTGCTGTTTTTATCAACCAAAACTTTACATCCTGAAACATAACTACTTTCATCCAACATGGTGCGCAGATGGATTGAAGTGTCAAGTCAAACCCTAGACTTTAATGTGTTTCCACAGTCTTAAAGCCTAGTCATAATCTCTTGGTGTATAGAGCAATTCAGTTTGATTTGGTCCTTTGATGATTTTGGTTTTTGAGGAGCCAATGATTATCATAGTCCGCATATCGATCATATCAGTATCTAATTCAGCAAGGCTGGTAAAATGGGTTTGCTCGCCTTTTCTGCCAACATTTTTAGCCAGTAAAACATTCGTCTCTGCTGCTTTGTGCTCTAATAACAACTCTTTCATACGCAAGACTTGCTCGCGGCGAGTTTTTGATGCTGGGTTATAAATGGCGATGACCATGTCTGATTTGGCAGAGGCAATGAGGCGTTTTTCTATGATATCAAAAGGTTTGCGAATATCTGACAAGGAAATGACTGCAAAATCATGCCCTAATGGCGCACCAGTTAGGGAGGCGGCTCCTTGCATGGCAGAAAGACCTGGACAGACTTTAAAATCAATATTTTGCCAACGGACGGGGTTTTTATCAATCGCTTCAAGAACCGCACTGGCCATTGCGAAAATACCGGGATCTCCAGAAGAGACAACCACAACATTGTGCCCTTGATTGGCAAGATCTAATGCATCTTTGGCGCGATCTAACTCAACGCGATTATCTGATGCTAGGCGCTGTTGACCAACACGAACTGGTACCATGTCGACATATGTTTTATAGCCAACCAGAATTTCAGCTTGTTCTAAAGCTTGTTTTACTTCTGGTGTTAACCAGCTTTCTTTACCTGGCCCTAAGCCTATGACGGTGACTTTGCCAATAGCTTTGCCGAGATAATTTATTTCTGGCGGTGATTTTAGTTCAATAAGTGAGAGGTCTTTTGCTTCTGCTACTTTGGCACGGCGAACAATTGCTAGTTCAGAATAATTTTCAACAATTCGCACCGGCACCTTTAAAAGAGACGCTAATTTTTTTGCGCAAAACATAGGCCCTGTTTTATTGGTGGCTATCGCAGCAATTGCTTGTTTTGAAATCCCTAATTCTTTGCAGGCTGTATCGATATCATCGAGGGTTGTTTCCTCATTTTCTATTTCAATTAAAATAGACTTTGGATGATAGAGCAGACCATTTGTTGGCGGTGTTTCATCGAATACACTGACGCGAAGTGTTATCTCTCCATCTAAAGTGAAAGGGAGAGTGCTATCTTCTAACCAATTTGCATGGCCGTCTAATTGCAAACTTTTGCCATTTAAAATATCTGATGAGATGCGTTTGGCATCCTCTGGGTTCGCTAACACATAGTTTTCAGGTGGGGCTTCTAATTGCAAAGCAAAATGACGGGCGCCACTTGCCGTAATTGCGGGGATGCCACTTGTGATCCGGCTGATTTCTTTTGCCAATTCATTGGCGCCGGTTAAGCCGCCAAGAAGAGGCACAACAAGAGCACCATCATCAGAGACAGATAAAAGCGGTGGTTCTTTGCGTTTATTGTTTAAAATGGGGGCTAGGCTGCGAATTAAAATGCCAGAAGCGCATAAGCCAATGATGGTTATTCCATTTTCAAAAAGCTCTTTTAAATGAGCCCCTGTTTCTTTGAAACTTTTGTCGGCGCTGTCCACGCGGTCTTCAAGCCCCCAGATGACGACTTCGTCTTTGAGTTGTTGTTGAATGAGTTTGGCTGTCTCGGTCCCTTTATTATTGAGAAGGACAATTGCGATTCTTTGCATAGAAAATTCAGAGCTCACCTTTTTAAACTGGTTTCTCGCAAGGGATAACGATCACTGAGAAATACGCAACATCATTTGGATGTACATCTTTAACAGGAAAAATACGCTCTTTTTCCATTGTAGCTCGCTCTACATAATAAGCATTATCAATAATATTAGCTTTTTCTAATGCACGGACAACTTTTGGAAAGGTGCGACCTAATTTCATTATCACTGCACTACCACATTGGTTTAAGCGCTCGACTAATTCATCTTCACTTAATGTCGCAGGGAGAATAGAAACTGTATCTTCACGGTGACAGAGCGGCATGCCTAATTGCACAGGTGCTGCAAGAATAGAAGAAATACCAGGGACCACTGTTATATCATAACGATCTGAAAGGCGCGCGTGCCAATACATGTAAGAGCCAAAAACAAAGGGATCACCAGCGCAAATAATTGAAACATTTTTGCCTTTGTCTAAAATTCTAGCGATTTCTTCAGCTGTTTCATCATAGAACTTATTCATCAATGGCAGATAAGAACTTGTGTCAGCCACAGGTCCAGCTGTGACTGGGTAGATTAAGGGCAGGAGTTCATGATTTTCGGTTAAATAAGGCTCAACGGTTTTGCGGGCATTGCCGCCACTTGCTTTGGCAGATGGAAAGGCCACAACATCTGACTGGGCCAGGAGCTTTACGGCTTTCATGGTCACAAGTTCAGGGTCACCTGGCCCAACGCCAAGGCCAAATAGTTTGCCTTTGCTGTTGTTTACGCCTTCGCTCATTTATTCTTTTTCCTTCGCGATTGCGTTTAGTGCCGCAACGGCCATGGCGGAACCACCTCTTCTGCCATGAACAGTGAGGAAGGGAACACCCCTTGGGTTCAAACTTAATTCTTCTTTTGATTCAGCCGCACCAATAAAACCCACCGGCAAACCTAAAATGGCAGCTGGTTTCGACCAGCCCTCATCCAAGAGTTCTAGCAAACGAAACAGGGCTGTTGGCGCGTTACCAATAACCACCACAGACCCTTCAATTTTATCTTTCCATAAATCAAGAGCAGCTGCTGTTCTTGTATTCCCCATTTCTTTTGCAAGAGCTGGTACTTGCTCTTCGTGCAATGTGCAAATCACTTCGTTTTTGGCTGGCAAACGGGCTCTTGTGATGCCATTGGCGACCATCATCGCATCGCAGAAAATAGGGGCGCCAGCTTCTAGCGCAGCTCTTCCCTTTTGCAGCACATCTTTTGAAAAGCCGACATCTTTGGGTAAATCTGTTGTTCCAACGGCATGGATCATCCTCACAACAACTTTTTCAAGGTCAGCTGGAATGTTAGATAGGTCAGATTCAGCTCTAATAGTGGCAAATGAGCGCTTATAGATCTCAGCGCCGTCTTTTATGTAGTCCATTGAAGTGTCATTCTGTAACTAAATTTTAAAAAGCAACTTATGCAGCTCTGAAGCGGAAAGCGCAAGCTTAAGTTTTGTTTTCTTAAAAGGGGTGAGAATTGGACCGAACTAAATCATTTTCTTAATTTCAGAGATTAATTGGTCTTTGGTTACGGCTTTGCCAGGTTTTTTGGTGCTTGGGCTGGTGTTTGTGTAAAGAGAGATATTATCAGAGTTTCGTTTCTGCATGATGAGATATTGAGTTGGATTGCGTGTGGCGCACCCTTTTTCACACGCGGATAAATGAATTGAAACCGGATTGGGTATTGCAAATTCGGAGAGTTCATCCCGCAAATTCAGGGCCGTTAATTTGGTCTCAAAGCCGCCATAAATGCAGCCCTCACTGCCAGAACATGAGATGATTTGTAAATTCTGTTCACTTTGCTGGGTCAGCAGAGCCATAGCTTCAGCCTTTTCCCAAATATCCGCAATATGATCTTCTTCAATTGAGGGGAGAAGTATTCCTTGCCATGTGGTTAAGCGCAGCTCATCACTTCCATAGCGATCGACTAATTCAGCCAGGCCTTCAAGTTGGAAATATTTCAATCGTCCTGTTGGGGAGACCAAATTGATGGCCGTTTTATTTTGTTCTTTTTGCTTCGTTAGGTTTTTCGGATGTAGCAATTGTTTATTTTTGTTTTGCTCAAGAAGCTCAATAGCTTTATTCGGTGCGATGATTTCCAATAGTTGTTTCCCGCCCAATTGGGAAAGTAAATTTTTAACGCGGATATTTTTTGATTTATCTTCAGCGATGTCACAATTATTGGAAAATCCATTATATGGTTTTAGGTGATCGAGAATTTTTATAATCTCATCTATGATATTTGAAGGATTTAAATAGAGCGTTGTTAAATGCCCGGCTAAGCTTACTTGAAACTTTGCTTCATGATTTGTTGCTTCATTCTTTACCGCTAGAAATGCGAAATCATGAGGAGTTGTGCCGATGTTTGTTTCTCCGCCGCCATCAAACACAAAGGCCATTTTGGGTGAGTATAGTTCTGGATGATCTAATTTCGAAAAAGCTTCATCCAAACTTTTGACCATCTCTGTACAATCTATTAATTCATCACAAAGTCCAGCTAATGGGTCCATTGTGATGTTCCTTAATCGGTCATGCTCAACGGATTGCGAGATTAGCTTTTCATTTAACAGTTTTTGTACAAGCTCGTTCGTAGCATCTGGCTTGATGCCTCGCAGTTGAATATTTGCCCGATTGGTGAGGTCAATTGTGCCGTTGCCGAAAGTTTCTGCTGCTTTGCTTAACACTCTGGCTTGTTTGGATGATAAGATACCACCTGGTACGCGAATGCGCGCCAAGAGGCCATCTTTCATTTCAGATAATTTATATATTCCCGGACATTCAGCCATAGTTTGATTTAACAAGCTTTTTCGCTGAATTCAATGTTTTGGTCTTTTTTGTCTCACGGGCAGTGGCATTCTCTATACTTCAGATTGCCCACTAGCAACCGTAAAAAAGCTACCGCCCTACGAAGTGCAGCGCAAAGCGCTGACGGCCGTTCGGCCTACGTTTTCCGCTTTGTGCTAATTGAAGGCTTTTTTCTCTCGCAGTTAAACTCTGCCAAGGAGTGCCTGATAAATTTAAGTTCGAAATTATCCTAAAAAGGCGGCTAATGATTTAGCCGCCTTTTTATTCTTTAAACCTGTCTTTATTCAAACTCGAAGCCGATTTGGCTGCTTGGGTCTTTGCCGAGGGTTTCGCGGCCCAGTTCTTCGATCCTGTCGAACGGCACCTGATCTGCTTGAATGAGGGAGCGCTGTGATTTAATCGCTTTCACCGCCCCTTCTTGAATGAGGTGGAACTCACCAACTGTTTGGTTCGGCAAAACAAGAGCTGGGTCTATGCCGCTGTCACTTGAGAAAGCTGCGCGCAATTTTCTAAGCGCTGTGTCTTCTCTCACCTTACCAATAAACCAGGATGTGATTTGATCTCTTGATTTATAGTCAAGATCGCCCGGACTTTGCGTGGCTAGCATCAGCCCCATGCCGGCAGAGCGAGCGCGTTTGAGTAAGCTCTCTAATGGCTCTTTCGTTGCTGGTTTTGAGTTTGCCGGGATGTATAAATCCGCTTCGTCAAACATCACCATGGCTTGCAACACATCTGATGGGTTGCGCTGGCAGAAGCGCAGAGCTTCACCAAGGAACTGAGCCACCCAGAACAAGATGTTTTCATTATCGCCCAAGAAGCCTGTGTAAATGATGGAAAGTTTAGTTTTTCCTGGTTTTTTATGTTTTTCTCTGCCCAAGAATGCTTCCATAGACATCGATTCGCCTGCTCCATCAAAGAGGGCATAATTTCGGTGGCTTAGACTATCTAACTGAGCGACCAAATCTTTCCGCAAGCGGCCGTTCGGGTCCATCCGTGAAATCACTTCTGTGAGCTCGGATTCTTCCTCATCCATAAAGGTGATGAGATCTGTTAGTGTCACTTCTTTTCTGGCAAACTCACCTAACAGTTTCAAAGCCACAGAGAGGATACCGCTATAACGCTGGTGCGTTGGTGAGACACCAAGGTGCAGCATTTCCCCCAAAGCGGCAGCTGACATATTCGCTAACTCTAATTGCTCATGATCGTGCAAATCTGCCATGCCTTGAGGCAAGAGCGTAATTGAAATAGGCCTACCTGATGTGCGACCAGGTGTGTAAACGGCTATATCTGTATGTTCTCTTAAATAAGCTTTTTGAGCACGGCGTTCTTCTGTGTCGTTCGGGTCATCTTCCCACACATCTGAATTCGCGTAAGAGCAAAGGTCACCTTTTCTATCAATAAGAACAGCAGGGATATCCTGCATCAACAGCTGTTCAATGAGAGACAAAGCAAGAGTTGTTTTACCAGAGCCTGAGCCACCTAGAACTGCAGCGTGACGTCTGAGCAAGCTGGTTTCAAGGTTTGCTAAATCTGCTGGGTTTCGCATGGCATGGCCAAGACGCAATACGCCATTGGTGACACCGGCTGGTAGGTCAGAGCCTTCAGCATTTTCAATTTGCTCTAACTGTGCATTGAGCTGTGTTTCTATTGCCGATGGTGACATTGGTGCTTCTTGCGCTTCAGCAATAGGGCCTGTTTCAGTAACTGTATCAATCAACTCCAGATTAGGCGCTGCTGCGGCACCACCGGTTAGCTGGTTGTGCATTGAGGTTGCACTGCCATCATCACCGTGTGAGAGGCCCAGCAACATACGAACAGATGGTAAGTCTCTGAGTGGCCGAACAGATTTTGTCCAGGTTTTGATATTCGGGTCTTTATGATATTTTTCACGGAAATCTTTCACCATGATCATCCGTTCCCATTCATAAATGGGAATAACCAACCGATTGCCGCCACTTTGCAGATATTGACGCACCGCAACAGCTGTTGAACTTTTGGCGTTTGGTGGGAAATCACTTGCGCGCAAGACAACTGGTTTGCGCCCTTGAGTGGATGCCATAACCCGCTCCATTTGGCGGCGCAATCCACCACCTTGGCTAGAGCGGTTACACATAAAGAGGCGTGAATTTTCTTTTTGACCAGAGCCATGAGAGACAATCACATCAACAGCGGAAACTTCTTCAATCCAACCAATAGGTTCTATCTCAATTTCTGTGCCTTGATCACATTCATCTTTGGCCAAAACAAGCGCGCTTGCTAGCACGCTCATTAGATCACCTTCTTCAGCCGGAATTTCTGGCTGATGATCGAAGGTGAATTTTTCCCAAAGCTGGTTAAGGTCTTCAGCAGCAACTTTTCTGGCCTCTACTAATGGAGACACGGTTGCTGGCGTGAGTTTGTTGGTTAAGTTCGAGCCTGTTTGGACCGATGGTGGGGTTTGACTTGCTGGTGTGAACTGAGAAGCTTCTTTCTCGTCCATTGAGCAAGGTTTTTCACCAGAGAGTTCCAACCATCTTGTTTGCGATGCCTCAAGCAATCGTCTGGTTGGAAGGCCAGCCACTTCATGGAAGAAACTTTCACCAAAAATATCTTCTGCCCTTGGCGGCGTTTCATCTGTTGATGTTCCTTTGGCCTTGTGAAAGGCTTGGCTAATACGGCGATTTAAAATCATCCGTGCTTCATCAGCGCTACACATTTCGCCTAAAAGGACGGGCTCTGTTTTTTCAATCCGGTCAATAAAGCTTTGCGGCAAGAACTGACGCATTTGGAAATAGAAATCATCAAGACAAGAAATCAAAATAATCGATGATGACACCCGATTAGCTATTTGGATCAAATCACGAATGGCTTTTTGAAAGCGCTCTTCAGGATCATCAAAAAAGCGAAGATCTTCAACTTGGTCTATGCAGAATACAAGCGGGGACCCTTCCGTTGCATATGTAATTTTACCAATAGATTCAATGAGTTCAAATGGGCGATCTTGCGATGTTTTAATCTCTAACGCTGGGACCATTTGATGACTGCGCTTTGTTAGCGCTGTGCCATATAGGAACTGACGCACGCGTTGGTCTATGCGTGGGTCATTTCTTTGTAAATATAAAAGGGCGCGCACAAGGTTAGCGTCTAAATCTTCTTCAATAAAGGGATGTGAGGAGACGATGTCATCTGCCATATCTGTGATGAGTTCACCTAATTCATCGGCGCTAAATTCACCTTCTCTTAATTCTTCAACTTGTTCGTCCTCAATTAGTTCAGCTTCTTTCACCAAACGATTGGACATGCGCACCAAACCGCTTTCACCAAATTCAGCTGGGTCATAAGGCTTTTCAAGCGCATTAATGAGACGCCTTAAATAATAGTCAGCATAATTGGTGACATCAGGTGTCATTTGCGCATAACCGAAATAGGCGCGGCGTGTTAAATGAGATGATGTGCGAAGGGCACGAATGAGGTGTGTTTTACCAGCGCCTGATTGGCCGTGAAACAACATCATACGTGATTGTACACGATGCGGTGCTAAGGTCACGCTATCGAGAATTTCATTGAATTTTACCCGCGCGGTTTTGTGCACCTCTTCCACGTCAAATGGATCTAGTCGCCAAACGTCATCTTCCCACGTGATGGAATGTTCGAAGGTTTGGGCGTTTGGCTTCCATATCGCGTTTTCAGCCATACTTGCAACTGTCATGCTGTGTCCTTTACTCATTCTCATCTTCCACCCTAATAAAATGCCATTCGGAATTTTTGTAGGCGATGCGACTTTCCGCAACATCTTCAACATTGGATTTATCACGCAGATCAGCGATGGTTAGCCTTAGCAACCCTGCGCGCTGAGCGTTTAAAATCATGTCTTTATATTCTTCCTCGTTTAAACTCCACTGCGGAAACTTGGCTTTTAAATCGCGCCAGACATGAGAAATAAATGCGCGTTTATTACCTGGCCATCCAACGGCACTTTTCGCAGCAATGTCTTTTACCTCACGTGTGAACTCTGGTAATTCCGGCGGGGCTTCTAGAATAGGGGTCATCCTTTTGGGCACTTCACTTGATTCTTTATTGTTAATCAATTGCCGAAATAACATTTGACGGAGCTCGCCTGCACTTTCATTCATGGCGCCAACAACCTCTGCGGCTAAGCACGCCATCAATTCCCCATCACTTTCAACGACATGGCGAGATTTTAATAATTTCGCACCCATCATCACGGCCTCTTTATGGGAAAGATTTTTTTCGTGGATTGGTGTGGTGCGTATGCCAGCTGTAAGACCGCGGCGTTCAGCAACTGTTGCAAGACCGACACGAATTTGCTCAAGGCTAGCTGTGGCTATATCCAACGGCAGTGCAAAATGATCAATAATAATGGCACATCTTAGTCCTTCTGCTGAGAGAAGTCTTTGGGCTAATTTTCCATTGGGGGCTAAATTTAGGGCCAGCGCGGTTAAATACCCGTCTCTAATCTCGTGCCATGCAAGTTTGGGTAAACGAGAAACCTCTAAAAACTGTAAAATTCTTGGCAGACTGTTTTCAGTGCACATATAAGCGTTTGCGCGAACAGGACGCATTAGCCCGCAATCAACAAGGCGAACAATGATTTGCCCTAAAACAGAGCGCCATTCTTTTGCGCTGACTTGATGCATCACAATGGGATGTAAATCCTTGCGCAATTGAACCTCTGTTTCCCCTTCTTCAGCACCAAACGCCAGCCTTAAAAGCACAATATTTTCAATCGTGTGAGTGTTAAGACGAGCTTCTAATGTTTGAGCATCTTGTAGCATAACCGCTCTTTGCTGCATGACTGTACTCTCTTTAAGTTGCGCTTTAGGTTGCCCACAAGCAACCGCGCTATTTTTTGGCTCCTTCAGGTTGCCCACAAGCAACCGTCGCGAGTGCTCCTTCAGGTTTTGTTTCTTGTGCTTCAGATGCCCACTTTTTTAGTGCTCCTTCGGTTGCCCACTAGCAACCGTCGCATCAACCCCGCTTTTTTGTTACGTTTTAGGTTGACTTTTTAGTGTGCCTTTAGACTGTCACTAGCAACCGGCACAAAGCACCGTCGCATCATCCACGTGATTTTTAGCCCCCTTCAGTTGCCTACTTACACAACCAGGGAATTTACGAATCATTAATTATTGTACTGTGTTGCAAAGACGATTTAAGCCTAAAGTTTGTTTCCTCCCCTGATGATTTCAATTCTCCTAGAACTGGCACGTCATAAACAACTTTCAGGCATTTCTAGCGACTGAAAGTCATATTTCCGTCCCTTTTTTTTATGAAAGTGTGGGTGAAACAAGAGTTAGTCCTGCGTTTTTCGCGATAAATCTTGAAGGGTTGAGCTTTTACCCTTTCATATTTCATTAACTATATTCACCAAAAGGTGTCTTGAGCCATAGCGTTTTGGCGAGTTAATTGCTTTGTTTTAGAGGGTTCGTCCCGAATTGGGTAAATGTCTGAGGTTTGCCCATGAAACACGTGAACTTGTTGTTAAGAATAAAGTTGTAATATACAGAAATGATAAAGTTTTATTCAATTTGTAGTAAGGAGGATTAGTGCAATGAGACCTGCTCTTATATCCTTACAAATGTTATTTGTATTATTTCTTTCTGGTTGTTCTACCATCCCGCTAAATGAAGGTATTTTTAGCGCTAAAGAAGCTAATTCTGAGCTTTATGCGCCAAAATCTGATGGTATTGAGAAACTTTCGAAAAAAGAACTTGCGGCTGGAAAGTTGCCTGAGGGCACTTATGACAAAGCCCCTGTTGGTGCTTTTCAACATCGCAACTATAGCAAGGTAAGACTAAACCCCAATGATGCCGTTAAGCTGATTAATCAATATCGCAAATCAAAAGGGCTTGGCTCTGTTTCCATTGATCCAAAATTGACTGCTACAGCGAAACAACATTCCTCTGATTTGGCCAAACATGATCGAATTTCTCATTATGGATCAGATGGCTCTAACCCGTGGGATCGGGTTGAACGCTCAGGCTATAATCCACAGTTGGCAGCTGAGAACGTTGGCACCGGACAACTTTCGATCAAAGAAGTGATGCAAGGCTGGAAAGATAGCCCTGGTCATAACAAAAATCTTCTTCTTCCCGATGCAAAGCACATTGGCATTGCTCTCGTCTATGACCCGAAATCTGAATATAAAACATTTTGGACGCTAATTTTGGGGGCCAAAATATAGCGTTCTTTTTTCGCTCACGGTAAATTTGCGCCGAAGCGCAAATACCTCCGCGGGGGCGGCGCAACGCGCCGGACGCCCTTGGCGTCATGTCGCTCAGCCCGAAAAGGGCGCTGAGCTCCTTCTTCATATATCAAGATTCTTCTCTCTCACGGGCGATGGCAGCAAAGCTGCGGCGCTACGAGGTGCAGCGCTTTTTTTGGGATCAGCTTATCCGTACTCGCTCCGCTCCGTTCGGGCTGGTCTACAGCGCTGACGGCCTCTTTACATTTATGCTTTAGGTTGCCCACCAGCAACCGCTTTTTATCTGCGCTTCAGGTTGCCCATTAGCAACCGCGCTTTACCTTGCATCTTGTTTGGCTAAGTAGGCACTCCATTTTTCTTTGTTTTGTAGCTGGGCGACATAATGTTGGTCGCTATTATCATCCAATCTCATCAAACGCCCTAAAATTTCATGGCGGCGTTCGTAATCGTGCTCTTTTAGTTTGTTAAGCTCAGCCTTTAGCTTCACCACATGCGCTTTATTATTTTTAACCTGCCATTTTTGCAAATCCGGGTCTTTTAACCGCTTGTATTTATTGATAAGTTCACGAGCGCTGTCATGCTGGCCTTTTTTGAAAAAGCTTTCGATGTATCTTAAGAGCTGAGGCTTGTCTTTTTTAAATTGCTCAGCATCAGGACCAGAACAACCTGCACATAGCAAACAAAGTAGCAGACATAGTCTTTTCAAAAAATTCATTGAAAAACCTCCGCTTAAATCCATAGAGAGTTTATGACCAATTTCTAATTCGCAGTCTTGCTGCCCAAAGCAAAAATATTGATTTTCAAGCGAACTTTAATGGCGATGAAAAACAATATGGCGGCTAGAGTGAGAGAGAGTGCTGTGGCGCTGGCTGCGCCGATTAGGCCGAAATATGGGATAAGTAAGAAGTTTAAACCAAGATTGACCATCGCCGTTAGAAACAAAAGCACGGCACATATTTTTTGCTCACCTAACATATTCAACACATATTCTGCCGGGCCAAACATAGATTTAATAACCAAGCCAACCGCCAGGATAAACATCACCGGATAGGCATTTGTAAATTCTGGGCCAAACAGCCAAAGCAAGGGCTTGCCCATTGCCAGCAACAAAATAGCAGCACCCAATGAAGGCCAGAAGGTCCATTTCACGGATTGGCGGATGAAGGCAGCTAAGCGCTCTTTATCCCCCCTTGCTTCATAGGCTGAAAAGCGATTGGCCACAGCATTGGCGACAGCAAAATGAACAAAGGTGATGAGATTGATGGTCTTAAGGGCAGCGTAATATTGCGCGATATCTTCAGGAGGGTGATATTGCGAGAGCACCAACACATCTGTGTTTTGCAAGAACAGCACAAAGCTCTCAACTAAAAGAATTGGAAAGGCTGTTATAAGCCAGAATTTTGTTTCATTTTGCTTGGCACCTTTAGGAACTTCTTTTCGAATTCGAGGTTGGAGAAACGCTATTTGTATGATTGAAGTTAGCCAAGTTGCTGCAACGGCTACTGAGATAGCTGTTAGTGCCGTTAAAGGCAAACCTGCCATGTATGCTGTTGCCATACCGAATAAAATCAACATGGGGCGCAAGAGAAATGGCGGGATAAGCGCCATATTCATCCAGCTATAACCGCGTGCCATTGAATCATGCAGATCTGTGATGGCGTAAGCTGGCAAACATAACAGCACCAATATAGCTGGCAAAAAGACATAACTCTCAACATAATCTTTTAACAAAAACAATAATGCCAAGCTGATGCACATCAGCGCTGTTGAGACAATTAAAGTTATGATCCGGCTTTGAAAGATGATGCCGCGCAGTTTATCGAGCTGATTTTTCTCTGTATATTCAGGAATGAAGCGAATGACAGCCGTGTTTAGCCCAATGGTTGAGAGGCCGCCCAAAAGCAGCAGCCACACCCATACATAAGCATAAATGCCATATTCATAGCTTCCCATCCAGCGGGCAAGCAAGATTTGGCTAAGGTAAGCAAGCCCAGCGCTGCCAACCCGAATGATGAACGCTAAAATGGCATTTCTGCCACTTACCGAGCCATCAGAGTCGCCACGCAATCGATTTAGGATCGTATTTACCTTAGCAATCATTTCTTCATCGTTCCTAAGAACTCTAAGCCATCTTTTGATAGTTTACCTATCTATTGCAAAACAACACCCCTGACTACTCACGAAATGCACAAGTACTCTATTTATTTATTATTTTCATAATTGATTGGTTTACCAAAACGGGCACTTTGGACTTTTTAACTCTAGGTTTACCTTAGTTAAGTTGGCTTTCAACTATGGTTTGGTCATGCTGAACATCAAGGTATGTCATCACCTTTAACCAGCTTTCGGCTCGTTCATGATCGCGAAGCTCTAAATGTTCGTCTAGGAAAAACGCTGCTATATTAATGGCTTGCGCGCCATATTTCCCGACTAGAACTGTGGCCATTTCTGCAACTTCATGCTCTGAAATTGTTAGATTTTCCGAAATTTGAGATGACGGTTTACTATTGTTAGTCAAAATACACCTTACTAAATTGTTATGGCCATGAAAGACAACCGCTTCGCTTTGGGTATTATGCACACCAAAGACGGCAACTGACTTTGCTCATTTACAAGACCTTAACACAAGGCTCTTTTCTTTCTCTCAATTTGGGAAGGGAGTTTTGATTAAAATTTTAAGTATTTTTTGATTCTAGTTAGCTCTTGTTTCCTCTCACGGCTATTCCATGAGAGGAACTTGTGAAACTCATAGGCCTACTCGGTACGGCGCATGCAAAACTCTACATTGTGCATCTCACTATGATTGACTAGGCCGTAGACTCATGAATTAATTTCTAATTTGTCTTGAGTTCTCAGTTCAAAATCAGATGCATCGTGCCTTTCGTGCAGTTGTTCAGACAAATCACCCCAGGTTCTATTGACCTTTCGCCCGCGAACTACAGCCGGGCGATCTTGAATATCGTTTGTCCAACGAAGTAAATTTTTGTAACTTTCAGTCTGAAGAAATTCAGCGGCATCATAGTTTTTACCAAGAACCAAATTACCGTACCACGGCCAGATAGCCATATCTGCTATAGAGTAAGTGTCTCCACCAACAAACTGATTTTTTGATAATTCTCTATCTAAAACATCCATCTGACGCTTCGTTTCCATAGTGAAGCGATTGATCGGATATTCAAATTTCTCAGGTGCATAATAATAGAAGTGCCCAAATCCGCCCCCTAGGTAAGGAGCTGAACCTTGCAGCCAGAACAACCAATTTATCACTTCAACTCGCTTTTGAGGGTCTTTTGGAATAAAGTGGCCAAACTTTTCAGATAGATATAGAAGAATCGCACCTGATTCAAAAACTCTGCTGCCAGTCTCTGTGTCTAGGAGAGCAGGAATTTTTGAATTTGGGTTTAATTCAACAAATCCTGATGAAAACTGATCTCCCTTACTAATTTCGATAAGGTGAGCATCATATTCTGCTCTTGTTTCACCAAGTTCTAATAATTCTTCTAATAAGATAGTAACCTTCTGCCCATTGGGTGTACCAGTGGAATATAATTGCAGAGGATGATCCCCTTTCGGTAGTGAAGCATCGTGAGTTGACCCAGCTATTGGACGGTTCGTCTTTGCCCATTCACCACCATTTTCACTATCCCAGCTCCAGACTTTCGGGGGATGGTATGCTTCTTTCTTAGTAGGGGCATCAGACACAATATTATTCCTTTTCAAATTAAAGAATTCATAGAAATTTCAATCTAGCTGAAAGATTAATTAAGCAAAGCAATTTTTCGTCTGTTTGCAGGATACTCTCATCAAATAATTGTTAAATGAAACTAGCAGGAAAGGCCCTTTCAATTTATTTGAAACCTGAAAGAGATATTGCACTGAGATCGGTATCAAGACTTGTATTCGCCTCAACTTCTTTTGCTTTCCAGTTAAAGCACTTAAGCTTGGAAACCGCCTTGCTCGAGAAATTGGATTTCTTCAGCGGTTGATTGACGGCCTAAGACTTTATTGCGATGGGGAAAGCGGTTGAATTTTTCGATGACATCTAGGTGGATTTGGCCAAATTTTATGCCATCCGGATCGTTGGCTTTTTCACAGAGCTCTATACAATAAAGCTGATCTTTCAATTTTTCTGAATGCATAAAGGGTAGATAGAGAAAGCGTTTTAAAGGCAATTGATAGGTTTGATCAAAATCTTGATCGATAATCTGGCTCGCTATTTTTTTCGCTTTCTCATCATATGCAAACGCTTTTGGGCTGCCTCTAAAAATGTTTCTCGGAAATTGATCTAGGATTAAAATCAGAGCTAAGCATTCATGAGCTTGCTCGCTCCAATGATCATATTGGCCCGCTAAAGCTTTGTCTGGCAAATGGCTAAAGCGCGCTTTAATTTCCTGGTCAAATTCAGGATCAGAGACAAACCATTTTTCAGGCCCAGCTTGTTGCCAAAAGTGGATGATGGCAGATGGATCTATCTCTTCTGATTGTGGCACTTTCACCTCTCAAAAAGATCTGAGTTTTAAGAGCCTTTTTTGACGGTCTTTTTTACAACCTTTTTCTTTACGACTTTTTTCTTCTTAACAGGCTTCTTTTTGACTACTTTTTTTGTCGTTGCTTTTTTGTTTTTTACGTTTTTTAATTTCTTCTTTTTCTTCTTACGATATTTGCGCTTTTTCTTCGGGCGATAGTTACACACATATTTGCGCATCTTGCCTGGAGATGCACTCACCGTCGACATCTCTTTTAAGCCGAGATTGATCGGAAATAATGTCTTCCACCAATAGGTTTTGAACCCATGGTCAAGTAAGCTTGTTGCTCTTTCTCGGCGAGACTTGGTTGATTTAGCGCCAAGAACAACTGCGATTAACCTGCGTCCGCCTCTCGTAGCACTGGCCACAACGTTAAACCCAGAGTCGCAGATAAAGCCTGTTTTCATGCCATCTGCGCCATCATAAGTGCGCAGCAAATCATTATGAGAGCGCATGCGGCGTTTGCCAACTTTTACAGAGCCGAGTGTAAAGAGGTGATTATATTCTGGAAAATCACGAATGAGCGCTTTGGCCAGCATGGCCATGTCTCTGGCGGTTGTCACCTGATTTGGATGGGGCAGACCGTGAGGATTGTAAAATTCTGTGTTTCTCATATCCAGACGTTTGGCCGTCTGGTTCATTTTATTGACAAAGCCTTTGACAGAGCCACCAATTTTCTCAGCAATCATGACGGCTACATCATTGGCTGATTTTACGATTAAAACTTCAATGCCTTTTTTTAAGGACATTGTAGCGCCTACAGGCAAGCCGATTTTGCTTGGCGGTTGTTTACGTGCCGTTTTAGACGTGACAAGCTTTGATTCCATGGTGACTTTTTTGGCCTTTAAGGCCTCGAACACCAAATAAGCGGTCATTAATTTTGTAAGAGATGCCGGGTGCCAGAGTTGGTCTGGGTCTTCTGCATAAAGAATTTGATTGCTTTCATTATCAAAAACCAATGCAGGGCCAGCATGGGCCTTTTGAGCGCTTACAAGACTTGTGCATGTTATCACTGCAGCGAATAGGCAAGCTAATGTAAGAGAACTCGCTCTCTTAACATGCATTTCTAGAAAATGAAAAAATCGAGGCTTTAAACTGACTTTATGCATGATACCTTTCACGTCAATGCAGTGGCCCTTCAGCAAAAGCTCAGAAAGGTCTTACATTTAACATTCCCCCTAAACCCGCATTATCTTGCTCTTCGAATTAGCCGAACAAGCTTCAACGTGTGTCATTAACAAATGCCCGTAACATCTAAATGACCTTCAATTGGCAAGGGGTACATTTCTTAAAAAACCTCAGTGCCTTGTCATTGATGCGTAAATTTTGAACATAGCACAATTTCAGGTTTATACAGAAAGCTTCATTTAAAGCATTGAACCCTTTACTGAGAAGTGGTGCCCCTGGCCTGACTCGAACAGGCACGCCCGTGAGGACAACAGATTTTGAATCTGTCGCGTCTACCAATTCCGCCACAGGGGCTTCTCAGTATTGTTTATGTTCTGCTGCCGATCTTAACCGAGGATGTAACTGCGTCAACACTGGAAGTTACAATTTAGAGGAGTATCC
>JAEPQF010000190.1 GCA_017640685.1 Hyphomicrobiales bacterium
GCGCAAGGGTGTGTTTGGAGATGACTTTAAAGATACAATTGAGCTTGTTGTTTCAAAAGGTGATGGGGATAAAAATAAATCTGTTGCGTTTAACTTTTTTAATGGGAAACACAACCGACCTTATCCAGCCTTTGGATTTGTTTCAGCCAATCCTCTGCTTACCCTTTATTTTAATAAAGATGCCTGGGACCTTTCTCGCAAAATTAAAGCTAAGGGCACAGCCAATTATTTGAGAAACAGAATTATTGATGGGATTGGTAAGGTTAAAAAAATTGGAAAGTCGGTTTGTTCTTATCAGGGACAAGATTATCCGGCGCAAGTGATTTCCTTTGAACCTTATAAGGGCGATAAAAACAGCCATCATCTTGTGCATTACGCTTTGATTAAATATGAGCTTACGCTTTCAAAAGATATTCCTGGTGGTTTGTGCAAAATTAAGTCTGTTGTGCCGCAACATGTGGGTGGTGTGCCTCAGCATTTTAGAGATAAAATCAAGAGAGCTGGTATGAGTTTGCTGACTAAGGAAGCGGATGTTGCGACTTCTCTTAAAGATGTGAAAAAACCATTGGTTGTAGAGGTGCTCACTTTTGATAGTGTGCGCCAAACAGGTGTTGCTCAATCTGACTAAAAGATTTTGTTTTAATGGTTGAAGTCTTTCGATGTTTGTCATTGAAGACTTCACTCATAAAATAAGGAAGAAAAAGAATTTATGAGACCTTTTAAACGACGGGTGTTTTATGGAATTTTAGGTGTAATTTTTATGCTTAGTTTCATGTCGGTTCGCTCTGTGCGAGCTGCAGAAAACAACCCTTATCCGACTGTGGTGATTGCCGATTATATTTTTGGATGTATGGCGTCTAATGGGCAAACAAGACAAGCTTTAGAGCGATGTTCTTGCAGTATTGATATTATCTCATCGATTGTTAGTTATGCTAATTATGAGAGAGCAGAGACTGTTTTAAGTTTACGTCGTTTAACTGGCGAAAAATCGGCGCTTTACAAAACAGCTGCGCAATATAAAAATGCTGTAGACATTTTGCGCCGGGCTCAGGCAGAAGCCGAAGTTCGTTGTTTTTAAAGAATAATTTTAATTTTTTGATTTTTTAATTTTTGCCTCGTTTACTGCGAGGCTTTTTTTTACTTTCAGTTTGATGATTTCTTCGATCATTGTTTTTTTCTCATAATTGACGTCCTTGTGGTTAATAGATGTTTGATTATTTGTTGCCGTTATTTCCTCATTCAAATTTAAGAATTCTCTGAGGATTGCAGTCTTTGGTTAAGGGTGTAAGCTGAGATTTGTAATTGGGAGGAAATAGAACTAGTCGTGTTTTGGTCTCCTTTAATTTTTCAAAAATAATAATC
Source organism: Hyphomicrobiales bacterium (assembly GCA_017640685.1). Lineage (GTDB taxonomy): Bacteria > Pseudomonadota > Alphaproteobacteria > Rhizobiales > HXMU1428-3 > HXMU1428-3. The sequence goes on from JAEPQF010000190.1 coordinate 1,363, forward strand.
ATAAATTTGCTTGATAGATTAAAGTTTCTAAAACATCTCTCCCGTTCTTATTTTCTCATAATTTCACAAACTAGACTGTGTTCGAAAAGTTGAACCTGGATTGTTTCTGGGGCCAACTATAACTAATAGGGAAGGGACGCATATGAGGAAATTATTGCTTTCAGCAATAGCGGTTGCCATGACCATTTCAATTGCACCAGTGGCGCAAGCGAATGATAAACTTATGGCACTCTCAAATGACGCGAACAATTGGGCGATGCCAACAGGCGACTATGCCAATACGCGTTATTCTAAACTTAACGAAATCACAGCAGCAAATGTAGGCACACTCAAAGTTGCCTGGACATTTTCTACTGGTGTTCTTCGTGGTCACGAAGGCAATCCATTGGTGATTGGTGATATGATGTATGTTCATACACCATTTCCAAACAATGTTTATGCCTTGAATCTAAATGATGGAACTATCGTCTGGCGCTACGAGCCAAAACAGGATCCTACTGTTATTCCTGTGATGTGCTGTGATACGGTGAACCGTGGTGTTGCTTATGGTGATGGTAAAATTATTCTTCACCAAGCTGATACAAACATGGTTGCACTGGATGCAAAGACAGGCAAGCAACTTTGGAAAACGAAAAATGGTAATCCAAAAATTGGTGAAACAGGTACATCTGCGCCGATGGTTGTGAAAGATAAGGTTCTAGTTGGTATTTCTGGTGGTGAATTTGGTGTTCGCTGTCATGTGACTGCTTATAACCTTAAAGACGGTTCACGTGCGTGGCGTGCTTATTCCATGGGACCAGATAGTGATATCTTGGTTGATCCGGTGAAAACAACACACCTAGGTAAACCTGTTGGTAAAGACAGTGGTACGAACACCTGGAAAGGTGACCAGTGGAAAATTGGTGGTGGTTGTACTTGGGGTTGGTTGTCATATGACCCTGAAACAAACCTTATCTATTATGGTTCAGGTAATCCATCTACATGGAACCCAAAACAACGCCCTGGTGATAATCGCTGGTCAATGACTATGATGGCACGTGATGCTGACACTGGTATGGCTAAGTGGTTCTATCAAATGACACCACATGATGAGTGGGATTATGACGGTGTTAACGAAATGATCTTAGCTAACCAAAAAATTAAAGGTAAAATGCGCAAGATCCTAGTTCATTTTGACCGTAACGGTTTTGGTTACACAATGGACAGAGTAACTGGTGAACTTCTAGTGGCTGAGAAATTTGACCCTGTTGTGAACTGGGCTACTCATGTTGACATGAAAACAGGTCGCCCACAGGTTGTCTCTCAATATTCAACTGAGCAAAATGGTGAAGATGTGAACTCTAAAAACATCTGCCCAGCAGCTTTGGGGACAAAAGACCAGCAACCTGCTGCATTCTCACCGAAAACAGGTTTGTTCTATGTTCCTACAAACCATGTTTGCATGGACTATGAACCTTTCCGCGTCACTTACACGCCGGGTCAACCTTATGTTGGTGCTACCTTGGCAATGTATCCACCTAAAGGTGATACCCATATGGGTAACTTCATTGCATGGGACGCTACGAAGGGTAAAATCGTTTGGTCAAACAAAGAGCAGTTTTCTGTTTGGTCAGGTGCCCTCGCAACTGCTGGTGGTGTTGTTTTCTACGGCACACTTGAAGGTTATCTGAAAGCTGTTGATGCGAAAACAGGTAAAGAGCTCTACAAGTTCCGCACCCCATCAGGCATCATTGGTAATGTGATGACTTACAAGCATGGCGGTAAGCAATATGTTGCTATTCTGTCTGGCGTTGGTGGTTGGGCTGGTATTGGTCTTGCTGCTGGCTTGACAGATCCGAACGCCGGTCTTGGTGCTGTGGGTGGTTATGCTGCCTTGCATAAATATACCCGCCTTGGTGGTCAATTAACGGTATTCTCCTTACCGTAAGATCGCTGAGTTTTACTCCATAAACCAAGGTGTGACCCAGCAGCTAACTCTATGAAGTTGCTGGGTCTTTTTTTCTAAAATTAATCATAACTAAAATCTATAAAAATCAAAAACTTCATTGGGAGGATGAATGAGAAAATGATGAGAACAATGGTTACTCGGGTGGGGCTTGTGTCATTATTAGTGATGTCAATAAGCAGTGTTGGATATGCAGGTTCTGTTAAGGAGATTGTATCTCGCTCTAATACTGAAACAGTGCAAAAATTTACAGTTGCTGAAAGAGATGTTCATTTTGTAGCTGGTAATGCTTCGAAACTTGCTGATGGCAAGTATAAAGAAGACGGGAAATATTTTGATAAAAATGATGAGCCTACTTACAATAAGAATGATAAGGATCAATGGGATTGGCTTTCGTTTAAT
>JAEPQF010000191.1 GCA_017640685.1 Hyphomicrobiales bacterium
CGTGCCGCGTTCTTTCTCAGCCTCGTATTGTTGCGCAAGCACTTGAGCATTATTTAAAGCGGCATTCGTATTATTTAGAACCTGATACAAATGCTAGAATAGAAAATACTAACTCGGCTCTCACACTTTTCACCACTGGTGATGTTGCAACTGTTGAACAAAGATTAGTGTTTGCTTGGCCAGACCGGCCTGAGTTTTTGGCTCTTTAAAAGCATCCCATTCCTAGTACACAACCTAAAACCATATTCATAAATAACAATGCCATCCAATAAAGTGGGTAAGCAAATATTATTGATAGCAACTTTATCCAAATTGGAACGTTTTTTAAGGAGAAAATTAAGATAATACTAGGAAATAATTCTATTAGGAATGTTATGAAAAGAGAACGTACAGCAGACTCTCCGAAGCCAATGAATTTAAGAATTGATATATTGTAATATGCCATTCCTATGTTAATCAATCCAATTACAAAAGGAAGTAAGATTGACAATATAATTTTAATATTATTTCTACATCTGCCTCCTTTATTGCTTTTTCTATCAATATTGTTTATCATTCCAATTCCATTACTAATTATATAATAAAATTTTCTTTATAAATACTACTGTAAGAAATAAAAAACAATGCTTAATTCTTAGCGCTCAAGAACCTAACTTTTATTTATATTGCTTTTCAATTCTGATGTTTCATTTTTCTCCTTCAGATAACCCTCTCCCCAATCTCTTAATGCACTAATGATTGGTTTTAGTTTTTTCCCGCTTTCTGTCAGTGAATATTCTACCTTTGGTGGAACAACGGGATAAACTTCACGGTGAATAATCCCATCTGTTTCCAGGTCGCGTAATTGTTTGGTTAGCATTCTTTGAGTGATATCTGGGATTAAACGCTTTAACTCATTATATCTTTTGGTTCCATCAGAGAGATAAAACAAAATCATCCCTTTCCATTTCCCTCCCATAACACTCAAGGCCGTTTCTGTTGGACAAATATCATCGGGGATCGGTTTTGACTTGCTCATGGACATTTTTCTTTTTTTTCGGTTTTCAATATTTATATCAAATCGATATAGGATTAATTTTGTTTATATACTACAAAAATGTGCATTCTTATCAACTTGTTATGTTTTGAATATGATTAGGCGACTTTTTAGAAATGAAGGAGCACTAATGTTAGAAACATCAAATATGATTTTATCACCCTTTCAGCTTAAACATTTATGCCTCAAAAATAGAGCTGTTGTTGCCCCCATGAGCCGGGTAAGCACAAAGGGAAATGGTGTACCGACTGCATCTATGATTGAGTATTATAAAAGGTTCGCTGAAGGTGAATTTTCTCTCATTATTACTGAGGGTACTTATACTGACCATAGTTATTCTCAAGCTTATCCCAATCAACCAGGTTTAATAAATGACGCTCAGCTAGATGGTTGGCACCACTTAGTGGATAAAGTCAAAAAATCAGGTAGCTCAATTATTCTTCAGCTCATGCATGCAGGTGCCCTTTCTCAACATTTAAGCGATACTCGTAGTGCTTCTGATGTTCAACCTCTTAGAGCTATGCTCCCTGGTTATAGTCAGAAGCAGGGTGCGTTCCCTAAACCACATGCTATGAACTTAGAGGAAATTAAAACAGTTAAACTTGGTTTTATTGAAACCGCCAAACGTGCAGAGCAAATCGGTTTTGACGGAGTTGAGGTACATGCTGCTAATGGTTATCTTCTTGATCAATTTTTAACCGATTACACCAATAGACGAGAAGATTGTTATGGTGGCAACCTTTTAAACCGTGTTCGCTTAAGCTCTGAAATACTTCAAGAAATAAAATGGGCTGTTTCCAGTGAGTTTATAGTTGGTATCCGATTGTCTCAAGGAAAGGTGAATGACTTTGATTATTTATGGCCTGGCGGTGTTGATGATGGAGCTGTTATTTTTAAAAGCCTTCAACAAGCTGGAGCAGATTATATTCATTTTGCTAGTGAGGGCCAAGGCTTTGACCATGGTTGTTTAACCAGAGGGGGAGAAAGTTTGCCTCAATTGGCAAGCTCGCTCACGCAATTGCCTGTGATTGCGAATGGCGGGTTAGAGACTGTATCTGAAGCCACCCGCATTCTAAAAAATGGTCATGGTGATTTAATCTCTCTTGGGAAAGGAGCTCTTGCTAATCCAGATTGGCCTCAGAAAATTATTCAAGGGGATACGTTAAAAGCTTTTCAACCTGATTATTTTGCAGAGGGTGTTGCACTTTAAATTCACGTTTATCGCAGATAAGAAACCGATAAAAAAAGGCCCCGCAAATTTAATTTGCAGGGCCTTTATACATATTATTTCGGATAACGATTAATCGTCTTTATCTTCAACGATCTCTTCACCAGTTTCCTGATCAACCACTTTCATTGAAAGACGAACTTTGCCGCGATCATCAAAACCAACGAGCTTCACAAAGATCTCCTGACCTTCTTTCACAACATCACCCACTGTTTTCGGGCGGAACTCATTAGTGAGTTGCGAGATATGTACGAGGCCATCTTTTGCGCCAAAGAAATTCACAAAAGCACCGAAGTCTACGATCTTCACAACTTTACCTTTATAGATTGCACCTTCTTCTGGCTCGTCAGTGATACTCTTGATCATGGTGAGAGCTTTGTTGATGCTTTCTGAATTGCTTGCAGCCACTTTGATGACGCCTTCATCATTGATGTCAACTTTAGCGCCTGATTCTTCTACGATTGAGCGAATGACACTACCACCTTGACCAATAACTTCGCGAATTTTATCCGTTGGAATTGTTAGCGTTTCAATGCGAGGTGCATGTTCACCAACTTCATCACGAGAGCTATCTAGCGCTTTGTTCATTTCACCCAGAATATGCAAGCGACCACCTTGAGCCTGGTTCAAAGCGATTTCCATAATCTCTTTGGTGATGCCTGTGATCTTGATGTCCATTTGCAAGCTTGTGATACCGTCTTTTGTACCAGCTACTTTAAAGTCCATGTCACCTAAGTGATCTTCGTCACCTAGAATGTCAGAAAGAACTGCAAAGTCTTCACCTTCTTTAATCAAACCCATTGCGATACCCGCAACTGGTTTTTTCAAAGGAACACCTGCGTCCATCAACGAGAGTGATGTGCCACAAACGGTTGCCATTGACGATGACCCATTTGATTCTGTGATTTCTGATACAACGCGAAGGGTGTAAGGGAACTCTTCTTTTGTTGGTAGCATTGGGTTAATCGCACGCCATGCCAACTTGCCGTGGCCAATTTCGCGGCGACCAGTAAAGCCTGTACGGCCCACTTCACCTACTGAATAAGGAGGGAAGTTATAGTGCAGCAAGAAGCGCTCTTTTGTTGTGCCTTCTAGGCGATCAACAAATTGCTCATCTTCACCAGTACCTAGTGTTGCAACAACCATGGCTTGGGTTTCACCACGGGTGAACAATGCTGAGCCGTGTGTTCTTGGTAGTACGCCAACTTCACTTAAGATTGGGCGAACCGTTTTTGTATCACGACCATCAATGCGCAGGCCTGTTTCTAAGATAGAACCACGCACGATTGAAGCTTCAAGAGACTTGAATACGCCGCCTAGCAATACAGCTTCTGTGCCATC
>JAEPQF010000192.1 GCA_017640685.1 Hyphomicrobiales bacterium
GAAAAAAGAAAAAAAATTATATGGGCTATGTTCCTTGTTGGAATAGTAGTCACATTTGCATCGCTCTGGCGGTATCCACACTCAGTGTCAACCGCTTCAGAGGTTCAATCCATTAATGTAACAGGGGCCCAGTGGTACTGGGAAATTGACAAAGAAGAAGTGGAGTTAAACAAGCCTGTTGTATTTAACGTCCATACATCAGACGTAAATCACGGAATGGGTGTTCTTAATTCTGACGGCAAACTATTATTTCAAACCCAGGCTATGCCCGGATACGTTAATAAGGTCGAACATACGTTTAAAGAAGAAGGGGAATATAAGGTTATCTGCCTAGAGTTTTGCGGTGTTGCCCATCATGACATGATCACAGAGTTTGAGGTTGTGGCAAAAAAGGAAAATAAAAAATGATAAAACCTACCCATGAACCTCATTCAAATCTGATTAAATTTACAATGTTGTTAGCTGGCGCCGTTCTCTTATTGATGATGACTGTCGGTTTGGTAATGCGAGCAGCGCAAGGCGGACTTTTTGAACTAGATGCAGCTATTTTTTATCAGCTCATGACGGCACATGGCGCGGGGATGGTAGGGGCAGCCGCTCTTACAGGTGCGGCTATCATGTGGTATTTCGTAAGTCGTTATGTATCTCTTTTAAAAGAAGTTTTCGTTGTATTCCTCACCTTGTTTTTATTCGGTGTATTGTTGATTTTAGGCAGTATCTCATTAGGGCAATTTGGTGCAGGCTGGACATTTCTTTTCCCATTACCAGCGATTTCCGGCGGAGCTTGGGAAGCAGGCGCAGCAGCTGCCTTTATCATTGGCTTAATTCTCATCGGAGTTGGCTTTCTTTTAATTAACCTTGAAATCGGGCGTAAATTAATTTCTGAATTCGATGGAATTGGAGGCGCTCTAGCCTGGCCTGTCATTTCAGGAAAGGTCACCCCAGACGATGCGCCGCCTCCAGCAATTGTAGCTAGTATGGCAACCATAATTTTTAATACAATTGGTATCGTCGTAGGCGCAGCTGTTTTAATATCAAGCTTAATAAATCTATATGTGCCGACATTTGAGGTAGATGCACTCCTTGCTAAAAATATGATCTACTTTTTCGGACATGTTTTTATTAACGCAACTATTTATATGGCCGTCGTTGCTGTTTATGAAATCATTCCTGAATATACAGGAAAACCTTGGAAAACATCGCGTGTCTTTGCCATTGCGTGGTCTGCAATTACCTTGTTCGTCATGGCCGTTTATCCGCACCACATGCTACAAGATACAGTTATGCCAGCTTGGACATTAATCTTAGGACAAGTGGTATCATACCTTTCAGGAATACCATTGCTAGCAGTCACCGCTTTCTCTCTCTGCTTATATTTACGCGGGTCTAATATTAAGTGGGATCTAGCATCAGCTCTATTGGTTCTTGGTGTTGCAGGTTGGTCAGTAGGTGTTGTGCCAGCAATCATTGATGGCATGATTTCCGTGAATAAAATTATGCATAATACACAATGGGTGCCGGGGCATTTCCATATCTATTTGTTACTTGGTGAAATCGCTATGAGTTTTGGTTTTATGGCTTATCTCATCAAAGAAGCCAAATCATCAGAATTTAAACCAATCGATAAAACCGCTTTTGGAATTTATCTTGCTGGTGGCATTGGCTTTACACTCATGTTCCTCATCTCTGGAGCGATGTCAGTCCCAAGAAGGTGGGCCGTTCACGCTGAAGAATGGATGTTACAAGATCGTATTGCTACAGCGTTTGCTCTGCTAGTCATCGTCGGCACGTTAATATTCGTAATCAGATATATCGTTGGTATTTCTAACTATCGTAGGACATAAATTAAAATGAATGCCTTCAAAGTTAATAGTGTCATTATTCTTCTCGGCTCTTTCATCTTGTGGTTCACCACTGATGGGCTACAAGCCCTCACCACTGAAGGGGCAAGGCGTTTAGAAGTAGAGAAGCAAAAACCAGTAATGCCTAATATAACTTTGGAGACTATGTCAGGAGCCCACACCAGGCTTCTGAATTCGAGCGGGCATGTCACTGTTGTAGAGTTTATTTACACAACATGCCCGTTCATTTGCCAAGTTGATGGAGGCTACCTTTCTCGCTTGCAGAATGAAATTAAAGAAAGGGCAATAAGAGAAAAAGTAAGAATAATTTCAGTGAGCTTCGATCCTCTAAGAGATAATCTAAATGAGCTATCTTATTACGCAAAACGACATAACGCAGATGGTCACATATGGACGATCGCAAGGCCAGGAGTTGAGGATTTAAAATCTCTTTTAAAAGCCTTTGGCGTTGTTGTTATTCCTGATGAAGAAGGGGGCTATGTCCATAATTCAGCCATGCACATTATTGATCAGCAAGGGCGTTTGTCATTTATTCTAGATAGTAATGATGTGCAAGGAGCGGTAAAAACTCTCGAACGGATGCTCCCATGATAGACAATAAAATTAAATTATTACTAGCATCCCTAATCTTTACTTTTTGCATATTCTCAAGAGGTGCTTTTGAGAAATTCCCACTCACACATATATTGGTGCAATTACCATTATTGATTTGCGTTGGTTACCTTTTGGTTGATGAGAAATTATTGCGATTAGGCGAATGGAATAAAGGCGGGTACGCAACACTTTTAATTGCCATTTTTACCATTGCATTTTGGATGTTGCCCCGATCAATCGATGCAGCTTTATCCTCAAATAACATGGAAGTGCTAAAGTTTATAACGGTCCCGCTACTCATTGGTTTACCTTTGAAAATAGGCTGGGCTCAAGCTCACCCAATTTTAAAAGGTTTTCTAAAGGCCCAGGCAATTTCGATGCTAGGGGTAGCTGCGTTTATATATATTCACGCACCGATTAGAATTTGTGTCTCCTATCTAGAAAACGCTCAACAAGATTTAGGATACGGATTTTTATATACTGCAATAGCTCTTGCTGTCCTTTGGAGCGCGCCACTTTTTCTTAGTCGTGAAACGAAAAATTTTCACCTTCAACTCTTTTTTCCTACCAACTCTTGAGAGGTTAGATGATGACAATAAAAGATACAGTGCATTATTTCTCAGATCTCTCAAAAGAGAAAGTTGAAAACTTACATAAAAACCCCGTCGGGTTTTTAATCTCAAGTTTAATGGCAGGCGCTTATGTTGGCATTGGTATTTTACTCATTTTCTCAGTTGGACAAGTTGTCGATCCATCCATTCGAAACCTAGTGATGGGGGCTAGTTTTGGCATTGCTCTGACTTTGATTGTGTTCGCAGGAGCAGATCTTTTCACTGGTCACACAATGTATGCCTCAATAGGTAGATTGACAAAAGCCTGTAGCACAATTGATGCAATAAAAATTTGGGCAACAACCTGGGCAGGAAATCTAATCGGATCTTTAGGACTTGCCATTTTATTCATCATCGGCGGGGGGGGAGTGGTTCTTCAAGAGGCAGGTGACGGACTTTTACACCTGATTGCTTATAAAAAAATGTCAGGAACAGCCGCTGAGTTAATTGCCAGAGGTATGTTGTGTAATTGGCTTGTTTGTTTAGCGATTTGGGGCGCTGCGA
>JAEPQF010000193.1 GCA_017640685.1 Hyphomicrobiales bacterium
TAAGATGAATGAAAACTTTAGCTGTGAGAAAGTTGAGTATGGGGAATGAATAAAGAGAAAATAAAGAAAATTGGGACAACAATGATTAAAGCACTCATCGGTGGAGTGGTTTTCTATATCATCTGCAGTAATCTAATTATGTGGGCCCATAATTATTATCATGCTGAAACTAAAATCATTAATGAAGGAGCAAAAGTGAGCCGATGAGATAATACTGAATTACCCTACTCAGGATAATTTTTATAGAAAGACCTTCTAAATTGAACCTTGTTTAAAAAAACGTTTAATATATCTCTTCTCATAAATAAATTAGTTGAACTTAAATATTAAATTTGAATATAAGGGATGAATATTCAATTTATTGAGCGAGCGAATAGCAAATGCCGAAACCAATTGAAGTACAACTAGTTCCCCATGATCCTTTTTGGCCAGAAATTGCAGAAGATGAAATGGCCCAATTAAAGCTTGCCATTGGCGATAACCTAATTGCCACTCATCACATTGGGTCAACTGCCATTTCAACCATTCAATCAAAACCAATTATAGATCTTCTTGGCGTTGTAAATGATTTAGATGAGTTGGATCAAGCTCAAAGCAATGTTGAGGCAATAGGTTACGTTTGGTGCCAGGAAAATGGCATTTCAGGCCGTCGATATGCTTTTAAAGACGATGCCGAGACAAGCAAACGCTTGTTTCAAGTGCACTGCTTTCAAAAAAGTGATGAGGCCATTAAGCGTCATTTAGCTTTTAGAGATTACCTCAAGCAGCATCAAGATATCGCTCTTAAATATCAGAACCTAAAAACAGAATGTCAATTAAAGCATCCACTAGACAGTCACGCTTATGGTGATTGTAAAAGTGAATGGATTTCAAAGTGGGAATCTGAAGCGCTTAAATTCTATAACTAGCAATTTTGGTCGAGTTAAATTTTCACAAAAATGTATGCAGCAGCGCTCATTTCTTACTATGAAGAGGGGGCCTGTTTCATACGGTCTTCATATTGACAAGCTCCATATGCCCCCCAAATAAGCCCCATTAAAATATACAACAGTCGCCAATGATCGCTATCAATAATATAGCTTTCAAGGGCAAGTCCAACAAAGGTACAGTATGCAATGCCATGATAGTGCATCCAGGGACTTTGCCTGAATAATATGACCGCGCCAAAATAAAGCGTCGCTCCTATTAAGAATAAAAACAGCGCCCCGCCAATCCATCCGGTGCTTAAAAACATACTTAGATATAAATTATGTGGAAGCTCATGATGGTAGTAATAACCAAAGTAAAGAGCGCCAATACCGATCGGGTTTTCAGATATAATTTTGGCAGCCTTTTTGTGTCCAACAAAACGTCCCTGATCACCAACATCATAGCTTTGGTTCAAAGAAGCACGCTGATCCCACAAATCCTGTACTTTAGAAGATTGCAAGGCCACTACAACAATACCAACAAAAGCAATCAGGCTTAAGAGACAAAGAACAATCGTTTTTATGCGCTGTTGATTATCGCGTGCAGTCAAGAAAAAGAAACAAATATATAACGCGCTAACAAAAGCGAATAATACCCAAGCACCTCGAGAAAAGGTCATCAAAATCGCAAAAAGAAAAAGTCCCATAAGAGCCGTTGCAACCAGACCATCTTTTAATTTCTTCGTGAGCAAAATATGTAAACAATAGAGAAACGCCGGCACCAAATAAGGTCCAAGCACATTCGGGTCTTTAAATGTTCCGCTGGCTCGCTGGTACTTTGTAAAGAGCTCAAACGCGCCAGGAAAGAGATTAAAATATCCAACAATGCCAGCTAAAGCCGCAATGATAGCCCCGCAAACATAACCACTCCAAATAACCTTTAATTTCTTTTCTGGCTCTTTGGAAACAAAAGCTGCCAAGGCCACAGAAAAAACGGCCAAATAAAGTGAAATGATCATATGTTTCACAGAAACATAATAAAACTCATGTGTACCAGAGGCAATCAATCCACCTCCAATAATAATGGCCCAGCAAGCTAAAAAAAGCGCATGAATTGGTAAAATACGAACCATACCAAATAGCGGCATAATCACCACAAAACCCATCATTAATAAATCACAAGGCGCTGGTTCCTTAATCACAATCGCATTGGTGAAAAAAACCAGCCAAGTGAAAAGGTAAAGAGCCTGGTGCAATCTATTAGATAAAGGCATTTGTTGATCGATTGTTGTCGTAATACTCATGACTTAACCAACCAAACTTAATACGCATTGTCTTTGTCAAACAACAGGCTGTAAGGCGTGCATAGAATGATGTAAAGATCTAAAAAGATGGACCAGTTTTCAATATAATAAAGGTCATGTTCAACACGTTTTTGAATTTTTTCTTCAGTGTCAGTTTCACCGCGCCAGCCATTAATTTGTGCCCAACCTGTAATACCTGGCTTCACACGATGACGAGCAAAATATCCATCAACAACATCATGATAGCTCTGGCTCGCAGCTTTAGCTGAAAGCGCATGCGGGCGCGGCCCAACAATAGAAAGCTCGCCTTTTAAAACATTAAAAATCTGCGGCAGTTCATCAATGCTGCTCTTGCGAATGAAGCGGCCAACAGGCGTCACGCGTGGATCATCCTTGGTCACCAATTTCGAAGCATTAGCATCCGACATGTCTGTATACATTGAGCGAAATTTATAAACTTCAATTAGTTCATTATTAAAGCCATAGCGTTTTTGCTTAAAAATAATTGGCCCTTTGCTGGTAAATTTCACAGCAATCGCAGTCGCAATCATAATAGGTGACAAAAGAATAAGTGCTAAAATCGCAATCACTTTGTCAAACATCCATTTAAGGACAAAGTCCCAATCAGCCATCGGTTTATCGAAAATGTCAATAAACGGAACGTTGCCAATATAAGAATAGGCTCTTGGGCGAAATCTTAGCTTTGTTGTATGAGCCGCAAGACGAATATCAACCGGCAGCACCCAAAGCTTTTTTAAAACACTCATGATGCGGCTTTCAGCCGTCAAAGGTAATGTGACGATCAAAAGATCAATCCGAGATTTTCGTCCAAATTCAACGAGTTCATCATAATTACCAAGTTTGGGATAACCTTGAATGTGTGTCGGCACCCGGTCATCACTGCGCTCATCAAAAACGCCGCAAATACGAATATCTGTGTTCTCAGCACTTTCAAGTTCTTTAATCACAGCAACACCAGGCTCACCGCCACCAACGATAACAGCGCGGCGATAAATGCGGCCCTCAGCACACCACTCTTTAAGAAAAGCAGCAAAAACAAAGCGAGCAAACAGAAGGAATAAAACGCTTAAAATATACCAAGCAGCTAACCAAACTCGGGAAAATGTATCACCCATTTTCAAAAAGAATAATCCGGTAACAAAAAGCGCAAAAACCAACGTAACCCCAAGCCATATTTTAGGGGTTTGTCGAATGGGTGAATTAAAAGCCTGAATGCTATAAACATTAACAGTATGAAAGACAAATGAGAGCATCACGCAAACAATTGAAATGCTGGTCAAATAG
>JAEPQF010000194.1 GCA_017640685.1 Hyphomicrobiales bacterium
TTTAGAGCGCTTTTGATTTTCTTTTCTTTGTTTCAGTTGCTCTAGATTGTCATTTCTATTTTTATGGAGGTGGTTGTCATGTTTAGTTCTCTCAATTTAACAGATTTTCTTGGCCTGATGTTCGGACTTTACCTGTTAGCTGCGGGTATTGGTTTGCTCTTAGATGGAGACGAATATCAAGCGATGCTTGATGAGTTTTATGAAAACCCGGCTCTTGGTTATATTGGCGCTATATTAGTTTTTGTTTTAGGTGCCGTGGTTGTTAGACTTCATAATGATTGGTCTAGTTTTACCGCTGGTTTGGTCTCACTGATTGGTTGGGCTATGCTTATTGAAGGGGTTTTATTGCTTGCCATTCGCCGTCAATTTTTAGGTTTCTTTGCGAAGCTTAATCTTTCAAGCAAGGTTTATAATTTGTTTGGTCTTTTTGCTGCCCTTGGCGGAGCAAGCTTAATTGGATCTCTTTATTTATAAGAATTTAGATTTATAAGAGATTTGAAATTCATAAAAATAAATAAAAAGAGCGAAAAACAACACTTTTAATTATGTGTTTTTCGCTCTTTGATTTTTATAGATTTTGTAATTTAGATTGTAGTTCGGCCAATTGTTTTTTCATGGCTTCAATATCTTCATCTTTGTCAGCTGCTTTTTGAGATGTTTGTTTTTTTGAGGCTTTCTTCTGAGCTGGTTTTTCTTCTTCTTCGTTTTCAGCTTCTTCTGTATCTCTTTTGTTTGCCATGCTTGTTCCCATTGATGTGGCAATGGGGCTGATCATTTGATTGAGAAATTCAGTTTGCATTTTTTGCCATTGTTCAAAGCCCTCCATTTGTGGAAGGTTGTTTAATGGATTAAGGCCATTTGGAAGGTTTTGGGAGAAGTTTGAGAGCACTTCTTTTTGTTGTTGTTTGAGCATTTCATAAGATTTTGAGAGAAAATCTGGAATGAAATTTTGAGCTTGATCGTTATATGAGCGGACAATGTCAGTCAGAACATTGATTGGAAGTACATTTTCTCCACGGCTTTCATAATCAGTGATGATTTGCATGAGATATTGTCTGGTTAAATCATCGCCTGTTTTTCTATCAACTATTTTTACGTCTTTCCCATCTCTGATATATTGAGCGATTTCTTCAAGCGTGACGTAATCACTAATCATGGTGTTGTAGAGGCGACGGCTTGCATAACGTTTGATTAAGATGGTTTCAGTTTCAGTTGTCATGCAGGTCTCCGGGAAGATAGTTTGTAGATCTAGTTTCATAGAATGATACCACAAAATTTGTTGCGGTGCAGCATCAAGGCTAACTCTTGCAGACCTTTACCTTTGGCGCAACAAAGAAAGTGGACACACCTAATAAAAGATGCATCCACTTGAAGTGATCCTCTGGGAAGGAAAAACTATTTAAAGACTTAAGAAGCTTTTCTTGTTGTCTTTTTAGCTGTTGCAGTAGCTTTTGTTTGAGCTTCTTGGCCAGCAGATAGAAGAAGTTCCATTGTGTCCATTTGAGCTTGTTTTGCTACTTCAGCGAAAGCTGTGATGTGCTCAGGAGTTGCTTTAGCTTGAGCTGTAGTGAAGTCTGAAATCACTTGAGCGTATTCTTTAGCATCAGTTTGAGGCTTTGTTACTGTTTCTAATTTGCTTAGAGTTTCTTTTGTCCAAGCTTGGCTTAGTTCTGCATTTTTTTCAGCTGCTTTGATAGCAATGTCGCTGAACTTGCTGTTGAATTCAGCTGCGTTTTTGAAAACGTCGTTAAAAGCTGTTGTGTCTGCAGAAGCGAAAAGGTTTTCGAAAGCTTTTGCGAAATCTGGTGTTTGTAATTTAGTCATTTTGATCATCTCCGAATTTGGGTGTCTGTCCCATTTATGCTGCGTCTGCATTGTATATATACGCTGCATCGCAGCAATGCAAGCAAAAAATGCGGCATTGCAGCATTTTTTTTATTTTTCTTTTCGGATGGGTGAATTTTGGGGTTTTTGAGTGATGTGTCACCTTATTTATAAGGGGGAAACCTGAAAACTATATTAAATGGATGAATGTTTTGGTTATTAAGAAGTAAATTTTTGCCCTTTTAGACCTGAATTAAATCCTGATTGATTATTCAATTGATGAATTGTTGCTCTATCGCCATTGGTAACTTTTTTAGCATTCATCTTAAAAAAACGACCTCTCATACGTTTTTTTAAATGCTGCGATATTTTTATCGCAACATTTTTTTTGTGATTTGTATGGTTCTTTTCTTTTCATGATGGGTGGTAACCGAACACCTAGTTATCAGTTAAAATTAAAATAGATGCTGTTTTACATCAATAAAATTTTTATACTTTCGTTTAATAAGATGTCGCATTGTTTTTTGAGGCCGCTCTGTGAAAGCCTGATTTGATTAAGGTGAGGTTTTTAAGAGTTTTGAGTGATTATTTTACTCATATTGTCCGTATGGAAATTTTCAGTATTGATATTTCTCAATGATCTTTGATCAACAGTATGGAAACCATCTTGAAGCTTGATCTTAATTTAAGCTCTTTTCAGGAGGGGACATATTATGAAGAGAAATAGTATTTTTGGTTTAACAATCGCTTTTATTTTATCTTTGGGCGTATTCGGTATTGATGCGGGGAAAAGTCCTGCTCATGCGAGTGAGATGACACCCATAGATGAAAATTATGCAAAATGGCTTATTCGGGTGCGTGCACTTGGGATTTTACCAGATACTGATAGTGACGTGAATATTGGTGGGGCGGCTGCACCTGCAGCTGGTTTAGATATTGATGATACTTACGTACCAGAACTTGATATTACATATTTTTTGACAAAGAATATTGCTTTGGAACTTGTTTTGGCGATTTCCAAACATGATGTTGAAGGGACTGGTAGCCTAGCTGGAACTGATGTTGGCGACTTTTATATAATTCCGCCACACTTGATGTTGCAGTATCATTTTGATATGGGGAATGGGTTCAAACCTTATATTGGTGCTGGTATTAATTATAGCCTGATTTTTAGCGAAGGTAATGCTGCCGGCTTTAATGGTTTGAAAATTGATAATGGCTTTGGTTTTTCACTCCAAGCTGGTGTCGACATTCAAGTTAGAGATAATTGGTATTTTAACGTTGATGTTAAGAAGACTTGGTTGAATGTTGATGCAAAAACGAATTTAGGCGCTACTCCAGTTCGTGCCGATATTGATGTTGACCCTTGGATTGTTGGGGTTGGTTTGGGTTACCGTTTCTAAGCCGAACCAAACATATTTTGAAGAAGAATACTGGAATTAGAGAAAGTTTGATTGCAGTCTTCTTTTTCTAATGATTGGAACTGCGGGGCTTTTTTGGCTCCGCAGTTTTTTTATGTCAGTTTCGTTCTTCTTTAAATTTCTGCTTTCAAAGGACGCGAGAGTAATGTTGCGATGGCTTCATTGACCGTTTGTTTGTTTGTTACGATGGCTTCTACTGCTTCTGAAATTGGCATTTCA
>JAEPQF010000195.1 GCA_017640685.1 Hyphomicrobiales bacterium
GCGGTTATTTGTGCCACGGCTCTCATCCTCTTACTCTTGATGAGGTGGGAGCTAAAGACGCTGATATGATCATCGCTGTGACTTTGTATGATGAAGTCAACATGGTGGCATGTCAGGTGGCTCATTCCCTATTTGGTATTCCAACAAAAATTGCCCGTATCCGCGCTCAAACATACCTTGAGCCTCATTGGCAAGACTTGTTCACACGTAATCACATGCCAATTGATGTGATCATTTCTCCTGAAATTGAAGTTGGAGATATGGTCATGCGTCGCCTTGGTCTACCCGGCGCTTTTGAAACTGTTAATTTTGCTGAAGGCGATGTCACCTTCATTGGGGTAAGCTGCACAGAAGAATGTCCAATCATCAATACCCCTTTGCGCCAGCTGACTGAGCTCTTTCCTGACCTCAAAGCATTAGTTGTAGCTGGCATTCGCAATGGTAAATTATTCGTCCCTTCAAGTGATGATGCATTGCTCCCAGGGGATGATGTCTATCTGGTTGCTAAAACAACCGAAGTTCAAAGAACCTTGAAAATCTTCGGCCATACAGAAAAAACCGCCCAGCGCGTAATCATCGCTGGTGGTGGTAACATCGGCCTTTATGTTGGTAAAAAACTTGAAGAAAGCACGAGTAACAGACGCGCCAAAATCGTCGAACTTGACAGAACCCGCGCCATCGAAATCGCTGAAAAACTCGATAGAACCGTTGTTCTAAACGGCAGTGCACTCAATGAAGAAATTTTAAAAGAAGCCGATGTAACATCCGCAGACACACTCATTGCTGTTACAAATGATGACCAGGTTAATATTCTCTCTTCTGTTCTTGCCAGAAGGTTAGGCTGCGAGAGAAATCTATGCCTTGTGAACAACATGTCATACATGCCACTTGTCCGCTCATTAAATATCGGGGATAGCATAAACCCAAGAGCAATCACTGTTTCTAAAATCTTACAACATGTAAGAAGAGGGCGAATAAGAGGTGTTCATTCAGTTCATAATGGCACTGGTGAAGTCATTGAGGCTGAAGCTTTAGAAACGTCTCCATTAATTGGCGTTCCATTAAAAAAATTAGAATTACCTCACGGCATTCGCATTGGCGCCATTCATCGCAAAGGCGAAGTCATCATACCCAATGGTGAAACAGAAATCATCGCCAATGACAGGATTATCATTTTCGCATTAACTGAAAGTGTCAGGCAAGTTGAGCATCTATTCAGAGTGAGCCTTGAATATTTTTAAACATAAATTCTAAGCTGGTCTTAGCTAATTGATAAAGCTGACGGATAAAAAATGAACGGCCATGCACTTGGATATATATATGGATGGGGCTTAGCTTTCTTTTCGCTAACAGTGATCCCCCCCTTAATCATTGCCTTAGCAAATAATGAAGCTGTGCCATTAGCTAGCTTTTTAGTAACGGGGCTCGCCACCGGCTTTTTCGGCGGAGCACTAATCATAGCCCTTAAAGGCCGCGACATTGAAATTTCAAGACGTGAAAAAATCACACTCGTCATCGGTCTTTGGGCAACCTTTTGTATCATCGGTGCCATCCCCTTTGAAGCATCAAACGCAATCCCAAGCAGATTAAATGCCATATTTGAAGCAACGTCTGGCCTCACAACAACAGGAGCCACACTGCTAGAGCAAATAACAACACTACCTCAATCCATTATTTATTGGCGCGCCCAGCTCCAGTGGGTTGGCGGCTTTATGACACTCTTTACTATCACTTATGCCCTTGTTCGTTTCATGGGAGCAGAACGTGTTACCAAAGAGATATACAAATCCTCAAGTTCTAAAAATGATGAACACTTACATCTATTCACCACACTTCGATTAATCATTCCAGTATATTTAGGATTAAGCGCGGCTTTACTCTTTCTTCTCGTCATAAGTAGCGTCCCCTTTTTCGACGCTATATGCCTAACCATGTCGACCGTCTCAACAGGTGGTTTCATGCCAAGAGACGGGGCGCTTTCAACTTACGGTAATGTTAATATCTTCTGGATCATGAGCATTTTCATGTTTTTCGGAAGCATCAGTGTTTTATGGGTGAGTTACTTATTCAAGCAAGAATGGCTAAATTTAAAAAAGTTCAGTGAACCTCTCTGGGTGGGGGGAGCCATGCTGACACTTACAGTAGTTATGATTGCTTTAAAACTAGCCTTTGATGATGGGCGAGAATTTAAAGGCCCAAATATTGAAATCGCCACATCCCTAATGAATGCCGTATCCCTCATTTCAACCACTGGCTTTGCAGCAACAAACCACAGTTTCGAGCATATTTCACCAGCCATTGCGATCATCTTAATGCTTATCGGAGGCGGCGTTCTCTCAACAGCTGGCGGGATTAAGTTCACACGAATATTAATGATGTTTCGTCAATCAAACAGGGAACTAAGATCTCTTATTTACCCTCATGAAGTGCGCCCCCTTTATTTAAGCAATGAAAATAAAGACCATCTCTTCATCTCAACGGTTTGGGTAACCTTTGGCCTCACAATCCTGGCCATTTCGTTATTAGGCGGAATATTATCATTTCACGGAATGGGCTTAGAAGAAGCTTTTTTTGCCGCAACAGGAACAATATCAAATTGCGGTGCCTGCTTTCAACAAATGTCATTTGTTCACTTAAATGAAACGATACCGCTTATAGACCTCGCAAAGCCAGCCAAAATAGCAATGATAGTCGGCATGATCATAGGGCGCCTAGATATTCTAATCATCATAAGCCTCTTTAATATCTCATTCTGGAGACATTGATGATTGTAAATCGCATTTGTAGGCACCACCCATCGTAGGCCTTCTGCAACAGTAATAGAATAGCCGTGAGAGATAATAATGCGGTTTCTGCTAGGCAACCTAAAGGAGCGTTAAAAACCGACGGTTGCATAGTGGGCAACCGAAGGAGCAAAAAAGAGACGGTTGCTTTTGCGGATGCCATGTGGGCATCTGAAGCACAAAAAAGGCAACTGAAGGAGTACTAAGAATGAGTAGAACAATATATGTAAATGGATGCTATCAAACCTACAATAATGCACTCCTACATGTTGAAGACAGAGCCACTTTGTTTGCAGATGCAGTTTATGAAGTCATTGAAGTGAAAGACGGTAACCTCATTGATCAAGCCCCCCATCTGACAAGATTAGAAAGATCTTTGAATGAAATAAAACTCGTTACTGATTTTTCTATTAAAACCATTCCTTTCATCATGAGAGAAAGCATCCGTCGTAATCGAGTGAAGAATGGGTTTGTCTATATTCAAATATCAAGAGGATGCGGACAAAGAGATTTCATTTTTCCAAATGCAAATGAAACTCCAGCAACGCTTATCATTTTTGCACGCTCTAAAAATCCATTAAAAATGGATGAGAAATCCCAAAAAGGCATCAAGGTAATCACTCACCCAG
>JAEPQF010000196.1 GCA_017640685.1 Hyphomicrobiales bacterium
ATGATTAAAAATAGCGAATTAATATATTCTTCTACAAGTTTAGTTATAAGAGTGGCTTAAATTATCAGATTAGACGACAATCATGAGGAAAATGGAAATGAAACGTTCAAAGTCTATAGCAACGCTCGTTGCAACAATGACAGTTGCTGTATCTATGAGCTTGGGAGCAACAACAGCAAAAGCACAAGATCTATTCTCAGCACTCTTTGGTGATGGACCATCAGGTGTAGCAAGCGGCAAGCAGTATGTTTCATTTTCAAAAAAATTCAGAAGAAATACAGTTGTAGTAAGCTTTGGTGATCGTCGCCTTTACTACATTAACAAACGCGGCCAAGCTATTTCATATCCAATTGCTATTCCAAAAGGTGATGCACGCTGGTCAGGTAATTCACGTGTTAGTCAAAAGAGAATTAATCCGTCTTGGACACCAACAGCATCTATGCGCCGGGAAAACCCAAAATTACCAGCCTTTGTACCAGGCGGTCACCCACGCAATCCATTAGGCACCCGCGCTCTATATATTGGCTCATCACTTTACCGCATCCATGGAACAGACGCGCCATGGACAATTGGTAAAGCAGCTTCAAAGGGGTGCATTCGTATGTATAACGAGCATGTGCAAGATCTTTATCCTCGCGTACCAGTTGGTGCAAGAGTGATCGTAACATGGAAAAAATTCAAATCAGCTTAAGTTGGAAAATCTAACTTCAAAATAAGTTTTAAAGAAATAAAAAGCCCCTCTGATAGATCTGTCAGAGGGGCTTTTTTTTGTTTAAGATCTAAACGGATAAAAATCTAAACCTGTTTTTATGGCTTCAAGCATGCATTGATCTCGGTGCTTAGGTTTTTCATCATAGTGTAATAAGCATCAGGACCAGCTTTAACCTTCGCCCCAATTGGGTCAATCACAGCTGTTTTAACATTGTGCCCTTCAGAAAGAGCTTTAACCAATTTAGGGTTGTATTGAACTTCAGAAAAAATACAGATTACTTTTTCCTTCTTAAGAGTTTTTATCAACTCTTTCAGGTGTTTTGCACTAGGCGGTGTTGCTGGGTTAAGAGTGATGGCCCCAGCAAAATGCAAATCATATGGGGCAGTTAAGTACTGATAAGCATCATGAAAAACCATATATGAACGATCATCAAGTGGTTTCATAAGAGCTGTAATCTCAGCTGATAATTTATCAAGTTTGGCTGAAAGTGCCGCAGCATTGGCTTGATAAGTCTTACTATTTTTAGGGTCAAGCTTGGCTAGTTTCTTGGCCAAGGCAATAGCGACAGTTTTTGCATTGCCAGTGTGTAGCCACATGTGCTGATCTTTTTCGAAGTTAGCATCTTCTTTATGCTCGTCATGACCATGTTTATCATGATCGTGGTCGTCATGTTTTGCATGTTTTTTCTTATGATCATGGTGAGCGTGGTCATCATGTTTAGCATGCTTTTTGTGATCGTGATGATCCTCGTCGTGATCATGCTTTGCATGTTTTTTCTTATGATCATGGTGATCGTGGTCATCATGTTTAGCGTGCTTTTTGTGATCGTGATGATCCTCGTCGTGGTCATGCTTTGCATGTTTTTTCTTATGATCATGGTGGTCATGATCATCATGTTTGGCGTGATTTTTGTGATCGTCGTGACCATCATGGTCTCCATGAGCTTCCCCATGATCGTGATGATGCTTAGAGCGCATTTTATAAAAAGTAAGCCCATCTAAATCGACCACATTCAGAACGGAGTTTGAGCTGCTTAAACTTTTTAGAACCTTATTCATAGGCGTCTCTAGCTTAGGACCAACCCGAACAATCAAATCCGCGCGTTTAATGGCCACAGCATCAGAAGGTTTTAGTTGGAAATGGTGAGGGCTAGAGGCCCCTTTAAGAAGAAGCATAGGTTCTCCAACACCTTTCATAACACTGCTTACCAAACTATGAAGAGGTTTGATGGTGACTACCACCTTAGGTGGGGAGTTTTTCTCATCAGCTTTCAATGCGGGCACTAATGAAAACAGTGTCATAAGAAACACTGATAAAAAAGGAAGAAATTTATTGAATTTTGGATAAACCATAAGGTAGTCCTTTGTAAAATTAATGTTACAATATTACAATTGATGAACCGATACATTATAACTAAAACTCATGCAATGAATATCTAAGATTGCGCTAAAATTGTGATAGGCTATTTGCGAAATCTAAAAATGCCCTTATTTGTTTGAATATATGCATAAATCAAAGGGGAAAATAAAAACACGCTTATGAAGGGGATTGAGATCTTTTCTTTATATCTAAAACGAATGAATAAAAATCAGATCTATAAAGACATGAGCTTTATGGTGTTTATAAGCGTATGCTTGCTGATACTCTTAATGCCTACAAAGGTAAGCGCTCACCCGCATGTGTTTATCGAAAGTGAAACCAAATTACTCGTAAATAGTAATTACGAGGTAACAGGCTTTCGCCATAGATGGAAATTCGACGATGGCTATACCGCCTTTGCTTTAGTTGGCATGGATGTCAATAAAGATGGTAAATATTCAGAGTATGAACTAGAGCCTTTAGCTAAAGAAAATATTGAAAGTCTACATCAATTTGATTTTTTCACCTATGGAAAGCAAAAAAACAGAAAACTAGAATTCAATCAGCCAATAGATTCAGTGCTCACTTATGTCAATCAAGCACTTGTTCTTGAGTTCACACTGCCCTTGAAAAAGCCGCAAAAAATTCTGGCAAACCCTTTAAAGTTCGGAATTTATGATCCTGAATTTTTCATAGCTTTCATGGAGCCTAAAGAAAAATCCTCTGTTTTTTTTGCGAAAGGAACGTCCAGGCAATGCATAGTCGAAAAGAAAAAAGCTGGCGCTGATCAAACGGCATTAATTGAACAAAGACTAGGTCAACCGATGGATCTCACAAATGAAGAAAATAGAGGGGCAGGCGCATTGTTTGCCCCAACATTCACTGTAAGTTGTCTTGCAAATTAAGAATTCAATATAAAGATACTCAAATTTATCATGCGAACACGAAAGTTTTTGGCAATGTTTCAACGTGCGGTTCTGTTTCACAAAATATGTATAATTTTATATACGGTTTTATTGTTTGCGCTTACCACAGCAGCAAGTGTAAAGGCATCTGAAGCAGCAATGAGTAAAGAGCTGCAAATAGCTCAAAGCACAAATGCTGACGAAACTAAAAAACAAGGGCGATCACTCATGGACTTTGGCGAACGCCGCACGAGTGACCAAGTCGGAGAAAACGCCACAACTTTAAAACAAACTTCTGAAAGCTCAAAAAATCAAAGTGAAAGAAGTTTATGGCAGTCCATAACAATTTGGATCAATCAAAAACAAATCGTTTTAACAAAAACACTCACCAGCT
>JAEPQF010000197.1 GCA_017640685.1 Hyphomicrobiales bacterium
AATCTCTCAGCCGGCACCATTTCACTATTCCCTCTTAAAACTCTCCCCTTATTCAGAAAACGTAGTATTTTTGAAGTAAAAACTTCAAACTCTGTATCTTATTAATTATTACAATTCTCAAATAATCAGTTATCAAGATAATTAATATTTCAAAATATTGAACGAATAAAATATGAACATCTCTAAAACAGATAGCTTATTCAGCGTATCTGTTTTGCAAATGAAAAATTTATAAAAGGCACTGCCATGTTAAATCTATATTATGCGAAGGGAACAGCAGCCCTTGCCCCCCATATAATCCTTGAAGAAATAGGAAAAGAGTATAAAGCAACATTTGTCGATTTTTCAAAAGCAGAACAAACAAGCCCTGAGTTTCTAAAATTAAACCCTAAGGGGCGAGTCCCAGCGCTCATCACACCAAACGGGATTTTAACAGAAACCCCAACCATTCTGACCTATCTAGCCAACACAAATAAAGACCTATCTTTAGCACCAACAGATCCGTTTGAATTCGCCATAGCGCAATCATTTAATGACTATGTTAATTCAACTGTTCATGTCATGCATGCCCATGGCAAACGCGGCTCTCGATGGGCTGATGACACAGCAGCTCACGAAAGCATGAAAGCTAAGGTAACAGAAAATATGGCTGAGTGTGCCAGGATGATTGAAACTCATTACCTAAAAGGCCCTTACCTACTCGGAGAGAGCTTCTCAATCTGTGATCCATATCTCTACTTAGCTAGTAGATGGCTTATTGATAATAGTGTCAAACTCGAAAATTATCCCAAAATTTTAGACCATTACAATCTCATGAACCAAAGAGCCTCTGTAGCAAAAGTGATAAAATTACATGATTAAATATACGGGCTACCTAGCCTATGAACATCTATTCAAATTTGAAAATAGGCTAGATAGTCCGTGCAAATTAAAAGGCTACACTTTGTTGAATTAAAAGTTTCGGTAATCAATCCAAAGCACCAAAAGAAACAATCACGAGGAAAAACTAGACCTCTTTAATCTATTCAATTACCTTAATTTTTAAAAAGTTTGCTGATCTCAAGAACTGAGACAAAACGAGGGATTAACATGGAAAAGATTATCAAAGAAATTGTCACTTTTCTAACCGAAGGCATAGCGATAACCCTCAAATTTTTGCAAATGGTCTGGACATGGTCCTTCGGGCAAATCATTGATATTTTCAATTCCAACTGGCAAGCACTTCCCGTTTGGAAAATTGTTATTCTCGTGCTCACAATCGGTATCATCGCTTATTATCTTTACACGGCTGCCAGACAAATTTGGAGCGCCACAGAAGATGTTTTTAAAGCCTTTGTAACCTTACTCAGCGCTTTTGTAAGCGTACTCCCTTACATTGTCATATCCGGCTTAGCCGCCTTTGGTGGAGGCTACGTGATTCAAAACATTAACTTTTAATAAAGCTGAACACGAATTAAAAAAGGAGCTCTAAATTCCAAAGCTCCTTTTGCTAAAAACAGTTAATGTATGAGAGTACGGCCTAAGCTGCCTCAACATTTTCCAAAAAACTATTAATCTCATTTAAGAGCTCATTTGTATTTTCAGAAACACCTTTCGCCGCACTAAGAACTTCACCAGCTGAAGTCTTAGTTACAGCAACAGTTTGAGCAAGGTCATTCATATTCCCCGTCACAGTTCCAGTGCCCTCAGCCGCTTTAAACACACTTTGTGAAATCTCATTCGTTGCCATGCCTTGCTCTTCAACAGAATTCTCAATCGCAGCAGTAAAGCTGTTAACTTCCCCCATAGTTGTGGTTATAGATTCTATAGACTGAACAGCTTCAGACGTAGTTTCCTGAATAGCAGTGATATGAGTGCGTATCTCATCGGTTGCCTTAGAAGTCTGGGTCGACAGCTCTTTAACTTCAGCTGCAACAACAGAGAAGCCTTTGCCCATCTCACCAGCACGAGCCGCCTCAATAGTCGCATTCAAAGCTAGCAAATTAGTTTGCTCAGCAATCTCTTGAATAAGGCCGATCACCTCACCAATTTTACTCACAGCCTCGGCTAAAGAACCAACCTTGTCACTCGCTGAGTTCGCACCTTCACTAGCAGCATTAACAATACCTGCCGTTTCAACAACCTGATCTCGTATATTAGCAATTGAAGACGATAACTCCTCAGCAGCACCAGCTACCGATTCTACATTTTCAGTAGCTCTTTGGCTGGCCTCAGTTGTCTCATTTGCTTTTTCAGAACTTTCAATTGTTACCTTTGAAAGAGAATGGGCAGTATCTTCCATCGTACGAGCTTTATCTGAAACAGATTCGATTAATCCCAAAACTGTCTGACGAAAATCATCAGCTAACACTTGGAATCTTTTTTGCCGCTCATCACGGTTTTGATTTCGTTGATCTTGCTCAGCAGTAAGCGAAAGCCGTTCTTGGCTACGTTTCTTTAAAACCTCGACAGATTGAGCCATTCGCCCGATTTCATTCGATCTGTCTACATAAGGCACATCAACCGCTAAATCATCAGAAGCAATACTACGCGTAATATCTGCAATTTTTGAAATTGGGCTCATCATTCTTGTTGAAATAAATATCATTAATCCAGCTGAAACCCCTAAGACAACCAAAAAGGCTATAGCAAATTTAGAACCAATTTCAGAAAGAACAGCATTGATTTTATCTTTTTTAACACCGGCATAAAGTATAACGATAACCTTCCCATTTTTTGAAAAAATCGGTTGGTATATTGTGTAGTATGACAATCCAAGAATGACCGCTTCACCCCTAAAGGTTTTCCCCTTTGTAACGATAGGGTAAACGGCCCCCTTCTTTCCCAATGGCGTCCCAATTGCACGCTTTCCATCAGGTTTCACAATATTTGTAGTTCTTCTCCAAAAATCAGCTGATTGATCATCCCATAAAAAAATAGTCGCTGTCTCGCCTGTTGCCCGGCCAATTTCGTCAATCATTTTGTGGCTCGAAAAAGTTGGGATTTCACTAAGGATAACTTCACGAACATTATTATCCTTGCCCCATTTCACACTCATCCCTGGAACTTGCTTTTCAGCTATAATTGCTGCTGTCCGCAGACTTGTATTCTGTTGGTTTGTTGCAGTTTCAGCAATATGCGAGGAAAGAATAGAATAAATAATCGTCACAATCACACTTAATGAAACAATCAATAGTATGGTCGAAAACAAAGCAATCGAAGTAGAGATCTTT
>JAEPQF010000198.1 GCA_017640685.1 Hyphomicrobiales bacterium
GATGATATTTTGGTCATTTTTTCTTAAAGTTAACTGGCTCTTAAATTCCTTTCTTTATTATCTTTTTCATGTTTTGTATCCGGTCTTATTCTTTTTTATGGAAGCTATTTTCATAAATTAAGGCCATCTATTGTATTGCGTTATGGTTGGGGTAAGAGTTATGGGGTGGTTTGGCGATAGTTCTGAGGCTAAGCCGAAAGCGAAAGCTGGTCGGAAAACTCGGCGTAAAACTGGTGCGACAAAGGCGAAAACTAAAAAAAATCCAACTGGAACACACGCAAAACCAGTTCAAAAAAGAACTGGAACTCAAAAAAAGAGTTCTAATGGTGCAAGGCGTGCAACTGCAAATGCAAGTGCCTCTAAGGTTAAAATTCATTCTCCCAAACAAACTACAACTCGAAAACCAAGAACTAAGACAGACAAAAAGGCTTCTGGCCGTGCTTCGGTAGAAATGGTTGATGTTGATTTTTTCCCCTTTGGTTTGTTTAAATCAACAAAACCGAAAAAAGCTAAAAAACGATCTTCCAAAGCAGCTGGTAAGACCTATGGAGATGGCTGGGGGCCACGAGGGCGTCCGTTATTTTCAGTTTTCTCTTTTCTTTATTGGGGTTCTGTTGCTGTGTTATGGGCCTCGATTGCATTAGGCGGTTTGTTGTTATTTTACAGTGTAACCTTACCTGATCCGCTTGTTGCTGGGCTGAAACAACGGGGGCAAGCGATAAAAGTATTAGCCTCTGATGGGACAATTATTGCTGAGCGTGGGTTGGTCAAAGATTATGTCAAGCTTGAGCAATTGCCAGATTATGTCAGCAAGGCTGTTATCGCCATTGAAGATCGCCGGTTTTATTCTCACTTTGGGTTTGACCCCATTGGTTTTACACGGGCCATGGCTTTAAACATTCGAAAGGGTCGCCTAGTTCAGGGTGGGTCAACCATTAGCCAACAATTAGCCAAAAATTTATTTTTAAGTTCCGATCGAACGATCACTCGTAAACTTCGTGAAATGGGGATGTCTTTTTGGTTAGAAGCTAAATTTGAGAAAAAAGAAATTTTAGAGCTTTATTTAAACCGGGTTTATTTTGGACATCAAACCTTTGGTATTGATCAAGCGGCACGGCGTTATTTTGGAAAAAGAGCCACAAAACTAACTTTGCCTGAAGCGGCGATGCTTGCAGGACTTTTGAAAGCGCCATCTCGTTTAAACCCAAAGACCAATTATAAAGCTGCTAAAGCGCGGGCAAAATTGGTTTTGCTTGCTATGAAACGCTCTAACTTTATTTCACCTATGACATTGAAAACGGCTTTGATTGCTCCTGCGCAATTACGCAAACGACGTTTACCGATTAACTCAAATTATATTGTTGATTGGATTGCTGATTTGGTTCCTGAATATGTCACCGATTATAAATCTGATCTGATTATTGAGACGAGTATTGATCGCAGAGTGCAAAATAAGG
This sequence comes from Hyphomicrobiales bacterium, assembly GCA_017640685.1. GTDB lineage: Bacteria > Pseudomonadota > Alphaproteobacteria > Rhizobiales > HXMU1428-3 > HXMU1428-3. The sequence continues at coordinate 1,458 of JAEPQF010000198.1, forward strand.
CTGATGCGCGTGTTCGGCATTACCTCTCAAAGATGGGACGAAAAAATAATGTACGCCAAGCCTCACTTGTGATGATGGCACCTGATGGGGCTGTACGTGCCATGGTTGGTGGGCGAAATTATCAGAGATCGCAATATAACAGAGCGATTAAAAGTCGGCGTCAAACAGGGTCTGCATTTAAGCCTTTTGTTTATTTAGCGGCTCTTGAATCTGGATTTCATCCAGAGAGTTTGATTTTTGACCGGCCAACGAATTTTAATCGGTGGCAACCGCGCAATTATAAAAATATTTATCGGGGGCAAATTAATTTGAGCTCGGCGCTAGCTCATTCGAGTAATGTGGTTGCAGTTAAACTAATGGGAACAGTTGGTGTTGCCAAAACCATTGAAACGGCGCGCCGGTTAGGTTTACGCGGGGAGATGAAAAAAGATCTATCGCTTGCACTAGGCACAGCTGAGCAATCGGTCTTAGAACTGACATCTGCTTATGTTCCTTTTGCAAATGGGGGACGCGGGGTTTTCCCTTATGTGATTAAATCTATTCGGACATTTAAGGGTCGGGTTCTTTATAAGCGTAAAAAAGCTGATATGGGCCAAGTGGTTCGCGCTCACCATGTGAACCAAATGAACAATATGATGAGGCAGGTTCTTAAAGTTGGCACAGGTAAAAAAGCTAAATTAAATGGCCATGACATAGCTGGCAAGACAGGGACGACGCAGCGTTTTAAGGATGGCTGGTTTGTTGGTTATAGCGGGCATTACATCACAGGTGTTTGGGTTGGGAATGATAATGGGGCCTCTATGAAGAAGGTCACCGGAGGCGGACTGCCTGCTCGTATATGGAATGATGTGATGGTTTATGCCCATAGAGATTTATCGCCTCGTTCTTTATTGGCAACGAGTAAAGCACCAGTTGCTCTTAATGGATGGAAAGAAGTTGGAATGGCTCGCAGGATTAAGCCGCAATTTTTTGAAAAGGTTTTAAGGTAGTTAAGTAGGTTTAGCTGTGAAACTTAACCTTAAAGGCTGGTTAGTTTGAAAAAGGATTGATCTTTCGTTTCTTTTACTTGAGATTTTTATCATCTCTATTTTTAAGAAAATTGATACCAGTTTTCATTTCTTCAAAAGTTATTTTACATAAACTCAATTCAAAATAAAAACAGCCCTTCACGAGGGGGGGATGTGAAGGGCTGCTTTTTTCCCATTAGGAATTATCAAATAATAAACTAGTTCATTTGTCTAAATAGGTTTTTAGAGGGATTGAGATTTATCTTTTGTCTCGCGTTACCTTTGTGTTGAAATTGTTAAGTACTACTGGTTGTTTGCGTGTATGCTTAGCTGAAGAAACTTTTTTATATTTCTTCGGAATTGGTTGTAGGGCAATGGCGTCAGCTTCTTTCACTTTGCCTTGCATGGCATAAACAAGAGCCAGGTTTTGTCTGACTTGACGGATATGGCGTGTGTCCCATAGGGCTTGTTTTAAATATTTTTCAGCTTGCCTGTAGTTACCAGTGACAGCATAAGCCAGACCTAGGTTATTCAGAATTGACGCTTGGCGTGGGTTATGTTTGAGAGCCTGTTTGAAATATCTGATGGCATTTTTATTTTTACCAGCACGTGCTTCCAAGACACCTTTGGCTGAGAGAATTTTCCAATCGGCTTTATTGCCTTTGCTTGCTGATTTTAAGAGTGAGCTTGCAAGGTTATTTTCACCAGCCATAAGCGCCACTCGGCC
>JAEPQF010000199.1 GCA_017640685.1 Hyphomicrobiales bacterium
TTTTAAGTGGCGCTTTAGATTGCCCACAAGCAACCGCGCTGCTGAAGCGGTAAGCTTTCTTCGTATAGCAAAGAGCTTTATTGAATTCATCTAAAAGCGGAACGTTCAACTAAATAATAAGTTATTTGAAAAAACACAAAAAAACGCCCAACCGGGATGTGGACGGCTGGGCGCATTAAACCGCGCTTTACTTAACTAGGCCCTACAAGTTTACAATTATGATTGGTTTTCACCATTTCATATGTGTGCCCTGGTTTTTATTGGGCTTTACTTGTAGAGCGTTTTTCAAGTCGCTCACGCCGAGAGGGAATTCGACGCTTTAGGGTGATGTCTCGGTTAGACGGGGGGCATTACCGATAGGAATGACACACCCTATATAATAATAGGATAATCTAAATTTTTTTCATTTCAATGGTTTTTTTGCATCACATAGGCGATTTTGCGCGCAAAAGTTGTGATGATGCACGTATATGCAGCCTAATTTTTAGGCAAAAAGTTTAGTAACTGCCTGAAAAACCATTATTAAAATGGGTTGAAAATTTTATTTTCACCCACATCTAACTCAAAAAGTTTTCCATCGATTTTTTTCTCATAATCAAGATGAGAGAGTATAACTCGAGTAATTTGGCCAGAAGAATCCGTAACTTTCCATTCTCTAAGCTCAAATGCAGGGTCTTTATTGAAGAATAACTCGATTTGACCGATGGCTTTTCCTTTGCGATCAATCATGGTTATTGAGGTTTCTTCATCTGTTTCTGTGACAGTTTTAATGATGGCATCGCGCAGGATATTAACATCTTTTGCTAGCAAAATTCGAAAGGGCGTATTTTCTAATGGGTAACGATCTACCGTATCAATGTCTCTATCTTCAATTGAAAGATAGTCACCGTCAGAAATAATTACTTGAAGACTTGGCGGGGCATAATCAAAACGAATGCGACCTGGACGTTTGATATAAAACTTGCCCTTTTGCTTGCCGTCATCAGGATTAACTTGCAAAAAGCGGCCGTTCAAATTTGTGAGTTTATTCAGATATTCATTGATTTGGATAACAACTGTTTTTTGCTGCTCTGTCATTGTCGCTGGTGTCAAACCATCCGTAATGGAGGCTGACCAGCCAGATCTGTCTGCTTCAGCTTTTTGTTTCTTATCAGTTTCAGCAAAAACCATTGAGGATGCAAAACTGATTGTGCTCATTGCGAGTGTCGCGATTGCCAGACTTTTCTTCATCATTTGGTATGTCTCCGGAGCACTGATTTGAAGTTTTAACACAACCATATAAAAATATCCTTTAGAACGGTTACCTAGAAGGAAACACGTTCAAAAAGAATCAAAACAGACTTTACTATTGAACAAGAAATACGACAACTGTGAGGCAGTAATATTTCACTTTTGTTTTTTGCTGTGAAATTAAAGGTTTACTAGATTTATTCTAATATTCATCAATGAGGATGTCTCTTTTGCCACCTGGGCCTGAGGGGCCGATGATTCCCTCTTCTTCCATGCGTTCAATAAGTGTTGCAGCACGGTTGTAGCCAATTGATAAACGGCGTTGGAGGTAACTGATGGATGCTTTTTGATCTCTTAAAACAATTTCAACAGCTTCTTGAAAAATGTCGTTTTTCTTAGTTGATCCTTGTTGAGCAGTATCTTCGCTTAATTGCTCTTCATCAACTGTGATATTGTCTAAATATTCAGGGGTCCCTTGAGCGCGCAGGTGCGCTACAACATTTTCAACTTCATCATCATTGACGAACGCACCATGCACACGAACCATGCGGCTGCCATTTGGCATGTAGAGCATATCACCGCGGCCAAGAAGTTGTTCTGCCCCTTCTTTTCCTAAGATGGTACGACTATCGATTTTAGAAGTGACTTGAAAGCTAATTCTTGACGGGAAATTCGCTTTAATGGTGCCTGTGATCACATCAACTGATGGGCGTTGTGTTGCCATGATTACATGGATGCCTGCAGCTCTTGCCATTTGAGCGAGGCGCTGGACTGTTGCTTCAATTTCTTTACCGGCGACCATCATGAGATCAGCCATTTCATCAATCACAACCACAATCATTGGAATTGGTTTGAAGTCTAATTGTTCTTCTTCAAAAATGGCACGGCCGGTTGATTGGTCAAATCCGGTTTGAACTTTTCTAACAATTGGCTCGTTTTTATCTATTGCTTCTTGAACGCGCTCGTTAAACCCTTGAATGTTTCTAACGCCCAATTTTGACATTTGACGATAGCGGTCTTCCATCTCTCTTACTGCCCATTTCAAGGCTGACACCGCTTTAGATGGATCTGTCACAACAGGGGTTAGTAGATGAGGAATGCCATCATAAATGCTGAGTTCCAACATTTTCGGGTCGATCATGATCATGCGGCATTCTTCTGGTTTTAAACGATAAAGAAGAGAGAGCAGCATGGTATTGATGCCAACAGATTTACCTGAGCCGGTGGTGCCAGCAATGAGTAAATGCGGCATTGTTGATAGATCAGTAATCACAGGCTCACCGCCGATGGATTTACCTAAGATGAGCGGTAGGGGGAGATCTGTGTGATAAAACTCAGGTTGTTCTACGAGGTCTCTTAAGAAGACAGTTTCTGAAGTGGCATTTGGTAATTCAATGCCAAGTGCGCTTCTTCCTGGAATGACAGCAATGCGGGCTGAAAGAGCGCTCATAGAGCGCGCAATATCGTCAGCAAGGCCAACAATGCGTGATGTTTTAATGCCTCTGGCTGGTTCAAACTCAAAGAGAGTAACCACGGGGCCTGGGCGGACATTTAAAATTGAGCCTTTGATGCCAAAATCTAGCAAGACGCTTTCCAGGGTGGCGGCCATTTCACGCAATTCATCGTGTGACAGGTGTGCGGCTGGTTGAGCGCTAGGTTCATTTAATAGAGACACGGGTGGGAGAATAAATTCTTCGCTGTGTTTTGGACCTTTATGCTTTGCCTTTTTAGTAGCTTTTGCGCTTGGAGGTTGAGTTCTATAAGGCTCAGCTTTTGCTGACATAGGAGGTAACTCAGCTGGAGGCAGTTCAGGAGGGAGCATGTCAGGTTGACCAAGTTGACATGCTTGTTCCTGGCCTTCATTTCTGAAATCAGCTGGAGTGTGAGGGCGCATTGAGAGAGGTGTGCGCTCATCTCTTGGAGCCTGAGCTGCGTTTTG
>JAEPQF010000019.1:0-242 GCA_017640685.1 Hyphomicrobiales bacterium
CGCTCTATTGTTTTGGTTTCATCAATGTGTTCCGTTTCTGCAATGGGGAGTCTTGTTCGGAAGATGGTTCCATTTTCGCTGCTCTCACACTCGATTGTGCCGCCATGGTCTGAAATCATTTTGGCAACGAGTGCGAGCCCAAGGCCTGAGCCTTTTGCCTTACTCGAGACGAAGGGGTCGAATAAATGGGGGAGAATGTCTTCTCTTACACCTGGGCCATTGTCTTTTACAACGATTTCAAG
>JAEPQF010000019.1:252-4327 GCA_017640685.1 Hyphomicrobiales bacterium
TGACACGCTCTTTTGTGCCGGGTAATGTTAGTCTAAAGCCTGGACGAAAGGATGTTTCAAGGGTGATTACACCATCTTCCCTGTCTTCTAAGGCTTCAGCGGCATTTTTCACCAAATTGAGATATAGCTGGATGAGAAAGTCTCTCTCTCCAGCGACCTTTGGTAAGCTTGGATCATAATGTTGTTCGATTTGAAGATTGCTTGCAAACCCATTTTTGGCGATTTCAGTTACATGGTGGAGCACTGAGTGGATATTAATCGGCACTGATTGAATTGGACGTTCGTCTCCAAAAATTTCCATACGATCAACTAGTTTTCTGATGCGGTCTGTTTCTTCGCATATGAGGCGTGCTAACATTTGATCATCTTCAGTAACCGCCATTTCAAGAAGTTGTGCTGCACCTCTGATGCCTGAAAGAGGGTTTTTGATTTCATGGGCTAGAACAGCTGCTACACCATTTACAGTTTTGGCCGCGCCTCTATAGCTGATTTGTCGTTCAATCATTTGTGCCATTGAGCGCAATTGAAATTGAATGAGAATATGGCTTGAACGGGCGGAACTATTATTGTTTGACTTATTCGTAGAGCTGTCACCAACGGGCCCACAAAACACGTCAACAATGTAGTTTTCTTTTAATTTAGGGGTTGCGACATTGATGCCATATTCATTGTAGCTACATGACTTTTCGCGCACTTGATCTATGGCTGTTAAGATCGGGCACCCAAAGGGCAAAAGATCATCTATTTTGCTTTTCTTTAAGAGCTCTAAGCCTGAATGATAAAATAATTCAGCAGCCGCATTCGCATAGGTAATGTCGTTTTCATCATTGACGACAATGATTGGGTGGGGAACCGCATTTAATATTTGATTATTATCCATCCCTGAACCTTAAATTTAATCCTTCATTCGGTGACTGTTGCTACTCTTTCTTACTCAACACTCTCTCTTTTTACTCAGTACTCTTTTTGATCAAAAAATGAATTAAGATGGTTGGTTACATCTTTTATGTTCTCTGTAGAGCATAATTTTTGTCTCCACTGTTTTGCTTCACTTTCGTCTTTTTCAAAATGATCGATATACCAAACAAGATGTTTACGTGCGCTTTTCACGCCGTACTTCTTGCCATAATGGAGCAGCATATGTTCGTAATGTTCGAGGACGCAGTCTTTATAATCGCTTATCGTTGGGGCAAGCGGTGTTTCGCCGTTTAATTGCCGCGAGATTTGCGCTGGGAGCCAAGGGGCCCCGTAAGCTCCTCTTCCAATCATGACGCCGTCTGCTTTTGAAGCCGTCATAGCTGCTTTTGCATCTGCTAATGTGCAAATATCCCCGTTTACAAAAAGAGGTTTGGTAATTGCTTCTTTGACAGCGCGAACTTTAGACCAATCTGCCTGGCCTTTATAAAATTGTTGGCGGGTGCGGCCGTGTACAGTGAAAGCTTGAACGCCTGCATTTTCAGCCCGTTTGGCAAGTTCAGGCGCGTTGATTGATTTATCATCCCAGCCAAGGCGCATTTTTAAAGTTACTGGCACCGATGAAGCACTTACAACAGCTTCAATAAGAGTGAGAGCATGGTCTAAATCACGCATAAGGGCTGAACCAGAGAGACCTTTGGTGACTTGCTTTGCCGGGCAGCCCATATTGATGTCAATGATGTCAGCGCCAAGATCTTGCACTCTTTTGGTGGCTTCAGACATCCAATAGGCTTTTCTTCCCGCCAGTTGAATGACAAAGGGAGCTAAATGCTCACCAATGGCACGGCGGCTCATATCTTCATTTTCATTCACCAGGCTTTCACTAGCGACCATTTCAGAGACAACAAGAGGGGCGCCCCATTGATGAGCTAATTTGCGAAAAGGAAAATCAGTGACTCCAGACATTGGCGCTAAAATAGCCTTGCCATTCAGTTTAAAATCTCCAATTTTTATGGCGTCTGTCGTCATAACCTTCATTTCTAAGAAAACAGCAGTTTCTATTTGGTTTATTGGGTTTTAGCAGTTTCTACACCTTGGTTTGAACTGCAATATTTTTAAAATTTAGGCCCTTTCACTCACTATTTAATGCTGCTTAATTCATCACTAAATGGCGTTGTCTAACTTTTAATCACTCTTTTCTTGTTGCCATGCTCGCTTGATAGGCTAATAACTGAGTAATTTTTAAGCAAAACAGCTGTTTTTTGCTAAAATAATGTGCAAAAGTTTGAATTGCGCATTATTTAGTCAATTATAGTCCTTGCTTTGCAAATATGAAGCCAAAAATTGAAAATTAAATTTCAAAAGAATAATAAGTTGCCTTCTACAGCTAAATTAGTTTGTAGTGACGTTTCTATTGTTGTGAAATTTTGTTACTCGGATACTCTTCTATTACGATCAATTTTATGTTTTGGACCATGAAGTCCGCATGTGAAGTCCGCATGGGGAGCCTTTTCATGCTTTTACTTTAGGAACTTTTATGACTAAGGGTACATTTGTTTTAGTCGTGGCAGCTGGACGCGGTGCCAGGGCAAAAAAAGAGAATTGTGACCTACCTAAACAGTATGTCCTGCTAAACGGCTCCCCCGTTCTGCATCATGTTTTGAGTAAATTTCACTCAATTTCTGCTATTGATGGTATTTTACCAGTGATTCATGCGGAAGACGCTAATATTTTTCAAGATATTGCCAAAAATTTTAGTGATAAGCTTTTACCTCCTGTGTTGGGCGGGGAAACACGACAACGATCTGTTTTGAATGGGCTTGAGGCGCTGAAAACCCTCTCTCACTCAAAAGATGTTCACTCTGTTCTCATTCATGATGGCGCGCGCCCTTGCTTTACAGAAGATTTGATTGAGCGTGTTTTAAATAAACTTAGTTCCAGTCCTGCTGTTCTCCCAGCGCTTCCAGTGACCGATACGCTCAAATCAACTCAAAATATGAAGGTGGTTAAAACAATTGATCGATCTGCATTGTGGCGGGCGCAAACACCGCAATCTTTTCATTTTGATAAAATTTATGATGCTCACATTGCTGCCCTTAATTCACCTGAAATAACTTTTACTGATGATTGTTCAATTACAGAATGGCACGGTATCGATGTTGATATTATACTGGGTGAAGAGCAAAATATTAAAATTACAACCAGTGATGATTTTGAACGAGGGGAACATTATTTGAGTGACATGTTGGATGTACGTGTGGGGCATGGATTTGATGTTCATAGCTTTGAAGATGGTGATGAGATTATTTTATGCGGCGTTACTTTGCCTTTTGATAAGAAATTAAAAGGGCACTCGGACGCGGATGTTGGACTGCATGCACTTACTGATGCAATTTATGGAGCATTGGGCGAAGGTGACATTGGTACTCACTTTCCCCCTTCTGATGATCGATGGAAAGGGGCTCCGTCTGATATATTTTTAAAAGCAGCTGTTGAGCTGGCTGGGCAAAAGGGTGCGCGCATTTCGAATGTTGATATTACGCTGATTTGTGAGGCACCTAAGATTGGACCTCATAGTGAGAAGATGCGAGCAGTTATTGCGAAGATCATTAATCTTGATGTTGAGCGTGTGAGTGTGAAGGCCACCACAACTGAGCGGCTTGGCTTTACAGGACGCGGAGAAGGCATTAGCGCTTTGGCGACTGCGACGTTAATTTTCTAAGATGAATTATAGTAAGGCGTATTTTTTTCATGTTTGATGCTGAAATTCTTTCCATCTCTGAAGAGCTTGTTAAGCGGGCAAGTGGTTTAGGACTTTGGATCTCAACTGCAGAGAGTTGCACAGGCGGGCTGATTGCCGGAGCATTGACTTCTGTTTCAGGAGCTTCAGCATGTGTTGGGGCCGGGTTTGTAACCTATTCTAATGAAGCTAAAATGGACGCGCTTAATGTGTCTGTAGAGAGTTTAAATCTTCATGGAGCCGTGAGCTCTGAAGTCGCGAAAGAGATGGCTCTTGGTGCACTGCGAAATGGGAAGGCTAACTTAGCCCTTGCTGTGACTGGGATTGCAGGGCCTGGGGGCGGGAGTGATTTAAAGCCTGTTGGTTTGGTCTATATCGCTGTTGCTGGGGGCTTAAAAAGGGACGCGCTTATTGTTCAAG
>JAEPQF010000019.1:4337-37405 GCA_017640685.1 Hyphomicrobiales bacterium
AACATCGATTTGGAGATGTTGGGCGAAGTGAAGTTCGACGAGAAACTGTTCTCAAAGCGCTTGAACTTGGCCTTTCTGCACTTCAAGTTCAAAGCTGAGGGATATAATTTTAAGAGATTTGAGAGCGTTTCTTTAAGGTATCTGCTCTATTTTCAAAGCTTTTTGAATAGGTTCTGAAGGCTTTATCAAACATGCCGCCTAAGAGCTTTTCCATCATCCAGTTTTTAAATTCATACTCAATTGAAAAATGAATATCTGTGCTTGTTTCTGTAACAGGTACGAAGCGCCATTTGTTTTTCATAAATTTAAATGGACCGTTAATGTTTTCTGAGGTGATGATTTTTGCCTCTTTATCAAGAGTGACTTTTGAGCGGAACACTTCTTTAATCGCTTTATAGCCAACAGTCATGTCGGCCTCCAGAACCTCAATTACTTCGCTTTCTGAATTGTTTTTAGAAATGATTTTTAGGTCTTCGCAAAGGTCTAAGAATTCAGGGTATTTTTCGACATCAGCAACGATTGCGTACATGACATCGCAGTCATGTTGTACACGGTGAACTGTTTCAAACTTTGGCATATGTAGATCTTTAAAATGTCAGGTTCATTGATTTTAAAATTAAAAATCAAAGCTTTCTAACATCATTAGTTCATTGCACCAACTTTTTTAGCTCTTGCTTGTTTTAGATCTTCAAAATCTTCACCGGCATGATGAGACGAACGTGTTAGAGGTGTGCACGACGCCTTTAAGAACCCTTTTGAATAAGCCATTTGTTCAAGAGATTTAAATTCTTCTGGTGTGAGGAATTTTGCAATTGGCGCGTGTTTTAATGTTGGCTGTAAATATTGGCCAATTGTGATGAAGTCAACATCAGCGGTTCTAAGGTCATCCATAAGCTGGAGGATTTCTTTTCTCTCTTCTCCAAGGCCAACCATAATGCCTGACTTTGTAAAGATCATTGGATCTAGCTCTTTTACTCTTTGTAAAAGGCGAATGGAGTGAAAATAGCGGGCGCCGGGGCGAATATCTAAATAAAGGCGTGGAACGGTTTCTAAGTTGTGGTTAAAGACATCTGGTTTGGCGTCTACGACAACTTCTAGTGCGCCCTCTTTACGCAAGAAATCTGGTGTTAGAATTTCAATGCTTGTTGTAGGTGCTGCTTTTCTAATTGATGTTATCACTTCAGCGAAATGCTTCGCCCCTCCGTCTGCCAAGTCATCTCTGTCAACTGATGTAATCACAACATGATTGAGACCTAATGTTGCGACAGCGTCTGCCACCCTATTTGGTTCTTCTTTGTCTAGTGCTAATGGTAGACCGGTTCTTACATTACAAAAGGCGCATGCTCTTGTGCAAATTTCTCCCATGATCATCATGGTGGCGTGGCGCTTTTCCCAGCATTCACCAATATTAGGGCATGCTGCTTCTTCGCAAACTGTTGTTAGCTTATGCTCTTTGACGATGTTTTTTGTGGTTTGATAATCTTTTGAGCCAGGTGCTTTAACGCGGATCCAATCTGGCTTTCTCAAGGGGGTTGAAACCGGATTATTGCGCTTTTCTGGATGGCGTAATTGTTGTGATTTAGCAGTTGTTTTCGTTTGCTGCTTTGTGTTGTCTATAAGAGTTACCATCCGAGGCAATCATCCTTCATTATGAGCATTTCAGGGCGCTTAGCTTCAATCAAATTTTATTTTATAGATTTTGTAATTTTGCTAAGACTTATAGTTTATAAGTTAGCTAATTAATATCAGCTTTTGGGCCTAATGGCTATAAAACTTGTGCCTAAAGTCGTATTTTGAGAGTTTTTATGAGTACAATTTCTTCTTTGATGGATGGTCGAAATAATAATTTTAACCTCCTGCGCTTATTGGCAGCTTTTTTCATAGCTTATTACCATTGCTATTTTATGGTGCTGGGCCCAGCGATGGATGAAAAGGTATATATTGGCCTTTATGAACTTAGCCAAATTGCTCTTAATTTCTTTTTTATCACAAGTGGGTTTTTAATTGCGCTTAGCTTTACCAGGCGGGCTTCGCTTTTCTCATATTGTATTGCGCGGATTTTAAGGCTTATTCCTGGTGTTTTTGTTCTCTCGCTCCTTATCTGTTTTGTCATGGGACCTTTGGTGACAAATGTTTCACTTAGCTCTTATTTCACTTCCTTTGATACATGGGTTTATGTGCCACTTACCACTGCTTTGCAGCCAGATAGAATGTTGCCTGGTGTGTTTTCTGAAAACATTAATCAACATGAAATTGATTCAGCTTTATGGACACTGCGCTATGAGATGATTTGTTATGTGGGTTTAGCGGCGCTGGGTTTGCTTGGGCTTTTAACTGATCGGGTTAAATTTGGCTTGGTTGCTCTTGGCTTGTTGGTTGTTTTTCTCCTAGTGACTTTTTTAACGCCTCTGCGGGAGATTGCAGCATTTAACCATCTAGTTCATTTTGGTTTGAGTTTCTTTATTGGAACGATGGCATTTGTTTATAAGGATAAGGTTCCTCTGCATTGGGGGATTGCCGCTTCATCTGTCGTGATAGCTTTTCTTATGTATGTCTATTTACCGCGTTCGGTTGCTGAGCCTTTTGTGATTTTAGCTACGGCTTATTGTGTATTTTGGTTAGCTTATGTGCCACGAGGGTTTTTATTAGAGTTTAATAAACTCGGTGATTATTCTTATGGTGTTTACATTTACCACTACCCTATCGAGCAGTTGTTGATGCAATTTGTCGGCGGTTACACTCCATTAACTTTGTTTTTAACTACCTTACCTCTTAGTTTAATTTGTGCGGTAGTTTCATGGACCTTGATTGAAAAGCCAAGTTTAGCGCTTGTGCCAAAATTAAAGAGAACTGCAGTTGCACAACCAGGTTAATTGTTATTGAGATGAGTTCGTCACTTACCTTAAAACCATCATTACTCTCTTACATGGAGGGGAGGAATAATAATTTTAATTTGCTCCGCATGCTTGGTGCATTAACGATTATGTTTGCTCATGCGATGTTTATCACCATTGGTGACGATATTAATTTTGAAACTTACCCGGTTAAGTACACCCTTGGCATCACAACACTTAATTTGTTTTTTGTGCTCTCTGGTATGTTAGTGACAGCGAGTTGGATGAAGCATTCTGATGTGATCACTTATAGTGTCTCTCGCATTATGCGGATTCTGCCTGGGTTAATGGTGGTCTCTTTTGTGCTTCCCTTTATTTTAGGGCCTTTAGTGACCAAACTTTCTTTAGCGGATTATTTTTCTGACATTCGAGTTTGGCTTTATTGGCCGGTGACCTCTTTGCTTCACCCGGACATGACTTTACCTGGTGTTTATGAGGGGATGCCAAATGATGCTGAAGTTAACGCGCCCTTATGGACCCTTCGTTATGAGGCTGTGCTTTATGCTGGGGTTGCGTTTATTGGATTGTTTGGTTGGCTCAATGTGCGCTCTCGCTTTTTACTTTTCGCAGGCGTTGCTCTTGGTGTTTATTTTGGCGTGACCTATTTAACGAACTTGCGGTCAATTGCTGCGATTGATCATCTTATGCATTTTGGTTATGCGTTTTTGGTCGGCAGTGCATTTCATATATTCAGGGATAAAGTGCCGCTTGATCTCCGGTTAGGGTTTATTGGACTTGGCATTGCGCTCTTAATTGTTTGGCAATTTGGTTTGGAGACGGGGGAGTTTTTACTTATTCCATCGGCAGCTATTTTGGGCTGTTGGCTGGCTTATGTGCCTGGCGGTGTTATTCGCTATTATAATGGGCTTGGGGATTATTCTTATGGGCTTTATATTTGGCATTACCCGATTGAACAATTGGTCTGCCAAATTTATGGCACCATTACAGCCTCACATTTGTTTTTGGTGAGTTTACCTTTTGCTTTGTCGGCTGCTATTCTTTCTTGGCATTTTATAGAACGCCCTGCTCTTGTGAGCATAAAGTCAATTGTTCGGGTGTTAAAATCTTTTCAAGCTAAGGGCATTAAGTTGTAATTGGCTTTAAATTAAAAAAAGCTGCAGGATATTTCATCTTGCAGCTTTTGTTATTGTTCTTTTTTAGGGGTTAGAAATGAAGCGCTCTACCATAAGCATCGAGCACACTTTCATGCATCATTTCTGAAAGGGTTGGATGAGGGAAGACCGTTTCCATTAACTCATGCTCAGTTGTCTCTAGCCCCATGGCAACGGCATAGCCTTGAATGAGTTCAGTGACTTCCGCACCGATCATATGAGCGCCTAAAAGCTCGCCTGTTTTGGCATCAAATATGGTTTTGACCATGCCATCAGGTTCACCCAGCGCCAAAGCTTTACCGTTTGCTTGGAAAGGAAATCTACCCACTTTTAGTTTGTGACCTTTTTCCTTGGCTTGATCTTCTGTTAAACCAACAGAGGCGATTTGCGGCGTTGTGTAAGTACAACCTGGGATGAGATTGCCGTCTAAAGGTTTCACCTTATGGCCAGCAATCGTTTCCACTGCAATGATAGCTTCGTGACTTGCTTTGTGGGCGAGCCAAGGTGGGTTAGTCACATCTCCAATCGCAAAGATATTTGCGACATTGGTTTTGCCCCATCCATCTGTTTTGATGAAGCCACGATCAAGCTCAAGCCCCAAGGCTTCTAGACCGATATTTTCAACATTTGGTGTGATGCCAACGGCAGTGATGACACGATCAAACGTTTCAGTGGTAGTTTTGCCCCCCTTTCCTTCGATGGTCAGAGAGATGTCATTTTTACCTGGCTTTGTTTCTTTCACGCTTGATTGCGTGAGAATGTTAATGCCAGACTTTTTAAAGGCTTTTAATGCAAAGTCTGAAATTTCAGCATCTTCAGCGGGAACAATGCGATCTGCAAGTTCAACGATGGTGACTTCAGCGCCAAGAGCATTGTAAAAGTTTGCAAACTCAACACCAATAGCACCTGAGCCGATGACGCAAAGTCTTTTTGGCATGACATCCGGCATCAATGCTTCACGGTAGGCCCAAATATATTTACCATCAGGTTCTAGACCAGGTAAATTACGGGCTCGGGCGCCCGTTCCGATGATGATATTTTTCGCCTTGACGGTTTGATCACCTTTTTCAGTTTTTACAATAAGGCTTTTGTCTTTAGCTATCGCTGCTTCGCCTTCAATGACTTCAATTTTGTTTTTCTTCATCAAGTAAGAAACGCCGCCTGTTAGTTTTTCAGAGACTTTTCTTGACCGTTTGATGATGGCATCAAAATCAAATTTTACACCTTCGACTGAAATGCCAAATTCATCAGCATGTTTGATGGTTGAATAGATTTCAGCTGAACGAAGCAATGCTTTGGTGGGGATACAGCCCCAGTTTAAGCAAATGCCTCCTAAATTTTCACGCTCGATTAAAACGGGCTTTAGGCCAAGTTGTGCTGCGCGAATAGCGGCCACATAACCGCCAGGTCCGCCGCCTATTATTGCGACGTCGTATATTGTGCTCATTTTATTTTTTCCTTAATACCAACATCGTTAAACCAACATAGTGACAGGGTCTTCGATATAACCTTTAAATGCGCCAAGTAATTCAGCGCCTAAGGCTCCATCAACCACACGGTGATCGCAAGAGAGCGTCACAGACATAACGGTGCGTGGTTCGACTTTGTCTTCAACGATGGTTGGTCGGCGCTCACCAGCACCTACAGCCAAAATTGTTGATTGAGGAGGATTGATCACCGCATCAAACTTTTTGATACCGAACATACCGAGGTTTGAGATTGAGGTTGTGCCACCGGTATATTCATGTGGTGCAAGCTTTTTAGAGCGTGCTCTAAAGGCAAGGTCTTTCATTTCATTTGAAATTTCTGACAGTGTTTTTAACTCACAATGACGGATAACCGGTGTGAATAATCCACCTTCAACGGCAACAGCGACTGAGACATCTGACCTTTTATGGCGCAGAATACCTTGTGTTGACCATGTTGCATTTGCATCTGGCACTTGCTGTAGGGCTAGACCCATAGCCTTGATGATGAAATCATTTACAGAGATTTTAAATGCGCCTGGGCCTTCTTTTGGAGATTGGTCATTTAACCGCTTGCGGGCATCAAGAAGACTGTCCAATTCGCAATCAATTGTAAGGTAGAAGTGCGGAATGGTTGATTTGGCAACAGTTAGTCGCTCTGCAACCGTTTTGCGCATATTATCTAGGGGTACTAGATCATAGCTGCCTTCTTCATAGGTTGCAAAAATCTCTTTGTCTGACACTGGAGAAATTGCATGGCCCCCTGTAACAGGTGCGACTTCACCAAGGCTCCGTGTAACAGCTGTTCCCTCTGGTGCGCCTTCAAGGTCTGCTTTTATGATGCGCCCGTTTGGCCCGGTGCCTTTGATAGCAGAAAGATCAATGTTTTTCTGACTAGCGATCCGTTTTGCAAGGGGGGATGCGATGATACGTCCATTTGCATTGCTTTGAGGTGCATTTGCCGTTTTTGGTGCTGCTGGTGTTTCAGAAGATGGTTTGGCAACCGGCTTTTCAGCTGTCTCAGTTTTTTCTTCTGTTACAGGAGCAGCAACTGGGGCAGCTTCCATACTATCTATTGCTGTTTTGTCTTCTCCTTCAAGAAGAAGGACGGCGATTGTTGAATTTACAGCAACATTTGCTGTGCCTTCTTCGATGGTGATGGAGCCGATGGTTCCTTCATCAACAGCTTCAACTTCCATGGTTGCTTTGTCGGTTTCGATCTCAGCAATGACGTCGCCTGAGGAGACTTCATCTCCTTCACTTACGTGCCATTTTGCGAGAGTGCCGACTTCCATTGTTGGGCTTAGTGCCGGCATCAAAATTGGAATAGGCATTTTGTGCTCTTTCTTTGAAAAATGATTTATGTTCTGTAGGTAACTTTTTTAACTGCTTCCACAATCTGGTTGGTTGTTGGCAAGGCCAAAGCTTCCAGATTAGCTGCATAAGGCATTGGCACATCGGCGCCGCTGACTTTCAGTGGTGGAGCGTCTAACTCGTCAAATGCGAGGTTTGTTACACTGCTACAAATTTCTGATCCGATTGAACAAGTTGGCCAGCCTTCTTCAACAACCACAATGCGATTGGTTTTGCGAAGAGATGTTAGGACCGTATCCATATCCAATGGGCGCAGAGTTCTTAGATCAATGATCTCAGCACTAATGCCCATTTCTTTAAGTTCAACATCAGCATTTTCGACATATTCAACGCCGCGAGAATAAGAAACGATGGTGACATCTGTTCCTTGTTGTCTCACATTTGCTTTGCCGATTGGGATGATGTGATCGTCCGTTTCAGGGACGGGGAAGGATTTGCCATATAGAATTTCATTTTCAAGAAAGACGACCGGGTTAGGGTCTTTAATGGCGGCTTTTAGCAAGCCTTTGGCGTCACTAGCGCTATAAGGTGCGATCACCTTAAGCCCTGGAACTTGTGCATACCAGGAAGAATAATCCTGACTGTGTTGGGCTGCCACTCTGGAGGCAACACCGTTGGCTCCTCTGAATACAACAGGACAGCGCATTTGCCCACCTGACATATAAAGCGTTTTGGCAGCTGAATTGATGATATGATCAATGGCTTGCATCGCAAAGTTGAATGTCATGAATTCAACGATTGGCTTGAGACCTGCCATACCAGCACCACAAGCGATACCAGCGAACCCATATTCGGTAATTGGCGTATCAATCACTCGTTTTTTACCAAATTCATCAAGTAGGCCTTGTGTGACTTTATAAGCGCCTTGATATTCGGCGACTTCTTCACCCATCACAAATACACGATCATCAAGACGCATTTCTTCTGCCATGGCATCTCGAAGTGCTTCTCTAACTGTGATTTCTACTTGATTGGTAAGGGGGGCTGGTTCTTCTGTCGCAGCGATTATTTCTGTTGTTGGTGTTTCTGCTGCATCTTGGTTGGTTGTGTTTGTGTTGGTATCTGATATGGCCGTTGCGGCGTCTTCACCTTCACTTAGGATAATGGCAATTGGCGTGTTTACCGCCACATCCATTGATCCTTCTTCAATTAAAATTTTGCCAATGGTGCCTTCTTCAACAGATTCAACTTCCATGGTTGCTTTGTCTGTTTCAATTTCGGCTATGACGTCACCAGAGTTTACTTCATCTCCTTCTGTGACGTGCCATTTGGCGAGATT
This sequence comes from Hyphomicrobiales bacterium, assembly GCA_017640685.1. GTDB lineage: Bacteria > Pseudomonadota > Alphaproteobacteria > Rhizobiales > HXMU1428-3 > HXMU1428-3. The sequence continues at coordinate 12,463 of JAEPQF010000019.1, forward strand.
GCCCTTTTCCATTGTTGGAGAAAGAGCGGGCATTAAAACCTCAATAGGCATATAGTGTCCTAACTTTTATAAATTCAAGCGGTCTCTTCCAGAAGGATGTCTGTGTAGAGTTCAGACGGATCTGGTTCGGGGGCGGTTTGTGCAAATTCAGCAGCTTCATTCACAATTTTGCGAATTTCAGCGTCGATTTGCTTTAAGCCGTCTTCATCAATGTCACCATCATCTAGGATTTTTTCTTTTAATGTGGTGATAGGGTCATGATCCTGGCGCATCTCGTTCACTTCGTCTCGGCTTCTATATTTAGCCGGATCTGACATTGAGTGACCGCGATAGCGATATGTGATCATTTCTAAGATGAAGGGACCTTTGCCTGAACGGGCATGATCGAGAGCTTTGCGCCCTGCTTCCATCACAGCGTCAACATCCATACCATCAACCTGGATGCCAGGAATGTCGAAGCTTAACCCTCTTTGAGAGAGGTCTGTAGTTGATGAGGCTCGCTCGATACTTGTGCCCATGCCGTATCTGTTATTTTCAATAACGTAGACAACGGGAAGGTTCCAAAGTTTAGCCATATTGAAACTTTCGTAGACTTGGCCCTGGTTTGCAGCGCCGTCTCCGAAATATGCCAATGAGACATTGTTATTTTCACGGTATTTATTCGCAAATGCGAGACCTGTTCCTAAAGGAACTTGTGCCCCTACGATTCCGTGTCCACCGTAAAAATGTTTCTCAACTGAGAACATGTGCATTGAACCACCTTTACCGCGTGAGTAGCCATCTACGCGGCCCGTGAGTTCTGCCATCACGCCATTTGGATCCATGCCAGCTACAAGCATGTGGCCGTGATCGCGATAACCAGTGATAACCTGGTCACCTTCAATCATGACAGCGTTCATACCTGTCACGACAGCTTCTTGCCCGATATATAGGTGACAAAAACCACCAATATGGCCCATGCCATATAATTGACCTGCTTTTTCTTCAAAGCGTCTGATCAATAGCATATCTCGGTACAGATCTTTTTTAGATACTGATTTTTGGGATTTTGAGCTCATGTGGGAAATACCTCGCTCATCATAAACCTCCTAATGATTCTATGCTTCAAAATGTCCCATTTACTCGGTAAGTGATTGAAAAAATTCTTACGATTTTGGGGAATGAAGCTTGTTTCTTGATCTAATGTATAAACCCAACTTTAGTCGAATTTCAAATGATTATTACGAACTATGTCAAAGATTAAAAATATTCAAAAAACTGAATACGTGTTTTTAGGTAGTTAAAATCAGTAGTTATTTCTTAGTCAAAAAGGACTAAATCTTTTGGATCTGCGTATTGAAGAGCTGTTCTGGCAAGCTCATCGACCAAGTCTTTTTTTGCTCGATTTGACGCAATAAGATCTATACGATTTTCATAAATTTTACGCGTAGCTGATAATTCTTTTAGGGATAATTTTAAGCTTGAAACGTTTTGCTCAAGGCGCTCATGAGACTCGAGGCCATATTTTCCACCCGCAAAATGAAGAGAAAAATAGCAAAAGAGCGCAGCGCATAACACAACAGGAAACAGCGCGCGCGCTCCTTTGCTAATTTTTATGTAAACTCTAGTAAACACACGCAATACTTAACTCTCTACCAATTGCTTACTAAGCTACGTTAGATGATTGAGGTTAATAGTGAGTAAAAGAGATTGCTAAAATTTTGCAATTTAATTTTAATTGGTTCCAATTTGTCGCACGATTAAATCAGAAGATTGGTCTCGTTTTGAAACTTTATAATCTTTGCACTGAATGTACTTGATCAGTTTTTTACTGTTTGTATTTACACTGCCCTTATTTGATTATGCGGATGACTTATAATGCCTGTAGAAATTAGATTTATTAAATTTACTTTGAATGAAGTGATCGACGCACTGAGAGAGCTTTCTCATAAAGGGCAATTTGATTTGCCAAAATCAAGCCCACGAGATGTGAAAGAGAGTACGGACAGCCAAGGTCGTGTGATTGAATTTTTATTTAATGGGGCTGAGGCACCTATTAAGATTGCAAACAGTTTTGTTGCTGCTTCACTTATTAGATATTGTAAAAGATTTCAGATTCCGATCCCCAAGAATGAAGAAAAATCTATTGCTGTTATTGAAGGAGCTGTGATTTTAAAAATTGGTTCGGATCGCGGTAAAAACTTTTCTGCAACACCTGCAAAAAAAATGGGGAAAGAAATTAATTCTGATCAAGAAAGTGATGAAAACAAAGCTGAAGAATTCTTGCTTTGATGATTTTTAAATTAAAAAGCGGCCCTTATGAACGTCATAAAAGCCGCCTTTTTTGTCTCTGTTTTTTAATTCTTATTTTAAAATTGATTTGCCTGCATAGATGCCAGCTGTGCCCAGGCCTTCTTCAATGCGGATGAGCTGGTTATATTTTGCTAACCGATCTGAGCGAGCAAGAGAGCCGGTTTTAATTTGGCCAGCATTTGTTGCAACTGCTAGATCTGCGATTGTTGCGTCTTCAGTTTCGCCTGAGCGGTGAGAGATAACGGCTGTCATCCCAGCGCGCTGGGCCATTTCAACGGCTTCTAATGTTTCAGTCAGCGTGCCGATTTGGTTGACTTTTACGAGAATTGAATTGCCAGTGCCCTTTTCAATGCCGGTTTTTAGACGCGCTGGGTTGGTTACAAACAAATCATCACCAACTAGTTGGCATTTGTCGCCAATGGCATCTGTCATGGCTTTCCAGCCGTCCCAATCATCTTCTGCTAAACCATCTTCAATGGAAATAATTGGGAATTTTGAAATGAGGTTTTGGTAATAATCAATCATACCACCGGCATCGAGAACTTTGCCTTCACCCTTGAGGTTGTATTTGCCATCTTCGTAAAATTCAGTTGAAGCGGCGTCCAGGGCTAGATAAATGTCTTCGCCTGCTTTATAGCCAGCGGCTTCAATCGCCTTGATGATAAAGGCAAGCGCGTCTTCAGATGAACCGATGTTTGGTGCAAAACCACCCTCATCACCAACATTTGTGTTATGGCCTTCGTCCTGAAGAGCTTTCTTTAATTTATGGAAAACTTCTGCGCCCATGCGAATGGCGTCTGACATATTGTCCGCCGATACTGGCATGATCATGAATTCTTGGACATCGATTGGGTTATCAGCGTGTTCACCGCCATTAATGATATTCATCATTGGAACTGGTAAGATGTGGGCGCCTGCACCGCCAAGATAACGGTAAAGCGGGAGCTCAGCTGCCATTGCGGCGGCTTTTGAGACAGCTAATGAAGCGCCAAGGATTGCGTTTGCGCCAAGGCGGGCTTTGTTTTCTGTGCCATCTAGTTCAATCATTGTGGCGTCGATACGGCGTTGATCTTCAGCGTCCAAGCCTTGTAGACAGTCGAAAATTTCTCCATTCACACTTTCTACGGCTTTTTGAACGCCTTTACCCATATAACGCTCATCACCATCGCGAAGTTCGTGGGCTTCATGCGCTCCGGTTGAGGCGCCTGAGGGTACAGCCGCGCGGCCAACAGAGCCATCTTCCAACATTACGTCTACTTCAATGGTTGGGTTGCCACGGCTATCAATAATTTCGCGACCAAGAATATCGACAATAGCTGTCATTTAACTTGCCTTTCATGAGGAGATTTGCTCATGGTTGCCTGCCCTTGCAGACAAACACATAACAGATCATTTATATGGGATTTTCATTTGTTTTGCGGGTTTTAGCTTATCTCATGCGGTTGTGGAAGGGTTAAAACGGAAAAAATACCGTTTTTTCCGTTTTCCTTAGCTGTTTCGCATGGTATGCCAGCTGGCTTATCCTCTCTCACGGGTAAATTTTTCGCTGGAAAAGCGAAAAGCCCTCCGAGGGGCGGCGCTCACGCCGGACGCCTCTGGCGTCATGTCCTTCAGCCTTGGTCCGGTTTGCTGGTGTGCAACTGAAGGGTAAGAAAGGCTGAACTTCTTCTTCGTATAAAAAGAAGAAATTAATTGGCTCTGCCTAAAAATGATTTGTTCAGGGCCATAAAGTTATTGAATGGTTTTTAAAATGACTGGTGTTAAAAATTTAGATCATCGAGGGGCTCTTGTATTGTTGTCTGGAGGGCAAGACTCGACAACAGCATTGGCCTTTGCTTTAGAGCATTATGACAGGGTTGAAACTGTTGGTTTTGATTATGGCCAGCGCAATAAAATTGAATTGGACTGCAGGCTTGAAATTTTATCTAGCATTAAAAGAGATTTTCCTCAGTGGTCTTCTAAGATTGGCAATGACCATATGCTGGATCTTTCAACATTTGCTTCACTCTCAAATAGCGCGTTAACGGATCACAATCAGGAAATCACAGTTGGTGAAACAGGATTGCCGACGACATTTGTGCCTGGGCGTAATTTATTCTTTTTCACTTATGCGGCGGTGATTGCGTATAATCGTAATTTGGGAACTTTGGTTGGCGGTATGTGTGAAACTGATTTTTCAGGCTATCCAGATTGCCGGGAAGAGACGCTGCAATATCTAGCGCTTACACTTAATCATGGTATGGGGACAGATTTTGAGCTTGTTACGCCTTTGATGTGGAAAAATAAGGCTGAGAGTTGGGCTTTGGCACATGAGTTAGGGGGAGATGCTTTGATTACCCTTATTCGTGAGCAGAGCCATACTTGTTATAATGGGGTGCGAGATGAGTTGCATGACTATGGCTATGGTTGTGGTGAGTGCCCTGCATGCGAGCTTCGAGCCAAAGGTTATGCTCAATGGATAGCAAAAGTTTAATTTATGTATATTAGAAGCGTGAGCCAGTTCACTTTAGAGAAAGACTAAAACCAGCTTTATGTATCAGGTCAAAGAAATTTTTTATACTCTTCAAGGAGAAGGTGCTCACAGTGGTCGCCCGGCTGTTTTTATGCGTTTTAGCGGGTGTAACCTTTGGACAGGGCGTGAGGTTGATCGGGGAACAGCGCAATGCCAGTTTTGCGATACGGATTTTGTTGGTGTTGATGGTGAAAATGGCGGGAAGTACAAAACAGCTGAAGAACTGGCTTTAAAAGCACAGTTAGTCGCAACAGGTTTAGGCAAAGAAAAATCTGAGAAAATTGATGGTTTATTAATTGTGCTGACGGGCGGTGAACCGTTATTGCAGGTCGATGAACCTTTAATTGAAGCGTTGCACGCTCAAGGTTTTGAAATCGCAATTGAGACGAATGGTACGATTAAAGCGCCAGATGGTCTGGATTGGATTTGTGTTAGCCCGAAGGCGGGGACCGAAATCGTTCAAAGGTCTGGCAATGAGTTGAAACTTGTGTATGGCCAAGATGGCATTGACCCAGTGCAATTTGAAGATTGGGCGTTTGATCATTTTTATCTGCAACCGATGGACACTCTAAGGGTTAGTAGTAAAAGGAGTGATTATTCGCAGATTAATATTCATGACGAAACTGACAGTCTCACTGATCAAGTTATTGCTTATTGCAAGGCTCATCCCAAGTGGAAACTCAGCTTGCAGACCCACAAGATCTTAAACATCGCATGAGGAGCAACTTGCCCTTTCAAACCGGGTGCTCTAAAGAAGTTAGGGCTAGACCCTAGCTATTCCATTAAATGAGAACATAAAGCCGAAACCACCATGCTTATTTTTAAAGAATTCACATTTGAAGCAGCGCATTTTTTACCTTCAGCTGAAAAAGGGACCGCGAATAGCCGCATTCATGGGCACTCTTTTCGCGTTCGAGTGACCTTAAAAGGTGCGCCTGCTGATGATACTGGCCTTATTCAACATTTAGGCGTGGTTGAAGAGAAACTAAAAGCCGTTCATGATAAATTAGACCATCGTTTTTTAAATGAAGATGTTGAGGGACTTGAATATCCAACACTTGAACATATTGCGCTATGGATTTGGGGTGAGCTCCATATTGAACTTCCTTTAATCTATGAAGTGAGTGTTATGCGCGACACATGTGGTGAGGGCTGTATTTATCGTGGGTCTCAACATAAAAAGGGAGCTGAGTAGATGGCTGACAAGGATAATATTGAAGCGCATGTTACACAGCTTGGTGGCTCAAATGAAATTGCTTCCTCTCCTGAAGAAGCTGTGCTTGAGCGCGTGCCAAACCCGCAAGCAGACACACCTTATGTAGCGCGGTTTACTTGCCCTGAATTTACCTCGCTTTGTCCTGTTACCGGGCAACCAGATTTTGCCCAGTTGATGATTGATTATGTGCCGAACGAGTGGTTGGTTGAATCTAAATCACTTAAACTTTATCTCACCTCTTTTCGCAATCATGGTGCTTTTCATGAAGATTGTACGGTTGCAATTGGCAAGAGGATTGCTGAGTTATTAGCCCCACATTATTTACGAATTGGTGGATATTGGTATCCGCGAGGCGGCATCCCTATTGATGTGTTTTGGCAATTTGGTACTGTGCCTGAAAGTGTGTGGCTGCCTGATCAAAATGTTCCTAATTATCGGGGGCGTGGTTAGGCCCTAAGGCCATTTTTATCTGATTTAATTTCTATCAAGAGTAAAAAAAGGTATTCCCCATGCGTCTACTTCCCAAACTGCTTAAAAAGGCTATCAAGAAGGGTACGTTGCGCTTAAGGGGGCCAAAGGGAGAGGTTCATCTCATAGGCGGGCAACAGCAAGGCCCTGAGGTGAGTATTGAAATCAGTGACCCTTCCTATGATTGGAAAATTGTTCTCAACCCAGAGCTTTATGCGGGTGAAGCTTATATGCATGGGGCGCTTAAAATTGAGAACGGGGATATTTATTCCTTTTTGGAGCTGTTTTTTCTCAACAAGCGCAATTTTGATCTCACTGCCAGCCAGATATATTGGAAAGGTGTGGCGCGCAAACTTAAGCGCTTTCAACAACACAACCCGATTGCCAGAGCGCGCCAGAATGTGAAGCATCATTATGATTTAGGCAATGATTTATACCGGCTCTTTCTTGATGATGATATGCAATATTCCTGCGGCTATTATGCGGAAGGGGTTTCAACTCTTGAAGAAGCGCAGCTTGCCAAAAAACGCCATTTGGCTGCGAAACTTGGTTTAGAAGATGGGCAGCGGATTTTAGAGATTGGTTGTGGCTGGGGTGGCTTGTCGCTTTATCTTTCGCAATTGGCAGATGTTGAGGTCACTGCTGTCACGCTTTCTAAAGAACAGATTGATATTGCACGCGCCAGAGCCGCAGCGGCCTCGTTAACAGATCAGGTTCATTTAAAGCTTTGTGATTACCGCGAAGTTTCAGGCACTTTTGATCGGGTGATTTCTGTTGGCATGCTTGAGCATGTTGGTGTCGGGCATTTGGATGAATATTTCTTAAATGTGCGGGATCGCTTGAACCCTGATGGGTTAGCGCTTATTCACTCTATTAGCTCGAAAGCCCCTCCAGGGATTACCGGGCCGTTTTTGGCGAAATATATTTTCCCTGGTGGTTACAGCCCTTCCCTTTCTGAGGCGATTACAGCTGTGGAACATAGCGGGCTTTGGGCGCTTGATATTGAAATTTGGCGCAAGCACTATGGGCATACGCTTCGTGAATGGCGTAACCGCTGCACGGAGAACAAGGATCAAATCATCAAACTCTATGATGAGACATTTTATCGGATGTGGGAGTTTTACTTAGCGGCTTGTGAAGGAGCGTTTATGTATGGGGCGTCGCATGTGTTCCAAATGCAGCTGGCACGCTCTCCTGATGCGGCACCTTTGACGCGCGGCTATGTTGAGGAACGTACAGCGCAGATTAAAGAGAAAGAGCCTTTGTTTCTTGGAAAATTGCAAGAGGCGACGGATGCTGCTTTTGAGACGTGAATATATTAGCCGTAATTTTTAACAGTTTGATCAATCGCCTTTAAGTCTTGCAGTAATGCCTTTAGCTCATTTAAAGGGATCATGTTTGGTCCATCAGAGGGGGCGTTGTCTGGGTCGTTGTGGGTTTCAATGAATAAACCGCTAACGCCGACGGCAACAGCTGCTCTGGCGAGGACGGGTACGAATTCTCGCTGCCCGCCGCTTGATGTGCCCTGCCCGCCTGGTTGTTGGACGGAATGGGTTGCATCAAACACAACTGGGCAGCCTGTTTCTGCCATGATGGGTAAGCCTCTGAAATCAGTCACCAATGTGTTATAGCCAAAGCTGGCGCCGCGTTCGGTTAGCAAGATGTTTTGATTGCCAGTGCTGAGGACTTTATTCACGACGTTCTTCATATCCCATGGTGCTAGGAACTGGCCCTTTTTGATTTTTACGACTTTGCCTGTTTCACCGGCTGCTAAGAGCAAATCTGTTTGGCGACACAAGAAGGCAGGAATTTGAAGGACATCAACCACTTCAGCCACAGGTGCGCATTGGCTTACTTCGTGGACATCCGTTAGGATCGGCAGATCTAGTTGTTGTTTAATTTCAGCGAATATATCCAAGCTTTTCTCTAAGCCTATGCCACGCTCACCGCTGGCGCTGGTTCTGTTTGCTTTATCAAACGAGGCTTTGAACACAAAAGGAATGTCTAGCTCTGAGCAGATTTCTTTAATGCCTTCAGCCATCATGAAACCGTGGTCTTTGCTTTCCAACTGACAGGGCCCTGCAAACAACATAAAGGGTTTATCATTGCTGATTGTTTCTTGCTGGATTAAAACTGAAGAATTGGGCTGCATAAATTATCCTTAATCTCAGGCCTGTATTTCGAGCTTTAAGAGCTGAAATGAGAACTTACCTAATTAAAGTTTTCTTTAAGGGGACGCAAGATCTTTATAAAGGAGATGAGGCCTTTGAAGGTTTTTCATTTTTTAGAGAAAGGGCAAATCTAATGGCGATGGTTTTAAGTTTTAAGATTGTTTTTTCTTTTTGTCTTTTGTGTGTGTGACACTGTAGACGCCAAAACCGATAATCAATGAGACAACAAGGATTAGGCCATACATCATAAAGAGCTCGCCATTTTGATTAAATGAAATTCGAGCACTTTCGAAATGGTTCACCATGGATCCATTAGCTGCATTTAGCCCCGAATTAATGAGGTATGCTTCAATATTGGGTACTATTTTTTCTAATAGAGCGGTTAAATTTTCAATCACATTCGTGAACATGTTGCATCTCTGAAACTAATATACTCGTTTGATAAGCTGTTCCTATCATAGGTTATATACCATATTTAAATCAATAGGCTGTGAAAACCGTTAAATATTTTGATTTAAGTACATTTGCATTAGCGATTGAATTTTATGGTTAATTTTTGATTGCTTCCCAAGTACTAACCGGTGCTTAATATTTGAGAATAATAGTCTATACAAGACGGCTTTGTTCTATTGCAGCTGCAATGAAAGCAGCAAAGAGAGGGTGTGGTTCAAACGGGCGAGATTTCAATTCTGGGTGGAATTGAACGCCGATAAACCAAGGGTGCCCTTCTATTTCTACGATTTCAGGCAACAGACCATCTGGTGAAACGCCAGAGAATGTCATGCCTGCCTCTTCAAGCTGCTTGCGATAATTCATATTAACTTCGTAACGATGACGGTGGCGCTCAAAGATTGTCTCTTGGCCATAAATCTCTCTGGCTTTTGTGCCTTCTAGCAATTTGGCTTCATAGGCGCCTAAGCGCATGGTACCGCCAAGGTCATCAGTTTCACCGCGTTTTTCTAATTCACCGTCTTTTTCCCATTCCGTCATAAGACCAACGAGAGGGATTTCAGGGGAGCCAAATTCACTTGAGCCAGCGCCTTTTAAGCCCGCTTGGCTTCTGGCAAATTCAACAACTGCCATTTGCATACCTAAGCAAATACCAAGGTAAGGTACATTTCTTGTTCGTGCAAAATGAGCAGCAGCAATCTTTCCTTCAATACCGCGTTCGCCAAACCCACCTGGCACAAGAATGGCGTTTACATTCTCTAAATAAGGGTTTGGATCTTCTCGCTCAAAGATTTCAGCATCAATCCATTCGATATTAACTTTGGCTTTGTTCGCCATACCACCATGTAGCAAGGCTTCATTGATGGATTTATAAGCGTCTTTTAGCTCAATATATTTGCCAACAATGGCAATAGTGGCCTCACCCTCAGGGTTATGAACTCGATTAGAGATTTCTTCCCAGCGCGAAAGTTCGGGTCTTTTTCTATCTTCAATGCCAAAGGCTTTTAAGACTTCTCTGTCCAAACCTTGTTCATGATAGGCTTTAGGAACATCATAGATGCTTGAGACGTCTAATGCTTGAATGACGGCTTCTTCACGGACATTACAGAATAGGCCAATTTTTCGCCGTTCATCTTGTGGAACTTCGCGGTCACAGCGGCAGAGCAAAATATCCGGCTGGATGCCGATAGAGCGTAGTTCTTTCACAGAATGCTGTGTTGGTTTGGTTTTTAACTCACCTGCGCTGGGGATGAATGGAATAAGCGTTAGGTGAATGAAAATAGAGTCATTTACTGGCAAATCATTACGTAACTGACGAATGGCTTCAAAAAATGGTAGACCCTCAATGTCACCAACTGTGCCGCCGATTTCACATAAGACAAAGTCGACATCTTCATTGCCATCAATGACAAAGTTTTTAATGGCATCTGTAACATGCGGGATGACCTGAACAGTTGCACCCAAATAGTCACCGCGGCGCTCTTTGGCTAAGATATCCTGATAGATACGGCCAGTGGTGATGTTGTCCGTTTGTTTACACGGTACACCGGTAAAGCGTTCATAATGGCCAAGGTCCAAATCAGTCTCAGCGCCGTCATCTGTTACGAAGACTTCGCCGTGCTGATAAGGGCTCATTGTGCCTGGGTCTACATTTAGATATGGATCAAGCTTTAGCAGCCGGACTGAATAGCCTCTTGCTTGCAAAAGTGCTCCGAGAGCAGCTGAGGCTAACCCTTTTCCAAGGGAGGAGACCACGCCGCCTGTAATGAATATATAACGCGCCATGGGACCTTAGATTGCACGATTAGATGTTGATTCGTATAGAAAAGTTAAGTTTCAAACAGTTAAATTAGAAAAAGGCTGTAAGTGATGACATTTTAATCACAGTTTTTGATGCTCCTTCGGTTGCCTACTAGGCAACCGTCGCTGTTACTTACGGAGCTTGGCGATGAGTAACACTAGCATTTATAAAAAAATAAAGCCTTATGAGGCTAAATAAGCTTCATAAGGCTTTTTATCTATTTTCAATTGTGTCGTTGTTTATTTCTTAGGTGCGTCTGGTGTTGGAACCACTGGGCCGTCTTGCTTCTTTGGTGCCGCTGGCGGAACCAAACCGTCTAAAACTTTGCCAGATTTTTTTGTGCCATCAACTTTAATTGCATCAATTTTAGATTCGCTGGTGGTTGATGTGCGCGCCAAGATAGTTAGGCCGATGCTTGACATAAAAAAGCAAGCAGCAAGAATAGCTGTTGTTCTAGAAAGTAAATTACCTGTTCCGCGTGCTGATGTCATACCGCTACCGCCGCCGCCAATGCCAAGAGCACCACCTTCAGAGCGTTGCAATAATACAGTCGCGATGATGCCCAGTGCGATTAACACGTGAATGACTAATAATATAGTTGCCATTATATTTCCTTAGCTTTTAAAGACACATGTTTTGGTGTCATATCGTTTTGAGCGCTGAAATGTTTTTACAGCTCAAAACAGCTCAAATATCTTTAAATCTCGAATGATAAGGGCAAATCACGTTTTTTCTAAGGTGGTGCACTTATAAATAGAGACATCCTTCAATGAGCAAAAAATTTAGTTGCTCAAATCAAATGATTTTAGGCTTATATCGCCTTCTTTGGTGAAAAATCAATAGTGAAACTGCCTAAAGCCTCAAGATTAATGCATAATCTCGGTTGAAGCTTCGAATTATAATAGATTTTACTGTTGTTTTTTCTATTTAATTCAGAAAACTAGCTTTTGTTTTTGTTGTTATATTCAACGCTTGAAGGGAAAATCGTTTCAAACAGAGTTGGTTCCGTTTTCGGTTTTTCTTCTAAGCTGGATTTTTTCTTTGTTGTTTTTTTCTTAGGTAACGGTTTCTTTTTAGTCGTTTTTTTCTTTGGTTGAGATTTTTTCTTAGCTTTAACGACCTTCTTTTTTACAGGCTTTTTGACACTTGCTTTTTTGTTTTTATCAGCAACAGCTTTTTTTGCATCTGCACTAGCTGTTTTTGGCTTTGGCTTTGGTTTTGGTGCTTTTTTCTTTCTTGGTTGTGGGCACCTGAATTTATACTGCTCTTCAGTTTCAATAAATTCTTTAATTGGTAACAGCTCATCTCCCTTCATATTGGCTTTCACCCACTCAAAGCCTTTTGACATGTTCATAACGGCGGGCGTTGTTTTGAGGGTTTTAAGCTTTGTTTGAAGAGCTTTGCATTCTTTTTTGGGAAGTGGTTTTGCATTTACCGTTTGGGATTGTGTTACACTCATTGAAAAAATAATGAGAGCAAGTATTGAGAAGAAAAATTTTAAAGGTGTCTTTAAAGGTGTCATTGACGTTTTCTGGTTTTCTTTACGAATACGCGTCACAAACATGAATTTTAAGCCCCGAATAGAATGATAGGTGCAGTCCTACCTCTGATGTATAATGATCTTGTGTGCAATGAACAGCACATTAACCATAAGGTTTGGACTGCACCTTATATCAGCTATTCGTAAGCTGCAATAATTCCTGCAAAATCTTCAGCTTTTAAACTTGCACCGCCAACAAGTGCCCCATTTACGTTACTTGCAGCCATAAGTTCTTTGGCATTGCCTGGTTTGACGGATCCGCCATAAAGAATGCGCATATTGTTGCCGATTTCAGAACCAAGATTATCAGAAAGTAATTGCCGGATGAAATTATGAACGGCTGCGACATCTTCAACGGTTGGTGTGAGGCCTGTGCCAATTGCCCAAACGGGTTCATAAGCTATGATAAGATTTTCAGCTGTTGCCCCTTCTGGAATAGAGTTTTTTAGCTGGCGCTCAATGACTTTGAGGGTGAGATCAGCTTTTCTCTCTCCGATTAACTCGCCAACACAAAGAATGGCTTTAAGCCCTGCTCTCCAGGCAGCTTCTGTTTGTGATTTTACGATTTTATCAAGCTCGCCGTGGTCCATTCGGCGCTCTGAGTGACCTGTGATGACGTATTCTGCCCCACAATTCTGGATCATTTCGGCTGAAATATCACCAGTATGAGCGCCTTTTTCTGCCGGGTGACAGGTTTGACCACCAAGAGCGATGGGTGTTTCTTTTAAAATATGTGAGAATGCCATGATTAATGTTGCTGGCGGGCAAATTAAAACATCGCAATTTGAATTTGAGGACACTTTTTCTTTTAATGCATTGATTTCTGACACAGAGCTGGAGAGCCCATTCATTTTCCAGTTACCGGCTACTAATGGTTTAATCATATTTGAAAAACGCCCCTTGAGTTTAAATATCGATTTATTTTGATCTTTTTTATGGCGGCAATTAAGCCTTTTGTTATTTTGCATAAAAAATGGCTTGCCAAATGCTTACCTACCACATTAGGAAAGTCTATTGAGCCCAAGAAACCTTACCACCAAAGACTTCTTGGCATTCACATAAGTGGATACTATGATGGGTGGAATTTGTACATAGTTCGTCTTTTTTTGTCTAAATGGCATTAGTTTTGTCCAAATGACAATGATTAACATTGATTAGATTTCTATTTATTTCAATGCGGCGAATCGAAACATAAGATGGAATTTAAATGCTTAGTCTTCTTCGCAAAGGTGCTACCACTTGGTTAGCTAAAATTTTGATTGGTTTGTTGATTTTGAGTTTCGCTGTTTGGGGCGTTCAAGGGTTGATACAAACGCAAGGGCAAACAGAGCTTGCCAAAGTGGGTGAAATTGAAATTTCCCGCCAGGATTATGAGAGATTACTTCCAACGGTTGTGAATGAATGGAACAGCCGTTTACAACGTCGTTTAAGCCGCGATCAGTTGCGCGCGTTTGATATTCCAAGTCAGGTTAAGTTTCGTCTTATCAATCAAGCTGTGGTTGATAATCATGCTAAAGAGTTAGCGCTGGGTGTTTCTGATGATGCAATTGGTGATGCCATTAAAAATGATCGTCAGTTTCAAGATCAGGCGGGGAATTTCAATAAGGAATTGTTGAAGCAAATTTTGCGCTCTGAGCGCATTTCCGAGCAAACCTATTTTGACACGCAAAGAAGCTCAGCTCTTAGAACACAAGTCACCAGCTTGTTCACCCAAAAGAAACGCATTCCTAAGATTTTGATTAATAGTCTTTATCATCACCGTGAAGACAAGGTTGAAGTTGAGTATTTTGTTGTGCCTGGTGACAAAGCGAAAAAAGCCGGTGAACCGACAGACGCTCAATTAAAAGAGTTTTATGATCTGACGAAAAGCTCTTACAGAGCGCCTGAATATAGAAAAGTTGCTCTTTTCCCTCTTTCTCTTGAAGAATTGAAGAAAAAAGCTGTTCTTTCAGAAGACGATGTTAAGAAGACTTTTGAAGTTCGTAAAAAACGGTTTAATTCACCCGCCAATAGAAGTTATGAGCAAATTGTTTTTGACAGCATGGAGAAAGCTTTAGAAGCTCACAAAGCTTTAAAAAAGGGCAAGAAGTTTGAAGAGGTTGCTAAAGAATTTGGCAAATCTAAAACGGCAGACAAAGTTGGACCCGTTACTAAGAAAAGCATGGCTGATGCCAAATTAGCTGATGCCGTTTTTGATATTAAAGAAGGTGAGTTTACAGCACCAATTGAAGGTACTTTTGCGATTACCATTGCGAAGGTGACAAAAGTTGTTGCCGCTGTTGAGAAGACGTTAAAAGATGTGCGTCCTGAAATTGAAAATTTCTTGAGAGAGACAGCTGCTCGTAAAGAGGTGCGCAAGCTTTTTGATAGGGTTGAAGATTTGCGTGCTAGCGGCATGAGCATTGCTGATGTTGCTAAAGAAATGGGTGGTAAATCCATTTTGATTGAAGCGATTGATAATAAGAGTAAAGGACTTGATGGAAAGGCCGTTAAAGATTTACCGGGGTCTCCTAAACTTGTTCAATCTATCTACGCCTCTGCAATAGGTGATGACACTGTTTCTGTTCGACATGGTGATGGCGGTTATATTTGGTATGATGTTTTAGAAATCACACCAACACGTATTAAGCCACAAGCTGAAGTTAAAGATGAATTGTTAAAAGCGTGGACGACACGTGAGAATAAGAAATTTGCTTCTGAATATGCAGCGTCTCTTGAAAAAGAAATTTTGGGCGGCAAAAGCTTTGAAGATGTTGCTAAGGGCTTGAAAGCCAAAATCGTTAAAGTGAAACCACTTGGTCGTGGTACCGTTGCTGATGATATTCCTGCCTTTTTCACCAATCGGTTGTTTAGCGTGAAAAGTGGTGGCATTGCTTCTGGTCTAGATGTTTCGAATAAAAACTGGCTCATTGTTAAAGTTAAAAAGCACATTCCAGCAAAAACGAGCGGCTCCGCTTATGATGCTTATGTGATTAAGCTTGAGAATGAGCTGCAAGAAGAAATGACAAATGATTTGGTTACTCAATATTTAGAAGGTGCGAAGGCGCATTTTGGAGTGACTGAAAACCAGCAACTCTTCAATCAACTTAAAGATGCTCTATAAGAAAATTGTTTTTCTTTTTAGTATTTTTATTTAAGTGACACTCATTATTGTGCTCAAGGACCTTACTTTCTACAGAAGCTCCCTTGAGCACAATTATTTTTGGCACATATTTTCTGGGCAAAATATTCGTTTTATAAGTTGCGCGTTTTTATTGTTAAAGGCTATTTTTTATGAATGAAGTTCCAAATTCAGGGGGTAATCAGTTTGCTCCAGAACTTTCATCCTTTCAAAAGCTTTATAAGAAAGGGCGTTCGCAAGTTGTTTGGGCACGGCTTGTTGCTGACTTAGAAACGCCTGTTTCTGCTTTTTTGAAGTTAACCGAGCGGCATCCAAAAAATAGTTTTCTCTTTGAAAGTGTTGAGGGTGGTGCCGTTCGCGGGCGTTATTCTGCGATTGGTTTAAAGCCTGATCTTATATTTCAAAGCAATGGCGAAAAATGTGAAATTAATGAAGACTGCCTTGATGGTGAGACAGAGTTTACGCCTCTTGCAGCACCGACGTTAGATGCAATGAGAGATTTGTTAGAGCGTTCGAAGATTGATTTGCCAAGCGAACTTCCACCTATGTCGGCTGGTGTTTTTGGCTATATGGCCTATGACACTGTGCGCTTGATGGAGCACTTGCCGGATGTAAATGAAGATGTTCTAGGGCTTCCTGATTCAATTTTTGTGCGCCCGACTATTATGGTTATTTTTGATGCTGTAAAAGATGAAATCGTGATGGTTCACCGGGTTGATGTTAAAGAGGGTGTTTCAGCTAAGACAGCGTACACAACTGCTATTGAGAATTTAAAAGAGGCGATTTTAGATTTAAATGCGCCTGTTCCTCATATGCATGAGGTAAATATTGATGAGGAGGATGGTGCTCCTTTATTTGAAGAGCCAACTTCAAACACCACGCCTGCGCATTATAAAAAAATGGTGAAACAGGCTCAGAAATATATTACTGAAGGTGATATTTTTCAGGTGGTTTTAAGTCAACGGTTTAGCGCGCCTTTTTCTTTGCCGCCCTTCTCGCTTTATAGAGCGCTTCGACGCACGAACCCGTCTCCCTTTCTTTATTATCTTAATTTTACGGACTTTTCAGTCATCGGTTCGAGCCCAGAAATTTTAGTGCGTGCGCGTGATGAAGTGGTCACTATTCGCCCTATTGCTGGCACGCGGCAACGCGGGAAAACAGAAGCTGAAGACAAGGCTCTTGGCGAAGATCTCTTAGCTGACCCGAAAGAATGCGCGGAGCATCTTATGCTATTGGATTTAGGGCGTAATGATGTGGGGCGTGTTGCTGAAACTGGCACTGTTAACGTAACTGATCAGTTCTTTTTAGAGCGCTATAGTCATGTGATGCATATTGTCTCTAATGTTGAGGGCAAACTTTCTACAGAATTTGATGAGATTGATGCGTTAATGGCTGGTTTCCCCGCTGGTACTGTTTCTGGCGCTCCTAAAGTGCGGGCAATGGAGATTATCGATGAACTTGAGGTTCATAAACGCGGTGTTTATGCAGGCTGTGTTGGTTATTTTTCAGCGACAGGTGAAATGGATAGCTGCATAGTTTTGCGAACAGCCATTGTTAAAGATGGTCAGATGCATGTGCAAGCTGGTGCTGGGATTGTGGCAGATTCTGTGCCGCAATCAGAATTCGATGAATGTGTGAATAAAGCAAAAGCTTTGTTTAGTGCGCGGGCAGAAGCGCTTCGTTTTGCAGGTATTAAGAGAAACAATTAAGATATGTTAGATCTTTATATCTTGCGGCATGCAAAATCGAGTTGGAAAGATTTAGACCTTGATGATTTCGATCGCCCGCTCAATAAGCGTGGTAAGTTGAATTCGGCTCAGATGGGGCGGTATTTAAGTGAAAGAAATGTCCGCCCCCAAATGGTTTTGTGTTCCAAAGCTAAACGCTGCAAGCAGACATTAAAAAGACTATTAGCAGAAGGATTTTCTCCTTCTCAACAAGTTTTCTTAAACCGGCTTTATCTTGCGAGTTCTTCTGAAATTTTAGAGGAAATTCGAAACACATCAGATACTGTTAAGTCTCTGATGGTTGTGGGGCATAACCCTGGATTAGAGAGTTTCATTGAAAAGCTTGTTGAAGATAAAGGCAATGCTGACTATTTGTCTATTTTAGAGAAATTTCCAACTTGTGCCTTGGTTCATATTCAAATTGACACAGATTGTTGGTCGACGCTTGCCCCAAACTCGGGAAGGCTTTATTGTTATATCACTCCAAAGCAGCACTTTTCTCAGGACACATAAAGTTAATGATCACTCTTATCGATAATTACGACAGTTTTACCTATAACCTGGTTCATTACATTGGTGATTTGGGTGTTCATTCAGATGTTGTTCGCAATGATAAGATTACGGTTGCGAAGGTTCTTAAAGCCAAACCTAAAGCGATTGTACTCTCTCCAGGCCCTTGCACACCGAATGAAGCGGGGATTTGCCTTGAGTTAATTAAAAAGGCTGCTGGGAAATTTCCAATTTTTGGGGTTTGTCTTGGGCATCAATCAATTGGCCAAGCCTTTGGCGGAAAGGTCATTAAGGCGCCTGAATTGATGCATGGGAAAACATCTGAAATTACTCATGAGGAGCATTCAGTCTTTAAAGGGCTGCCTTCTCCCTTTACAGCCACGAGGTATCATTCGCTGATTGTCGAAAAGAAAAGTTTGCCTGATTGCTTTGACATTACTGCTGAAAGCTCTGATGGGTTGATTATGGGATTAGCCCACAAAGAGTATCCTATTTTTGGGGTGCAATTTCACCCAGAGAGTATTGCTTCTGATTATGGCCATAAGATTTTAGGTAATTTCCTTGAAATTGCGGGTCTTTCGATTGACCATAAAATTTTTGAAAAACAATTGACGGCATAGGTTATAGTTTTCAAAAATAAGAAATAATTTTAGCCGTTTGATTAATAGTGGGGACGCAATGGCACGTATCGAAGATTACATCCAAATTGTATCAACTGGTGAGAGTTTATCTCGAGAACAATCAGCTGCTGCTTTTGAACTTTTGATGACGGGGCAAGCGGAGCCCGCTCAAATTGGCGGTTTTCTTATGGCACTTCGTGTACGAGGGGAAACAGTTGATGAAATCACGGGTGCTGCTGAAGTGATGCGCGCCAAAGCTACTGGTGTTCAAGCGCCAGAAGGCTCGGTTGATACATGCGGAACTGGTGGCGATAGCTCAGGGACGTACAATATTTCAACATGTAGTTCTTTTGTGGTGGCTGGCGCGGGTATCCCAGTTGCGAAACATGGCAACAAGTCAATTTCTTCAAAATCAGGTTCGGCTGATGTGCTTGCCTCTTTAGGGGTGAATTTAGATGTGACACCTGAGATCGTTGAAAAATGCATCGAGCAAGCGAATATTGGGTTCATGTTTGCGCCGGCTCATCATTCAGCTGTGCGTCATGTTGGCCCAGCTAGAGCTTCTCTTGGTGTGAGGACTATTTTTAATTTGCTTGGCCCTCTTTCAAACCCAGCGGGCGCCAAACGGCAGGTGCTTGGTGTTTTTTCTGATGAATGGTTGGTTCCTATCGCTGAAGTGTTACGTACACTCGGCTCAACAAAGCTTTGGGTTGTTCATGGGGCTGATGGTCTTGATGAGTTATCAACAACCGGTGAGACCAAGGTTGCTGCGCTTGATAATGGTGAAATTACAACCTTTACCGTGCATCCTGAAGAGGTTGGTTTACCTCTTACAAGCATAGATATGCTAAAAGGAGGTGATTCTGAGGTGAATGCGGTTGCCATTAAGGAAGTTTTAAAGGGTGAGATGGGACCATTTAGAGATATCGTCTTGCTCAATGCTGCGGCAGCGCTTGTTGTTAGCGGTAAAGTGAATGACTTGAAAGAGGCTGTTGGTGTTGCGGCTAATGCTATTGATGATGGTAAAGCACTTGAGGCGTTGGAGCAGTTGATTACACTAACCAATGGTTAAAAAGATGAATGCTTCACGGATGAAAAGACGTGGCTTATTCGTTTATTATTTGATTTTTAATTTTTAGGACGTCCGTTATGAAAAATATGCTGGATCGCATTATTGCTCACAAAGCAAAAGAGGTGGCGAATGCCAAAAACATATTGCCTCTTTCAGAAATTGAAAATCAAGCCAGAGCTGCGACAGCGCCACGCGGGTTTATCAAATCTATTCAAAGATTTCATGCAGATGGTAAAGCCGCTTTAATCGCTGAGATTAAAAAGGCAAGCCCTTCTAAAGGTTTGATCCGGCCTGATTTTGATCCTGCGACATTAGCTGATGCTTATGAGACAGGGGGGGCTGCTTGTCTTTCTGTCTTAACGGACATTGCGTTTTTCCAAGGGCATCCACAATATTTAAAAGAAGTGCGCACTGCTTCAACTTTGCCTGTCTTGCGCAAAGATTTTATGATCGACACGTACCAAGTTGTTGAGGCACGCGCATGGGGTGCTGATTGTATTTTGGTTATTATGGCGGCTGTAGATGATGTTATGGCTCAATCCATTACCAATATGGCTAACAAGTGGGGCATGGATGTGCTTGTTGAAGTGCATAATCGTCAAGAATTAGAGCGGGCTCTTAAACTTAATACGCTTTTAATTGGGATTAATAATCGCAACTTGCAAACTTTTGACATCAAACTTGAGACTACAGAAGGGTTAGCGCCCCTTATTCCAAAAGACCGGATCATTATTAGTGAAAGTGGTATTACAACTCATGATGATTTGATTCGTCTTTCTAAAGTTGGGTCGAATACGTTTCTTGTTGGTGAATGTTTGATGCGGAAAGAGAATGTTCAGCAAGCCACCAGAGTTCTGCTTGGACATGAGGCCGTTCCTGATTTTTTTCCTGATGTGAAGGGTGCTGAGGCTGGCCAAGAAACGGCAGCACAAAGAGCCCCTTCACCAAATGAAGCACCACAACAAGATCAAGTTACAGCTCCTTCAATTGATGAAAATAAGTTTCATGAAGAGTTGAAGCAATCGAATGATGAAACTGACATTAAAATAGAAGATGTGCAGTTGCTTGGAGATAATTTTGAAACAGCCATTGAAGAACTTGGCGCTTTGATAAGTTCTGGTAGTGATGGCAAGGACGGGGCGCAACAACCACAAGTCAATCAAGAAAAAGTGCAACAAGCACAATCTGCTGTTAAACAGCCTGAGGTTCAGAGCCGCAGTGTTGAGACCCGTAGTGTTGAGACGGAGCAAAAGCTTTCTCATGTTAATGAGGCAGGTGCTGCTCATATGGTTGATATTTCAGAAAAAGGCGTTACTCAACGGGTTGCCGTTGCAGAAGGGTTTGTTGCTATGCAGCCTGAGACATTGGCACAAATTCAACAAAATGCGATGAAAAAGGGTGATGTTTTAGCAACCGCGCGTATTGCTGGAATAATGGCAGCGAAGAAAACATCTGATCTTATTCCTTTATGCCACCCTCTTCCTGTAACAGGTGTTGAGGTTTCGTTTACTCCAGCCACTGAGCCAGCAACCGGAATATTGGTGCAGGCAACGGTAAAAGTTGACGGAAAAACAGGTGTGGAAATGGAAGCTTTGACAGCGGTTTCAGTTTCTTGTCTTACTATTTATGATATGGCCAAGGCTATTGATAAGGGGATGAGTTTTTCTGGGGTGCGTTTATTAGAAAAAACAGGTGGTAAGTCAGGAACTTACCGGGCACCAGATGCAGCAGAATAATTATACTGAGTTGTCATTTTAGAAACCGTTTCATTTTTTGTTATTTTTGGAGTTATTAATGAGTTTACTTTCAGTTGCTGAAGCTCAGGACCGTATGGTTGCTAAAGGGCCTCTCATGGCGACTGAAACGTTACCATTAGAGCTTTGTTCTAACCGTGTTGTTGCCAAGTGTATTTCCGCTAAAATCACTCAACCTCCATTTGCCGCTTCGGCGATGGATGGATATGCCGTTATTCACTCTGATTGTAATTCACTTCCCTCTTCTTTCAGAATTGTTGGAGAAAGCTCAGCTGGACACCCCTTTGACGGGAAGATTTCTTCAGGAGAAGCTGTTCGAATTTTTACGGGCGCTGTTGTGCCTGAGGGGGCTGATGCAATTGCCATTCAAGAAGATTGTGACAGGCAAGAAGATTGTGACAGGCTTGATGAGCAGATCGTTTTAGTAAAGGACGTTAGTGAGCCCGGCAAATTTATTCGAGCTGCGGGATATGATTTTCACAAAGGTGATGAGCTTATTCAAAAAGGAACATCACTTAATTTTCGGCACTTGGCACTTTTGGCGTCAATGAATATTGCTTCTGTTGAGGTTTTCAAAAAGCCAAAAGTTGCGATTATTGCAACGGGTGATGAATTAGTTCTACCTGGAGAGGCTTTAGCGGACGGGCAAATTATTTCTTCTATTCCTTTTGGGATGAAACAGCTGCTTGATCAATCCGGTGCTGAAGCTCATTGCCTTGGTATTGCAAAAGATAATTTAGAGAGTTTAGAGACTATAATTGGAACTGCTAAAGCTCCCGAGAATGCATTTGATATTATTGTGACAATTGGTGGGGCTTCTGTTGGTGATCATGATTTGGTGCAAGAGGCGTTAAAAAACGCCGGGATGAAACTTGATTTTTGGCGAATTGCCATGCGCCCTGGAAAACCCCTTATGGTTGGAACTTTGGGTGAGAAAAGCATTGTAGGTGTTCCTGGCAATCCTGTTTCAGCTTTAATATGCGCCGAGATGTTTGTTGTTCCGCTTATTCGCTCGATGGTGGGGATACCTTCTCCAATTAAAGAAACACAAACGGCTCTTTTACAAAATGCGGTTGGTTCTAATGGCCCTCGTAAACATTATATGCGCAGCTTTTACTGGATTGATGAAAAGGGTCAACTTTGTGTTGAATGTAGAGAAAATCAAGATAGTTCATTGCAGGCGACTTTTGCATTTTCAAATTGTTTGATTGTAAGGGAACCTCATGCAGATCAAGCTTTTAAAGGTGAGTTTGTTGAAATTTATCCACTGGATTAGAATTTTTTTCATTTAATTTGTTGTTTTAGTTCTTTTTTTCACTAGCTTTGTAAAAAATGCAACGCTGAGTTGATCTAATTGATCTACCTCGCCTCTCTTTGTCCTCTTATGTTGTATTCAAGAGAAAGTTTTCTCAATAACCGGTGTTCAACAAACACTTAAAGGAGAAACTCATGTCGATTGAACTAAAAGACATTAGCATTGATGAAGTGAACCATCATATTGAACAAGCTCACAAATTACGAAGTGAAGCTTTGTATGATACATTTTCACATATTGGCCACTCTGGTGCGCAAGC
This sequence comes from Hyphomicrobiales bacterium, assembly GCA_017640685.1. GTDB lineage: Bacteria > Pseudomonadota > Alphaproteobacteria > Rhizobiales > HXMU1428-3 > HXMU1428-3. The sequence goes on from JAEPQF010000019.1 coordinate 35,291, forward strand.
GGTTACAACTGCACGTGCTGTTTTAGGTCATTTACATCTTCCTAAATGGGTTAAAATGAAGCCAAATCTTCATTAATTTCCTGAAAATTAGGAACATTATTAAAAAGGGCCGCAATAATTTTTATTGCGACCCTTTTTGTTTTTATAGGAATTAAAAAAATCATTTTTCCAACTTGCGGAACAAGACGGGAACATGCATAATGTTCTCGATTCGTACTTTAGCTATTGATTCTTTTATTGCAGCATTTGAAACGATAGAACTTTAGTTTTTTGGTTTTATGTGCCGGTTTTATTCAATTAACTAGATCGAACAACGAATTAAATAGATCAGGCAACATTAAATAAACCTGATAATAGAGAGGGATGATTTTATGCTGACGAAAAAACAAAAAGATTTACTTCTTTTTATTCATAGCCGTGTTCAGGAAACAGGCGTTTCTCCCTCTTTTGATGAAATGAAGGATGCACTTGAGTTAAAATCAAAATCAGGTATTCATCGCCTCATTACAGCGCTTGAAGAACGAGGATTTATTCGCAGACTTGCTCACAGAGCGCGCGCTCTTGAAATTTTAAAATTACCTGAAGGGATGCAAAGCTCAGCTAATGAGGTCGCAAGCGCTCAGGCGAAAAGCAATGTTGTCTCACTCGCTGATGCTGCTTTAAAATCTTCTTCAGAGGCTTCTTCTGATCCATCTTCTATGACTGTGCCCGTTATGGGCCGGATTGCGGCTGGTGTTCCTATATCTGCTATTCAAGATCATAATAATGATTTGGTGGTTTCACCTGACATGCTAGGTAATGGTAACCATTATGCTCTTGAAGTTCATGGCGATTCGATGATTGATGAGGGTATTCTTGATGGGGACACGGTCTTAATTAAGGAAACGTCTACAGCTCGCAATGGTGATATTGTTGTTGCTTTTATTATTGAAGAAGAAGAAGCCACTTTGAAGAAGATATATAAATCTGGAAATGAGATTGAGCTTGTTGCTGCGAACCCGGCTTATGAACCGCGGAAATTCACATCTGATAAGGTGCAAGTCCAAGGACAACTTATTGGACTTGTTCGTAAATATCACTAAGGCTGAAATTTTTACTAGCGGGTTTGTCTTAACGATAGCCAGACCAAATTCTATTTTTTCTAAACCCATTTGCTGTAATGATTTCCATTTTTTTGTCTTTAACATAAATGGAGAGTGTACCGCTTGTTATCAAGTTTCTTTTAGTAAGTGTCAATTTTGGTTTTTTGCATTTTCGTGTGATTGCGAATTTGTAAATTACAATATCGGCTGTCTCACACGCATCTTCTAATGCGGCAATTGATTTAATAAGTGTCACTCGCAAGCCAGCTGTTTTTCCCGAACAAGCTGTATCATCACATAATAGATATTTATTGTTTCTCACAAAATTTAATGATCGTGTATCGGCATCAACTTTTAGCCAATTATTTAAAATAAATGTTCCTTTGCGCCCTGTTGGTGCATAGAGCTTTTGGTCGTCTCCTCTTAAGGCGATGATTTCAGCCGACGCGCCAATATAAAGATCTGGCTTTTTATATTGAGCTGCTGAAATAGGCGCTAAAATTAATAGAACAGCACCTAAATAGTTTAAGGGTTTGTTTGTGAAAAATATGAAGCCTAGTCCTGCCATCAAAATTAAAACAGAACTGAAATTAATCGCACCGGTCGTAATAATGGCGGGATCAAAACTTGATGTCCAATGAGCTGAACTTAAAAGAAGGCTTATTGAATATTTTAGAGGAATAAACGCGATTGCCTCTAAACCAAATGGCATTAGAATTAAAGAGATGAGGGCTGAGGGCATTAACAGCAAGCTAAATATAGGGATTGCTAGCATGTTCCCGATTGGGCCCATGTAAGAAATATTATGGAAATGATAGATAGCAAATGGTGCCGTTGCGATTGTCGTGATGATTGAGGTGAACCAAATTCCACCTAGATAATATAAAGGTTTGAGCCAAGTAGCTCTTTGACCGTTGTTTAAATTTTGAAATGGTTCGTACTCTCTCAAAAAATTATAACTTATTATAAGTGCCGTTACAGCGGCAAAAGACATTTGGAAGCCCGCTGACATAAGGCTCTCTGGTCGCAAGAT
>JAEPQF010000001.1:0-17004 GCA_017640685.1 Hyphomicrobiales bacterium
AGGCCGCATCACATCCTGAATTGGCGGAGGTTTCGCAAGACCCTTTGCCTGTTCCTGAAAAATTGAAGAAAAGGACAGCTGAGCAAGTTACTGAAGAACCTCTTTCTGCAAAACCACGTGCCTCAATGATGCACAATAACGGTGCTAAGCTACCGGTTGATGAAACGAAAAGATCAACTGAAACTGTCATTAGTAATGATTTGATCATTGAGGGTAGTGTAACTTCACAAGGTGTTATTCGTCTTGAAGGCACAGTTCATGGTGATTTGCATTGCTCAGCTTTGGTTGTAGAAACTGCAGGCTCTGTTGATGGAAATATTAAAGCTGAAACAGTGAATGTTCACGGCCGTGTTGAAGGTACTATTCATGGTGATAGTGTAATGTTGCATTCATCAGCTTTTGTCGAAGGTGATATTTATCATCAGGGCATTGGTATTGATATGGGGGCTCAATATGATGGGCGCTTGCAGTGGGTTGATGAGACCACACAAACAGCTTTAAAGCCCCAGGTGAAGCAAGAGCCTCATGATAATGCAGCTTTTTATGCTGAGGCAGCTGAATAATTCTATGGATTTACTTAATAAAAAAGGCAGCTAAATTAATAGCTGCCTTTTTGAATTGGAATTTCATTTAAAATTTATTTTGCTTCAGCTGCGTTTAGACCCGCGGCTAATTCTTTATTGATTGTGACCAGAACTTTTAGTTTTTCTGGTGATGGGTATGCCTGCACTGAAATTGTGTGCCTTAAAACAAAGGCGCCTAGAGAGGCGACATTATTTTTAATTTCAATTGGAAGCGGATTTTCTTGACCCGCAATTGAGCCCAATAACACACTCCAAAGGCGGCGGTTGTAATAAAGCGCCGCTAAAAATTCGTTATTCTCTTTGCCCCAATTGTCTCGCCAATTATCAGCAATATATTGCAATTGAGAAGCTGCTTTTAATAGTAATGATGCTTCAAGCTCACGAGGTGATTGAGTGACCTTGGCATTTTGCTCATACGCATTCAGGGCTTTGTGCATTTGAAACTAATTCCTCTTCATAGGCGATTAATTTTTGAGCTTCTTTTAAAGCTTTGTAATAATTATCAGCCAAGATTTCACTGTTAATCGCATCAAAATATGATGCTGTGCTTGGGGCTGCATTTTGTACTTCGGTTACACTTTCAAAGTAACTTTCGTGATGATCACGTGGTGTTTTAGAAAGGTACATAAGCTGCAAAATCACATAGATTTTTTTGCAAGGCGTATCCGCTTCATTTGGGCGGATAATATCCTTTTCGCGCAAAATCGGGGATGACCCTTCGATATAAAGGCGCGTGCGACTATCGTCGTTAGTAATCACAGCATCGCCAATAATCAGGCGCTCATTTGGTTTTAGCTCGACTTTTAATGCCATTGAATATCCCCGAGGATCTTATCCACTCGCTAAACACCAGATAGTATAACTCTTCATTGTTTAACAAACTGTTCATTATTCAGCTTATGTTAGATTGAAGACGTTTATACAACCTTTGGTTAGGAATCGATTTTTAGTTTTTTTATTTTAGGATCAAGGCATTAATGGTAAAATTCTTGCCTTGATCCTTTGATTTTTTTCTTAACTTTTCTAAAAATCTTAGAATAGCTGTAGAACGTTTTGGTCTGCCTGCGAGGCAAGTGATAGTGCAGTTGATGACAATTGCTGTCTTGTTTGTAACGCGAGCAAGTTGGCGCCTTCTTCGTTTGTGTCAGCAAGAGTTAGGTTCGCAGCACCAGTTTCAAGTACGTTAATCAGATTCTTTGTAAAGTCCTGGCGGGTTTCAACAACCGACAAGTTAGAACCAAATTTCGATGCTTGAGCACGCAGGGTGTCTGTTGCACCTTTCAGGTCGGTCAATGCAGCGTTAATGTCCGCATCTGTTTGGAATGTGTTTTGAGAACTAGAAATTCCAAGACCATTTGAATTAAAGGTAACACCGCTCACTGCCAACGTTGAAGTTGCATCTTCATTGAATGTTACGGTTAAGTTATCACCATCTAGCAGGTTGATGCCGTTAAAGCTGGCGTCATTTGCAAGTTCATCAATTTGTGTGCGTAACTCATTGAATTGGGTAGCAAAAGCTGTTCTATCATTATTGGTGGCAGCTGTTGATGTTCCGACTGTAAGACCAAGGTCAGCCAGAGGTGTGTTTGTTCCTTCAGCGATGACAAGGTCATCACCATTTGTGGCTTCAAGCTTTAAATAACCTTCGTCAGTAATGCTTGCTGTCAAATCAGTGATTGCATTTAGTGACGATAGTAGTTCAGCTTGGGTGTTAACTTCGCCGGTACCTGTGCCGAATGTGATGGTTGTTGCAGCTGCATCACCCACTTGAACAGTGAATGTATCACCAAGCTCAATGCCTGATGTGCTTGCGGCTTCAACGGCGCCAACTGTTAGGCCAAGATCAGCTAGAGGTGTGCCTGAGTTCTCAGCGAAAGTAAGGTTCTCACCGCCTGTTGATGTGACAACGAGGTTGTTTGATCCATCGATTTCAGCTGATACACCTGTGATGCCGTTTAGAGTTGAAAGCAATTCAGCTGTTGTGTTGACTTCGCCGGTGCCTGTACCAAATGTGATGGTTGTGGCTGAGCCTGTGCCAACTGAGATATCAAAACTGTCACCATTTTCAAGGCCAAGTGTGTTTGTGGCGTTATTTGTGCCAGCTGTAATGCCTAATGTTGCCAATGGGCTGTTTGTACCTTCAGCTAATGTGAGGTTTTCGCCATTGTCAGTTGTGATAGAGAGGAAGTTCGAGCCATCAATTGCAGCTTGAACACCTGAGACGGCATCAAGAGCTGACTCAAGTTCAGCTAATGTGTCGACTTCACCAGTGCCATTACCGAATGTGATGGTTGTTGGTGAGCCTGAGCCGGCGTCAACTGTGAATGTGTCACCAGCTGAGATGCCCAATGTGTTTTGAGCCACGTGTGGACCAGCTGTTAAACCAAGGTTTGCAAGGCCAGTGCCGCCAAGAGTTAGATCTTCACCATTTTGAGTGGTGATGGTGATGGCGCCAGAGCCGTCGATTGAAGTTGCGCCCGTGCCAACGATGGCATCAATGGCTGAAATCAAAGCGGCTTCTGTGTTGACGTTACCAGATCCCAATGTGATGGTTGAAGCAGAGCCGCCATCCAACGCGATGGTTAGAGTTTCACCGTTGCTGATTGCCGTGTCAGTTGCCAAGTCTGTTGAACCTGAAAGGCCGGTGACGTTTGAGCCTGTTGTTGTGGCTTCAAAATCATCAAAGTTGGAAGTTGTTAGGGCAACGTTACCTGTGTTTGTGGCTGTGAAATCATCGAAGTTTGCTGTTGTCACAGTGTTTGAACTGGTGTTTGTCGCAGTAAAATCGAAAAATCCAGATGCAGTTGTGTCCACATTACCAGTGGCTGTTGCTGTGTTACCAGCAGATTGAAGCGCTTGACGGGCTGTTGCTTCAGCACTTTCTACCAATTTGGTAATAGCCGAGATGCCTTCGTCAGCAGCTTTAATTGTTTGAACAGCGTTACCTACGAAATCTTGTAAGCGAGACAAGTCGTTTGCACGGCTGTTTAGTGAACTTGCAGTAAAGAACGCTGTTGGATCATCCAACGCGCTGTTGACTTTTAGTCCGGTTGCTAGTTTTTCTTGAGTTTTACTTAAGAGATTGGCCGTGTCTTGCAAAGCCAATAGATTTGAGCGCACAGCACTCGAGAGAGTGATTTCTCCAGCCATAATACTTACCCTTTCCTAGGTACTAAAAATTAGACTCACGCTCTTTCTGAGCGATTAGAGGTACCATAAGGTGCTAGGGTTAATTCGAAGTTAAGGCTGTTTCAATTTGGGATAGATTATTGAAAAGACTGTCTTTTTTGTGCTTTGATAAAAAAAATTGAAGCTTCTTTCTTTGCTTCAAGGCAGTTTGGGCTTGGTAATATGGCGGGTAAAACTGTTTCTTTAACTGGGAAACATAGAAAATGGGAAATAGAGGAAGTGAGCTCTTAAATATAAGAGTTTTGGAGGCTTAGAGTAGAAAGTTCCGGGGAGGAGTTTGTTGTTTTGTTTATGAAAAAACTATTTAAAGTAATCCCATAATGGCTGCCGCGATGACACTGAACGCTAGAATTGTCGTAGCTGTAACGAGGCTGCGTTCCAGATTCATGATATCACTCCTCCTGTTTTATAATCAATTTATGGTTGTGTTTTGTTTTTATTGATTACTAAAAGTATTGGTTAATATTTCAAAAGATACAAGTCTTTTTTATTTTCCTTTGTTAACAAAGGGTAAGCGGGATTTTAGTGGTTTTGATAGTGTTTAAAGGGGCCGAAACCACCTCCTGTGGGGGTTGTTATTGTTAAACTGTCTCCATTTTTGACTTTTATCGAACAGGTAGAATTTAAGTGTTCTGTTTTGCCTTCTTTGGTTGTTAACTGGTTTTTGCCCTTTCTGCCGGGATTTCCGCCATCGATCCCTGGAATAGCGTGCTGTCTATAACCGGTGAGAAGTGAGACTTCTAAATTTTCAAAAAATTTGATTGTGCGAGTTATGCCGTCACCTGCTGACCAGTAGCCTTTGCCGCCAGAATTTTCATCAATTGTGAACTGCTCTAATAAAACAGGATATCTTGTTTCCAGAATTTCTGGATCGGTTAGGCGTGAATTCGTCATGTGAGTGTGAATTGCAGCGGCGCCGTTAAACCCTTCTTGGTTATTATAGGGTGGGCCGGCTGGTGCGCCAGAGCAGAGGGTTTCATAATATTGATGAGTGTCATTACCGAAGGTGAGGTTGTTCATGGTGCCTTGGGCTAGGCCAAGGATGCCGAAGGCGCCATAAAGGCAATTGGTAACCACTTGGCTTGTTTCAACATTGCCAGCAACAACAGCAGCAGGGCTTTTAGGTTTAAGAAGAGAATTATCTGGTATGATGATTTCTACGGGGCGGAGGCAACCGGCATTCATTGGGATTTTGTCAGCGATCAAAGTTCTAAGGACATAAAGCACGGCGGCTCTTGTGACTGGTTCTGGGGCATTGAAATTATTTTCAGCCTGTTTGCTTGTTCCTGTGAAATCAATAATGAGTTTGTTAGTATTTTTATCTGGTGTGATTTTGACAGTGATTTGAGTGCCTTGATCCATCTCACATGAGAAGGTTCCTTTTAACTTCCCCTCGACTTTTTGCTTATCTAAATTCTCAATGAGGCCGTATACGGCATTTTCAGCTTGTTGCTGGACAAATTCCATATAAGCAGTGAATACAGGTTCGCTAACATCATTGATTGATTTTGTTAGTTCTTTCATTCCTTTTGCATTGGCGGCGAGTTGGGCTTTTAAGTCAGCAATGTTTTGCTCTGGATTGCGAGCTGGGTAAGTTTGTTCTGTAAGCAGTTTTAGAACGGCATCTTCTTTAAAGATGTCATTTTCAAGAAGTTTGAAATTTTCAATAAGGATGCCTTCTTCGTGAATGGTTTTGGCATTAGGACTCATGGAGCCTGGAGCAATACCGCCGACATCTGCGTGGTGCCCACGAGACGCTACAAAGCCCACATGTTTGTTTTCATGAAAAAGAGGGGAGATGACGGTGATGTCTGGTAAGTGGGTGCCGCCGCTATAAGGGGCATTGATCATAAACGCTTCGCCCTTTTTTATGCCATCTGGATTGGCGTTGATGACAGCTTCGACAGCTCTGTCCATTGAGCCTAAATGGACCGGCATGTGAGGAGCGTTGGCGATGAGGGCGCCATTGCCATCAAAGATAGCGCAAGAAAAATCCAGACGTTCTTTTATGTTCACAGATTGGGCGGTTGCTCTTAATGCTTCTCCCATTTGTTCAGCAATGGACATAAAAAGATTATTAAATAACTCTAAGCGAATAGGATCTGCTTTAGTTGTGCTGATGGTTGTTTGTTGAGATGCTTTGGTTTCGCGTGTCATTAAGATGTTGCCATCTTGGTTTCTCGATAGAGTCCATCCCTTTGGGGTTAAAATTGTTTGATGATCAGTGATGAGAAGAGCGGGGCCTTTGATATGTTTTTTGTTTGCTGAGCCTTTGTTTTTTTGAAGGTCAGAGCTTCTTTCAGCATAGAGTGTGGCTTGGTGCCATTCACCATTATGAAAAATGTTTGTCGTTTCTTTTGTTTCTGTTTCTGTTTCACTTGCCTTAGTTTCAATGATGTTTTGATTGGCGTTTGTTTTTATTTCCTCAACGCTTGGGTCTATATAAGTTTCAACTTCTATTTGCTGAAGAAGAACTGGTGTGCTGGGCTGAAGGAAGCTGAATTGTTTTAGGTGAGCCTTTTCAAACTCACTTTGCAGTTCATGAAAATTGCTCAAACCATCATTGTCTAAGGCTACAGGAATTTTTGTTTCTTGTGCCTGATAGGAGAGGTAGCAGGTGATATTTGTTTCAAGTTTGGTTTCATTGTTTTTATTAATGCTGATGTTTGTAAGTAGTTCAGCTTCTGTTTTTTCTTTGAGTTTGGTTATTCGTTTCAAAAGATCTATTTTGTTTATGGATGATAGGGGGTGAGCTATCATTTCACTTTGCCGGGCAGATTGTTTGGCAAGGCCCATGCCGTAGGCAGATAAAAGGCTGGAGTGTTTATGAATGAAGATTTTTTTAACACCGAGTAAGTCTGCTATATCTGCTGCATGTTGGCCGCCTGCACCGCCATAACATTGGAGGGTGTAGTCTTTAACATCGATGCCGCGTTCAATGGATATTTTTTTAATGGCTGCGGCCATGCTTTCATTGGCGATTTTTAAAAAACCTTCAGCACAGCTTTCAGCGCTTAGATTTGATTTTGATTGTTCATTAATTTCATCTGCTCTTTTTTGAAATGCAGTTTTTACGATATCTAGATTAAGAGGTTCATTTTGGCCTTCGCCGAATATATGCGGGAAGTGGTTTTTATTGATACGGCCTGTCATGAGATTGGCGTCTGTGACGGTTAAGGGGCCGCCTTTGCCATAACTCATTGGGCCTGGGTTTGCGCCAGCGCTTTCAGGACCAGCCGCTAATCTTTGATTTTTGTAACTCAGGATTGAGCCACCACCTGCAGCCACTGTATGAATGTGTAGCATTGGGGATTGGAGGCGATGGCCGGCTATTTCAGTTTCAAAACTCATATCATACTGACCGGCAAAATGGGCTACGTCGGTTGATGTGCCGCCCATATCAAAGCATAAGATTTTATGAATGCCTTCATTAGCCGCGGTTTGAACCGCACCTACGATACCGCCAGCGGGGCCAGATAAAATGGCATCTTTGCCGTCAAATTGATCATAGGCTGTGAGGCCGCCTGATGATGTCATGAAGTTTAAATCAATTTGAGATGAGTTGATGTTTAGTTTGGTTGCTATTTTAGATGTGTAGTGATGGAGAATAGGGGAGAGATAAGCGTCTATCACTGTGGTGTCACCGCGTGGGACATATTTAATCAAAGGGCTGGTTTTATAGCTTGGAGAAATTTGCGTGTAACCGATTTCTTTGGCGAGGTTAGCCACTTCTTTTTCATGAGCGGGGTATTTGTAACTATGCATGAAAAGAATAGCGACAGAGCGGAGGCCTTGATCAAATTGTTCCTTTAGAATGTCTCTTGTTTTTTCTTTGTTAAGAGGAATGATGATGGTGCCATCAGCTTTTATGCGTTCGTCTATAGAGATGGTTTTGCTATAAAGCATTTGAGGTTTGATGATATTGAGGGCAAAGATATCTGCTCTCGCTTGCGTGCCTATTTCTAATACATCTTTGAGGCCACTGCTGGTTAGCAGAAGTGTTGGTTCGCCTTTGTGCTCTAAAAGAGTGTTGGTTGCGACAGTTGTACCCATTTTAACCGTATCAATACTATCAGCTGGAATAGGATCTGATGGTTTTAGGCCTAAGGATTGCCTGATGCCCTCAATGGCGGCGTCTTCATAAACTCCTGGGTTTTCTGACAGAAGTTTGAGGGGGGCTAATTTGCCATTTGGTGCTTTTGCTAAAATGTCAGTAAACGTACCGCCTCTGTCAATCCAGAAGGACCATTTGTTGATTTGTGTGAGGTTTTCTTTTTGAGGTTTTAAAGGCTTGTTATTGTTCATTTTAGCTCGATAAATGAGGGTTGCAGAACTTTAAGTAACGGAGAGGGAATTGAAAACTCTTCTCTGTTACTGGCATTTTTAAAGGGGCTGTTAAATTGATGAAAACATACTATAAATAACAAATAAAAGAGGCAAGGCTTGGTCGTTAGTTTATTTAATGTCTTATCTCTTTATTATCAGATTGGTTGGCTTTGAGTTTTAGGTTTAGGTTGTAGCTTTTTTCTTGTTGAAGGAATTATTTTGACATGTCGATTTGGGGGAAACTTGCTGGCGGTGCTGCTGGTCTTGCTGTTGGCGGGCCAGTTGGCGGTTTGCTTGGGCTCATGGCTGGGCACTTTGCTGTTGACCATTGGCTTGAAGAGGAGCGCCCAAGCGATTGTGAAGTTGCCTTTACGGTTGGGGTGATTGCGCTTGGTGCCAAAATGGCCAAAGCGGATGGTGTTGTTGTTCAAGATGAGATTAAAGCTTTTAAAGAAGTTTTTAAAGTTCCTGAAGACGATGTGAAAAATGTAGCTCGGTTATTTGACTTGGCGAAACAAGATATTGCAGGTTTTGATGTTTATGCAAAGCAGCTGGCCTCATGCATGAATGGTGATAAGAAGATTTTATCTGATGTGCTTGATGGTTTGTTTCACATTGCAAAAGCAGATAATATTCTTCATCCGAATGAGCTGGCTTTTTTAGAGGAAGTTGCTCGGATTTTTGGGTTTTCTGAAAGTGAATTTGCTCATATTCAGGCTCGCCATGTTATCAACAAAGAAGAAAACCCTTATCAAATTTTAGGTGTTGAAGCTGATATAACGAATGATGAGTTAAAATCACATTATCGCCAGCTTGTTCGTGATAATCACCCAGATAAATTGATTGCGCGTGGTGTACCTGAAGAGTTTATTGCTATTGCAACTGAGCGGTTACAGGGAATAAATGAGGCTTATGACGCTATCTCTAAACAGCGCGGACTTTGAGCTAGTGTGTTTTATTCAAACAATGTGGATGCTGCGACGGTTGCTAGTGGACAACTGAAGGAGCATTAAAAGTCTGCATCTGAAGCACCACTAATAGTGCGGTTGCTTGTGGGCAACCTGAAGCACCACTAAAGAAGGAATTGATGTGTCTGAAGATATTGATGTTTCACTTTTACCTGTTCCAACTGATACGGCTCTCTTAAAATCAGAAGATTGGGTGCCTTCTGTTAATTTTAATGAGCGACGGGCCACTGTTAATTTATGTGGTTCAGGTGCTGTTCAGACGGCTTGTGTCAAGATTGATATGCTTCTTCTTCATTACACGGCCACTCCTACAAATGATTATGCGCTGCAGTTATTGACAACAGCTGAAGGGGGCGTTTCGTCGCACTATTTGGTTGATGGGTGTGGGCGGATAATTCAGATGGTGGCAGAGAAATATCGGGCTTGGCATGCTGGTGTGGCTGAGTGGGCTGGTGAGACAGACATTAATTCTTGCTCAATTGGAATTGAAATACAAAATCAAGGCTACGCTCTTGAGCGGGTGCCGCCATATGGTGAAGCGCAGATGGCGGCAGTGACTGAACTTTGTGCCGATATTGTTGAGCGCAATAAAATTAAACTTCATCGCGTTTTGGGTCATTCTGATGTTGCACCGCATCGCAAGCAAGACCCTGGCGCTCATTTTGATTGGTCTCTATTGGCCAAAAGAGGTGTTGGTCATTGGCTGTCTCCAGAAGAGTGTGAAGAGTTTGCTCCACTTCATTTGAATGAAGTGTCTCTTTGTGAATTGCAGCGAAAGTTGGTGGCTATTGGTTATGGCTTAGAAGTGACCGGGGAATTTGACCAACGCACTGAATTCGTTATCACTGCTTTTCAACGGCATTACAGGCCCTTTAAGGTCACTGGGCAGTTGGATCAACAAACAATTGAACTTGTTGATCAATTGCTTGATGAGATTAAAGCTTGACCTTTTTCTAGATTGATAGCATCACCTTTATTGTCAGCTGGCCGGATGACTGCTTGTCTCTTGTTATAAGAGATTAAGAGGAAAGTCCGGGCTCCAGGGAAACAGGATGCCGGGGAAATCCCGGCGAGGGAGGTTTTCATGCTTGCATGAAGCTGAACCTTAGGGAAAGTGCCGCAGAAAGGATACCGCCTGGCGATGCCAGGTAAGGGTGAAAGGGTGCGGTAAGAGCGCACCGCGCATCTTGTAAAAGATGCGGCAGGGTAAACCCCATCCGGAGCAAAACCAAATAGGGATGTCTCGAGCAAATTCTTTGAATTTGTTTGGCGTGTGTTTCCTCACTTCATCCGGGTTGGTTGCTTGAGCTTGATGGTAACATTAAGTCTAGATGAATGGTCATCAGTGTGCGTTTTTTACGCATGCTACAGAACCCGGCTTATAGGCCAGCTGGCATAAGGGCTTATTAGTCCTTGACTTAACGTCCAAATCATTGGAATGCATAGTTTTAAGTTTTTTAACTTTAATTCAGGAGACGTGCGATGAGACTCATAGGTAGCCCAACATCACCATTTGTTAGGAAGGTGCGTGTGTTGCTCATTGAAAAAGGTTTTGATGATATTGAAGTTGAAAATGTAAATGCCTTTGAAGACCCAAAAGAACTGCTTGTTCATAATCCGATGAGCCGTGTGCCGGTTATGGTTTTGACCAATGGTGTAGCGTTTTATGATAGTAAGTTGATTGTTGATTATATTGAAAGCAACATGCAGGGGCCTAAATTTGTGCCAGAGTCCGGAGCTAGCCGTTGGTTTGTCTTACAAGCGCAAGCTCATGCGGATACAATGATCGATGTGGCTATTCGCTCAATGCTTGAACGCAAGCGCCCGGCTGAAAAGCAAATAAAAGAAAAAATAACACGTGATGAAATTGCTGTTGCGCGCGGTATTGGGGCAGCGGCTAAGATGGTTAAAGGCATGGAAGCGCAGCTTAATCTTGGGCATATCGCAATTGCTTGCGCGATGGGCTATGTTGATTTTCGTCTTCCGCACATTAAATGGCGTGATCGACATCCTGAGCTTTCTGCTTGGTATCAGGAAATGAGATTGCGGGCATCAATGCAGGCAACAGCGCCAGCAGATCCTGCTTAATTCTCTCTCACGGGCTATTCCGCTGTTACCACAGCGGGCCCTACGAGGTGCGTCGCAACGCGACGGGCTTCGCTGGTGCTTCGCCATGTCCTGGCACCGAAGTGATGCCACTCCTTCTTCGTATAGAGAAAATTAGTGTGATTCATTGGCGATTGTGCTCACAATACTTTATATGCTCTCTATGCATTCCAAGGGGTACTCATAATCAACCACCGTTTTCTCTCTCACGGCTATTCCTCGCTATGCTCGGGCCTCCGAGGGGTGTCGCAACGCGACGGGCTTCGCTGGTGCTTCGCCACGTCCTTCAGCCTGAAGTGGGCTGAACTCCTTCTTCGTGAGTTTAGATTGAGTTCGTTTTTTTATGCATGACCTGTGCTTCAGGTTGCCCATTTAGCAACCGCACTGTGCGGCACAATGTGACGGGCTTTGCTGGTGCTTTGTCATGTTCTTCAGCTCTAAGTCGGCTGTGTTTATTTTTCGTAATGTTAATTTTGGTAGAGTAGCTTTTTAAAGGCTGTAATTTAGGTTGAGAGAACCTTCTTTGCCCATGGGGGCTATGAATTCGCCTTCACCGTTTAGATTAGCGAAATCCCCTGTGCCAGAGCCTTTTTGCACTATGCAGGTACCTTTTGCTTCTTTTCCGTCAAAAAAGCCATTTTGTTCAATGGCAAAGGTGCCTTTCAGGTTGCCGATAGAGCCGTTGATTTGTTGCAAGCCAATAAAGTTTGCCATACCGTTTTCTTGATGTTTCATGATGTAGATAACAGAGCCCACGCCTTGGATATCTCCGACAAAATTAGTCGAAACAATAGCTTGGGTTATTTTTAACCCATCTGATGGGCCATCGAAGGGTTGTTCTTCCCATGATGTTACTGTGAAACTTGATGCGGCAACGTTGCTCATACTCGGTTTTCCCTTCTTGGCCTTTTCTCCTTTTTAAAATTGAGAACAGACCTTCGAAAGGTTTTGCCATTTCTCGCCTTGTTCTGTCAATTCTCCGATTTGGATTGTTGTGCAAATAAGTTCTGGTAACTCTAATGCAAAAATCAGAGTAAAGACTTGTTTTCATTTTGTTTTTGAAAATGAAGTTTTGATTTTTCTGATTTTCATTCCTGATTTTCTCAACATGTTTTGTTTTTTTACTGAAGGTTTTCAACAAAACTGATGAAAGCTTTTGTTGGTGGTAAAAATGCCACAAGACTTTCTTTGAAGGCGCGCTGCCCTTAACACACTGTTTTGTAATAACTTTTTTATCTTCTGCAATTTTTTCAATTGTTTTTGTCAGTATGACCCCATGGTTAAACCTAAATAAACCATTAATTTCCATTGACACCCATAATATCCCAGAGTATCCCATATATACCCATTCGGATGATGTGGGGCATTGGGGGATGGTGAGAGCTCACTTCCATAGAGGCCACAGGATATGAAGCCGCCACCCCCATTTTTTTTTAATGCATCATCTTCGCTCTGAGTGAGGGCGCGCTTTTTTAATAGGCGCATTGAAGAGCAAGGCGTTTGGGGAATGAAGCGGGGGCTTTGTTTTTGAATTTGAAGCTGAGGACAGCTCAAGTTCAAAAGATGGGAATGAATTGCAAATGGGATTCAGGGGGAAAGCCTTGAAGGCAAAATCAATCAATTGGTTTTTGTCATCTTGGTTGCCTGTTAATTGAGATCTGAAAGCCGTGTTTGATGGATGAGTTTGTTTCCAGCTTTACAAATAAGATAGACGCCAAAGGGCGTGTTTCTGTCCCGGCATCGTTTCGCGCTGTATTGGCTAAAGAACAATCAGATGAAATATTTTGCCACCCTGCGCTTGATAGCGCGGCGTTGGATGCTGGTGGACCACGTTTGGTGAAACATATTCGTGGGCTTTTGGAAGATTTAGCGCCGTATTCTGATGAAAAAGATCAGTTGGCGACAGCCCTTTTTGGTGAAAGTGAATATTTAAAAATAGATAGCGACGGGCGCATTGTTTTGCCGCAGCGTTTGAGAGATGTGGCGGGTTTTAAGGGGCAAGTGACATTTGTTGGGCTTGGAGACAAGTTTCAAATGTGGGAGCCAGAACAATTTGAAGAAGCGCGGAATGCTGCGCGCAGTAAGGTGCGTGATTTGCGCAAATTATTGGGTAAAGGGCGGTCAGCTGAATAAGATTTTATTTTGGGGGACTTAAAGGGACATGATTAATTCTCTGAAATTTAGGTGAATTGATTGTTGTTGTGTAAAATAGGCCGTGAAGGATTTTTAAACGGCTTTTAAATTCCAGTAAGGGTTTAGTTTAGTAAAGGGGTAGGAATGATGACGGTGAGCATGACTGAAGATGATGTCAATGCAGGCGGTACTGACCGTCACATTCCTGTGTTGCTAGAGCCTGTTCTTGATGCTCTTTTGAATGAAAACCCAAAGGGGTATCTGAAAAAAGAGCCAAAAGTCGTTTCATCAAGCAATGATGAAAATGAGATAAATTCCAAACAATCTATATTTGTAGATGGGACTTTTGGTGCCGGTGGTTATTCGCGCGGCATTTTATCGTCCTCTCTTATACCTGATGATACTCGGGTGATTGGGATTGACCAGGACCCAGATGCAATTCGTGATGCGCGAGATATGCTTCGTGAGTTTGGACCGAAGTTGGATGTTGTTCATGGGCGTTATTCTGAAATGGAGAGCCTTGTTGCTCATTTAGGCATTACCCAAGTTGATGGTGTGGTGCTTGATATTGGTGTTTCTTCTATGCAGCTTGATCAAGGCGCTCGCGGGTTTTCTTTTCGTCAAGAGGGGCCGCTTGATATGCGGATGTCTCAATCTGGCCCAACGGCGGCTGATTTGGTCAATGGATTGGCTGAAGAAGAAATTGCCAATGTGCTTTACCAGTTTGGGGAAGAGAAAAAATCCAGATATATCGCGAAAGCTATTGTTGAGAGGCGTGCTATTGAACCGTTTCGTACAACAACTGATTTGGCGGATGTGATTGCATCTGTTGTTCATAAGAAACCTAAAGATAAAATTCACCCAGCAACGCGTTCTTTTCAGGCGCTTCGGATTTATTTGAATGATGAATTAGGCGAATTATTAAAGGGTTTGAATGCAGCAAGCCGCATTTTGAAGCCTGGCGGGCGCTTGGTTGTTGTTAGTTTTCACTCTCTAGAAGACCGCATTGTTAAGACTTATTTACGTGCCGCTGCTGGGCGTGTGCCAAATCAATCCAGGCATTTACCAGAAATTAACAAAGAATTTCTCCCAAGTTTTCAAATAATTAACCCTAAAGCTGTTAAAGCTAATGATGAAGAGATGTTGCGAAATAAACGGGCTAGATCTGCTGTTTTACGGTCTGGCGTTCGAACGGATGCCCCGCCACATGAGTTTTTTGAGGCGGATCTTGGGATTAAATCTCTTCAATTGTAGTTCATGAGTTCTCTGCAGTTTGTATTTTGCAGTGATTGAGTAGAGTAAAATGTTGCGTTTTTTAACAGTGCCTATCTTTTGCGTAACGCTGTGCATGGCTGGCGTTCTCTATAAGATTAAGTATGATACCCGCAGTTTGCAGCTTGAAGCGGTGCAGCTTCGTAAAGAAATTGCTCTTGAGCGCCAGCGTCTTGCTGTTTTGAAAGCTGAGTGGAGTATTTTAACAAGACCAGAACGGATTGAGCAACTTGCAGGCTCGATTGGTTTAAAGCCGCTTTCTCCCAAACAAATTATTAGTTTTCGTGAATTAGATGCTTTGCCAGAAAATGAGCATGTGCCTTTTGCGTCTTTAAAAGCAACGCCAGCGTCTGATCGTTCTCAAATTGATGCGGGGTTAATGAAGCGCGAAGAATTTTCTCAAATAGATCGGTTGATTGGATCTGTTGTTACTTCAACTAGTGAGGAGGGTTCCGATGCGCGCTAATTTTATGGCCTCTAGGGCTTCTTCTCAATCTTATGCAACTGATGGCACTGCTTTTATAGAAGAGCAGGGTGTTGGATTTTTTAATCGTCCGCAATTGCGTCATTCTCTCTTAATCCTGGTATTGTTCAGTGTTTTTTCCTTAATTGCAGGCAATTTAATTTCACTTGCTGTGTTGCGCCCGAATGAAATTAAGATGCATCTTGCGTCTCCAATTGGTGTGCAAAAATCACGCCCGGATATTGTGGATGCTGAAGGGCGTTTGCTCGCGACAGATATTGAGGCGCCTTCGCTTTATGCCAATCCGTCAGGTTTGATGGAGCCTGCATTGGTGGTTAAAAAGCTGAAAAAAGCGATGCCTGAGTTGGATGAGATGGAGTTATTGCGCCAGCTCACCAAGAAGAATAAGCAATTTGTATTTATTAAACGAGGGCTTCACCCTAAACGGGCTCAGGAGATTTTTGACCTTGGGTTACCTGGTGTAGACGTTACTCCTGAAATTCGCCGGGTTTATCCGAAAGGCTCTCTTGGTGGATATGTGCTTGGTCATGTCGATATTGATAATGTGGGGCGTGCGGGAATTGAGCGATTTATTGATAAGGCGCGGTTGGAAGACCCTACGATTTTTGGTGAGGGGCCTCTTAGTGAGGTGCAACTCTCTTTAAATGTCAGTGCGAACTATATTTTGCAGCAAGAACTGAAAAAGGCTTTAAGGCTTTATAAGGCCAAATCAGCTGCTGGTGTTGTTATGAATGTTCATAGTGGTGAGGTGGTTGCGCTTTCTTCATTGCCGGATCTTGATCCGCAGCGCCCTTCTTTACAAAAGGATAAAGAGCGGTTTGACCGTATATCTGGTGGGTTATTTGAGCTTGGCTCTGTTTTTAAAACGGTGACCATGGCGATGGCGCTTGATGCGAATAAAACAAAGCTATCTGACAAGTTAGACGTTACTGGTCCGCTGAAAATTGGTGCGCATAAAATTAACGATTATCATGGTGTTAAGGGTGAGTTGAGTGTGCGGGATATTTTTGTGCGCTCTTCAAATATCGGTACTGCGAAACTTGCTCTTCAAATGGGGCCAGGTGCGCATAGAGCGTTTTTAGATAAGCTTCATTTGCTTGATCCGATGAAAACGGAATTGGGTGACTTGCGAGTGCCTCAAACACCTCGGCGCTGGGGAGATGTGCATTCAGCGACAGTTTCATATGGTCATGGTCTTTCTATTTCTCCATTGCAATTTGTTTCTGCTGTAGGGGCTTTGGTGAATGGTGGAATTTATGTGAAGCCGACATTTCTCAAACGGAGTGAGCGCGAAGCAAAGCTTGAGGGCGAGCGCGTGATTTCGCCTGAGACAAGCGACAAGATAAGAAAATTAATGCGCGCTAATGTGACTGAACCCCACGGGACAGCGCGGCGTGCAGAAGTTGCGCCTTATCGTGTTGGCGGTAAAACGGGGACTGCGAACAAGGTTGTTAAGGGAAAATATTCCAGGACTAAAGTTTTGACGAGTTTTGTAGGGGTTTTTCCTGCTGACAAGCCTGAATATGTTGTTTTTGTAATGCTTGATGAGCCTCAAGCTACTAAAGCAGCGCAAGGGCTTACTGTTGCAGGAATGAATGCAGCGCCTACGACTGGAAGAATTATTTCTCGATTAGCTCCATTGTTTAAGATGAAGCCTTTTTATCCGGTACTAAACCGAGTTTCTTTGGAAAATTAGGGTTTTTCTCTTTCTCTCTCACGGGCTATTCCGCAGCTTCGCTGCGGGCCCTACGAGGTGCGGTGCTTGGCACCGGGCGCTTCGCAGCGCCATGTACGTGCTCTGAAGTGGAGCACTCCCTTCTTCGTGTTGAGAGTTTTTTACTTTATGGCTATTCCAACTTCTTTTCGGATTTTAGTTGTCTAAAAGCTATTGTTGTGTCTGCTGGCATAAGCAACTGGTTTGATTTGTTCCTTATCAAGTGTC